>CAYLYF010000021.1:0-42400 GCA_964387595.1 uncultured Thermodesulfobacteriota bacterium | reverse complement strand
GATCTTTTCCCCACTGTCACTTAAGCACTTTATATTTTTGGACAGGCTCTATATACTCTAAGTAAGGTCATAAATTCATCCGTAGGTTTTATTGACAAAGCTTTTTAAATTACAAGACATAAAAACCTCAAAAAACAAGGCAACCTTTTGGGTTGTAAACATATCTCTTGATATCTTTACTTTAAGTTTGAACAACAGCTTGTTAAAATCGGACACTCAGGGAAACGAAGCCGCTCATCTCCAAAATACCGGCTGTTTTCCAAGGTTTCTTTCAGCGAACAGAAAAAACGTTAATGAAAACAGTCAAAAGACCGAATATATTCCAATAGTGTGAGTGGCTGAATAAATATAGAACGAATAGCAATTGCTATGGCCTCCAACATAAGATTTACAGATTTTAAAATTTGAAAGGCCGGGTGTTATTCCTTTTTTAAACACATCTTTTGATGTGTTTTTCTTTCAAACAAAAATATGCTATTTATGGGTAGACTGAATCTTTTTTTTTTACATGCACACTCTCGCGTGAAAGGGGGGTCATGATCAAATGAAATTTCTGCTTGATGAAGATCCCGGGAGAAAGGCCTTTCTTCTCGGCAACGTTGCCATTGTACGGGGCGCACTGGAAGCGGGCGTTGAAGTCGCAACCTCTTATCCCGGAACACCGGCGTCTGAAATTGCAGATACCTTTTATTCTTTATCACAAATATCGGACGTCTACTTTGAGTATTCAACCAATGAAAAAGTAGCTCTTGAAGTGGCTGCAGGCGCATCGATTGCCGGTATGCGCTCGCTGTGCAGCATGAAACATGTTGGGCTTAACGTTGCGGCCGATCCCCTTAATACACTTTCTTATACTGGCATAAGGTCAGGGATGGTAATTATTACTGCTGATGACCCCTCCATCCATTCCAGCCAGAACGAGCAGGACAATCGTTTTTATGCCAAACTAAGCCTGTTGCCGATGTTTGAACCCTCCGATCCGGCTGAAGCCAAAGAGCTCACACGCACCGCTTTTTTATTATCTGAAGAGCTCGGTTTGCCAGTATTGCTGCGTACCACCACCAGGGTAAATCACACCCGCGGAGTTTGCACTTACGGGCCTCTCATCCCGCGCCGTTTTCAGGGCCATTTCGATAAAAATCCGATGCAATGGGTACCGGTACCCGCCGTAGCCCGCAAACTGCGTTCTGTGCTGCAGGAAAAACAGCATGCAGCCTATCAGGCTATGCAGAAACTCGGAATTGATCGGCTGGATGGACGTGGTGACGTGGGCATCATTACTGCTGGCGTGGCTTATGCATATGTAAAAGAAGTGCTTGAAGAGTTTGGTGCAAGTGACCAGGTCCAGGTACTGAAGCTGACATCAATCCATCCCGTGCCGCGAAAGCAAATAGAAACAATTCTGGGTTCGACAAAAAAAGTGCTCGTTGTTGAGGAGCTTGAGCCATATCTTGAGACTGAAGTGCGTGCAATCGCTAATAGGATGGGAATCCTGGTCAAGATTTTTGGCAAGGAAGAGGGCCTGATCCCGAGGATTTTTGAGCTTAACCCGGACCGTATTCGGCCAGCTATAGGTCAATTTCTCGGAGTCAAAATAAAAAAGTCCATTGCTGTTGAACTTCCAGATCTGCCCAATCGGCCGCCAAACCTCTGCGCCGGATGCCCCCATCGTAGCATGTACTATGCGGTAAAAAGTACTGCCGAGCCGGACACTTATTTTGCCAATGATATCGGCTGCTATACGCTCGGGCTGTTACCTCCACTATTAACGGTAGACAGCTTTTTGTGCATGGGCTCAAGCATAACGATGGCCAGTGGCGTTTCAATCAACAATCCTCAACGTCAAGTTGCCTTTATAGGTGACTCCACCTTTTACCACTCCGGAATTACCGGTCTGGTAAACGCTGTTCATAACAGACATGATTTAATGCTTGTCATTCTTGATAACTCCTCTACCGCCATGACCGGTCACCAACCCCATCCCGGCACTTCCCTGGACACAGAAAAACAGAAAGCCCTTGATATGGTGAAGCTGGTAAAGGGGCTTGGGGTGGAGAATGTCCAGCTAGTAGATCCCCATGACCTGAAAAGTACAATTTGTGCGGTGGAGACTGCCTACCGGCAAAAAGGAGTACGGGTCATAATCAGCCAGCACCCGTGTCCGCTTTTTGTTCAGCGTGTGCTCAAACAGCGACAAGAAAGCCCGGTTTATCAGGTCAACCATACGGCCTGCAAATTCTGCAGCAGAACATCAAGCCATAATGCCTGTAATATACCGGTCATGCTTGATGAAGAGATCCTGCGCAGCAAAACGAAAATCCTGTCAAAAAATATTTCCTCTTTACAGGAAAGGCCGTTAAAACCTCAAACGGCCCCCTGCACTTTTGCCTGCCCGGCCAATGTCTGTATCAGCGGATATCTTTCACTAGCCCGTGCCGGTAAATTCAATGATGCGCTTAACCTGATCCGCATGCAGGTTTCGCTTCCAATCACGCTTGGACGGGTCTGCCATCACCCCTGTGAATCGGTTTGCGTGCTAAAAGATTATGACAGCCCTGTTGCAATCAATGAAGTAAAACGTTTCGTAGCTGAACAGGAAGCCGAGGATAAGCGCCATAATTATTATGAGGCTGTACGCCAACTGTCTGAAAAAGAACGGAAAGTCAAGGGCAGTAAGCAGGTGGCTGTGATTGGATCCGGCCCGGCAGGTCTGACTGCAGCCTATGAGTTAACCGTGAGAGGCTATCAGGTGACCATATTCGAACGTGAAAAGTCCTTGGGCGGGCTCCTGGCATCAGGAATTCCGCCGTTTCGACTCCCACGGCACCTGCTAAAGACAGAGATAGATTGCCTGCTGTCGGTGGGCATCACGGTGAAGATCGGGATGAGTCTGGGTAAAGACTTTACTGTAAAATCCTTACTTGAAAAAAAATATGCGGCTGTGTGCATAGCCATCGGTGCCCACCAAGCATCGCACCTAGGCATAGAAGGTGAGGACTGTCAGGGAGTTGAAGAATCCCTAACATTCTTAAGACGGGTAAACTTAAAAAGCGAAAGGCATATCGGCAGGCAGGTGCTGGTATGCGGTGGCGGCGACGCAGCAATTGATGCTGCCCGTACGGGTTTGCGCCTCGGTGCCGAGTCTGTGCGGCTCGTTTATCGCCGATCAAACGAAGAAATGCCGGCAGCCCCGGAGAATGTACAGGCAGCACTGAAAGAAGGTGTTGAAATTCAATATCTTACTGTACCGGTTGGCTTTTTGGAGGAGGGTGGACAAGTGACAGCAGCCAGGTGCATTCGAACCGAGCTTGGAGAACCGGACCAGGAAGGATATCGCCGGGTGAAGCCGATTACCGGCTCCGGATTCGAACTTGCGGCCGACCATGTAATTATTGCAATTGGCCAGGCACAACAGAGAGATGTTTTTAAAAATGACCCGGAGCTGGAACTATCAGACATAGGAGCTCTGATAGTTAATCACGACACGGGCCAGACAAGCCAACCGGGGATATTTGCTGCCGGAGACGTTACAGACGAAGGATGGTCGGTAATCTCTGCGGTCGCCCAGGGCA
Organism: uncultured Thermodesulfobacteriota bacterium; assembly: GCA_964387595.1. Classification (GTDB taxonomy): domain Bacteria; phylum Desulfobacterota; class WTBG01; order CAIYCZ01; family CAIRTM01; genus JAHEEI01. The sequence goes on along the minus strand of CAYLYF010000021.1, from coordinate 38,828 downwards.
AAAAAATTTCCCGCAGTATTGACAGTTTCCTCTCAGCTGGAGACATCATCAAGCCTCTGAAGCTTCAGACAGAGAAAAGCCCTTCAGAAAGCATGAACCGGTACCATCCTGCAAATATAGCAAAATCTCCGCGTAATGAACCCAGACAGCGCGAACCGGAAGCACGGATAAAAGACATGAATGAAATTTCAGCTAAATATGAAGTTGAGCAGGCACTCAGTGAAGCCAACCGCTGCCTGAGCTGTGGACAATGTGCCCGCTGTAACAACTGTATTGATAATTTCGGATGTCCGGCAATCTACGTGAAGGAAGGACTTGTTTATATTGACGAGCTGCTCTGCAACGGTTGCGGTGTCTGTGCCCAGCTCTGTCCTAACAACGCCATTTTTCCTGTAGAGCCAAGACAGGTGTGAGCCGGTATATGCCTGAACAGTAATAATTGTTCTGGAAATAAAAAATATCTGATTTCATAGTCCGAGAGAACTCGGAAACAGGAAATAACAATTTAGTTAAGAAAATATATCTGTGCAGGATAACGATTATGACCAAGATTGATATTTTTATTACCGGTGTCGGCGGTCAGGGCAGCCTGACGGCAAGCGAATTCCTGGGAGAAGCCGCGTGTAGAGCCGGACTTAATGTACTTGTCGGAGAATTGCATGGTATGGCTCAGCGTGGAGGAGTCGTCGAGACCATGGTACGCATTGGTGATATTTACGGGCCGATTATCTCCGATGGCAGGGCCGATGTGTTACTGGGTTTTGAACCGGTTGAGACTGTACGTATATTAGCCAAGGCTAATAGGGAAACGCTGGTCATAACCAACCTACATCCCGTCGTTCCGTCTACGCTGTCAATAAAAGGGGCGTCATACCCTGATATTGACGGTTTGCTTGAATTGATCCGTCAAACCTCACCCCGGGTGATCTCACTTGATGCAACCGAATTTGCCAAACAGGCTGGAAGCGTTTTGGCCGTCAACACGATTATGTTGGGTGTGCTGGCAGGTACAGGGGTCTTACCGTTTAAAACTCAGATCTTAAAAGATATCATTAAAGAAAGAACACCCGCTCGTTTCATTGATGTAAATATCAGAGCTTTTGCAATGGGTATTGAATACAGCCACCAAGGGACCTTAGGAGTATCACCCCGAAAAGATTAGACAAACATTCCCATTTTTATTTTCATCAGCAAAACTGCCCCGCAGTTCTGCAACATCCTCTTTCTGGATATAATTGAAATTTTATGCTGTCATTTTGTCTTGGACAGCATATGAAACAGACTGACAACCTGTTTTTCAATAATAAAAATATGTAATTTAAAATCAGGCCCTTAGCTTATTAAAAACGGCTATTTTCAAATTATTTTGGACAGTTGTGATATTTTATATACAAATCGCTAAGTTTATAAATAATATAACATTTGGGTCATAACCAGTTTAACAGAATAAAAGACCTGCTAAACTATTGTTATGAAAATAAAAAAAGATATAAAAAGGACGTTCATTTACAAACGCAAATTCAGCACTATTACAATCTTTGGTTGCGATTTTTCTTATTTAGTGGTAGAAGTTAAAAAAATACTGCCTGAAACAGGAACAGTTTAAAGTGAAAAAGAAGTGTATCAAACCTTTCAAATTCGGCTGAACCGGTCATCACAGAATTGTCGAAAGTTGCTTTGAATTCTGCTTCATCGTTCATGCAAAGCTTCTTATTTAATATGTGCAATTACTTTCGTATACAAAGAACCTGATCATTACGCTAAAGCTAATACCGTCGGCGAAAACCCTTATTAAACCTGAACGTTTTTCAGCCAGCCCCCCGCGGCCAAAACGCTGGGCAACAAATTATACGATTATTCTTCTAATCATTTTGGTTGGCATATTCACAAGGAATCAATTCATCTACTTTTAAATCTAGGCCGCTGACATGAAAAAAAATTTCAAAGATACTCTACTATTTTTGTTAATCGGCACCGCACTGTTCATCCTTCTTAGTTTCGCAAACAAAATTTTTATCATCAAACCTTTATACGCATCGAAAAACTTCAAACTGGACGACCAGGTCCAAACGCTTTTTTGCGGTGCCTCACTCGCGGCTTTCGCTTTCAACCCCGAAGTAATCCCCGGTTCCTGCAATGTAGGCCTTCCGGCCGAGACTTCTTTTTACACATATTACAAGCTCATGCACATCCTCAAAGGCAACCCACAGATAAAAACCGTCATACTACCCTACGCCTTTGCCAGATTCAGCAAAAAACAAGATGAGGATCTTATCGACCCCAAGAAAACCCCTGGAGACTACAACCGCTATTTCATGCTGCTGGACAAAGAAGGCCGGCAGATTATCCAACGTCTCGACTTCCGTTACATCTATGCCTTAATGCGATGGCACCTCGGATTTCCGTTTGAAGCACACCAGAATCTTCACCTTTTTTTCAAAGCAATTTTTAACCGACCAAATGCTACAGAATATCCGTTCTGGGGAGGATTCCAGAAAAAAAACATTGAACAACTGGAGTTTTTCCATCGATTCAAGCAGGATAGAAAAAAAGGAGTTAATCTTGCGCTCGCCCGCCACTATCCCGGAGAGGGGGATACGCTCAAAGCTTCTTCTACGATGATTAACTCTCTAAAAAAAATTACGCAGCTATGCAAGGATAAGAACATTCGCCTAATTCTGATAATCACGCCACTCCATGAGGACTACTTTACACGGGTCCCGGCATATTATAAAAAATTGAATGCCGCCACGCTGAAAGATCTCAAAGCAATCTATTCCGATTTAGAGTTCTATGACTACACTCGGTTTTTCACCCAAGACGAATATTTTCTGGATTGCGACCACCTCAGTCGGGCTGGCGCAAATATTTTTTCCGATATGATATATAAAAAGCTGTTGTTCCAAAACCCTTTCCCAAAATAGCCCTGGAGAGACAACGACCTTGAAAAATGGCGCTTTGCCAAAGATTCATTCCCTGCTGTTTTGCTAGAGGCACCAGACTCTTAAGCCTCCGATAGTACTGCCGTACCTCGGTTGGAAACGCAAGGGCTTTTTCCTACACGGTCGTATCTACATTCACTCTTTGCATGTGACGCCAACCAAAAAGCTTTCCTCTCTTTGCGGTTTCGATAGTTTCTGTAAAAGTTTTTCCAGGTTTTTTGACCCAACCCGTTTGATCCACTTTGTCAAAAGACTCGGATCGATCTGAAGCTCATGCTGTTAATCTTCATAGCCACAAAAGTATTGTCAGCACGGGTTTTCTATGACTGTTTCGTGACTCTCGTTATAGGTGTATTTCAGGTAATGCCGTTCTACCAGCAATTGGATTAGCTTGCCGGGACGACCGACGCCTTCGGCATACAACGCTCCGAATTATTTTCAAAAGCTGTCCAAGCTATCTTTCCTGATAGCCGTTACAGAGGATGATCCTAATTTAATTTTTTCAAGTCTCGATTGAAACAGTTGAGTCTAATTACATTTTTTTGTTGTTTTTGAACTGCATGAACCACCAGGTTTTTTCAAAGGTTTCTGGTTTTTCTGATGATTACTATCAGTCTAAGCATAGAGATAAGTATGTTTTTCAGAATATTAAATGATTTTTCCATAACGACTAATTATTAAAAGCCTTCATGAGCGGATGATCTTTAGAGGCAACATTATCAAAAACAATCGGCAGATTGTCTGGATTAGCAAAGGCTTTTGTTTTGAGATTTATTTTTTCAAAAAGAAGAACGCCGCCAATCTGATATTGATGGTAACATACTTCGAAAAAGTCAATTATTATCAATGCAATTGTCTGTCAATCTAAAAATTGGGTTCTTTTTCAACTAAACTTTTTTACAAACACATTATAGAGCTTTTGTTGTTGACATACAATCGTCTTTTTTGATATATATGCGCCTTTACCGTAAACATTAATACATGTGATACTAAGATGGTTCCTTTAGTGGTAGTTGTTTATGAATTAGTCTACAGCATCCTGTATTTGGGCTTGCTTTTTTCCAAAAACACTCTTTTTAATCTTTTCCCAGACCCGTCAATGTTGCAAAGGCTTGCTTTCTTTTTTGTCATTTCAAGCGGTTTTGCACTTCCTTTTGTACTACAAAAATTACGAATTGTATTACGCACACGACACTACTTGATTACAGCGGCAATCTTGTGCTGTACGTACATCTATTGGTCCCACAGTTACTACGAAAAAAAAATAATGAACAAGCAATTTCATCCCTTTTTGCAATCTCAACCCCGCATACAGAAAGCAGCTAAACCAAAGCCTTCAGGTCTTTACAGAATTATATGCCTTGGGGGCTCAACAACAGAAGGCAAAGTCAATTTCAGTTATCCGCAGGAACTTGAAAAGATGCTGCAGACCAGATTTCCCCAAAAAAAAATCGAGGTAATCAATGGCGGCCATTATTTTTACAGTACCCAGCATTCAATCATCCAATATCTTTTTTATCTTAAAGATCTGGATCCTGATCTGATTCTCTTTTTTCATTCTTTTAACGACATCATGTATTCATTTACAATGCCTCCAATGTCATCTGCTCCTTTTAAAACAGATTACGGTCATTTCTACGGAGCCTTGAGTAAGCTGCGCTATCCGATTTTGTTTGAAGATTTCTTGTCCCGATTTTTTTTCGCTGATATAATACACCCGGCTCCACAGGCAGCCCCATTTTCCGATTTTAAAAGTCTGCCAATTTTTAGAAGAAATCTGGAGACTATGATTAAGATCGCTCAGATAGAAGATGTCGACCTAATCCTATCCAACCAGGCGCACCGCTTATCTGAGAAAAACGATACGCCCCGTGATCTCCTGGGCCATTTGCAATATTTTTTGATTGATAAAACCCACTATGCCAATGAGAAAACCTGGTATACGGGTATGGGACTTTTTAACAAAACAACAGCTGAAACTGCCGAGCGTTTTGGTGTGCCAATGGTTGATCAGGTGACATTTTTTAAGGGCAAGCCTGATCTTTTTATAGATTGTATCCATACGAACTCGGAAGGAACAACCAAAAAGGCAAAACTTTTCTTTGAAAAAATAGTTGAGCTGGAACTTTTGAAATAAATGGACAAAAAAACGGGTTTCATTCTTTTGATTTTTATGAAACGGTCCGTTTTTCGGGAGATCTGCTTGTTAGGAAAATGACGAGATCTTTGTGTTATATAATATTCCCAAAGACAAGTTTGAAAAACACAATTTTATTGATGAAACAGACAAAACATTGCTTAAAGAACACATTATAAGCAAGGCTAATTATAGGATCCCCGATGTCGACATAAATACCGAATAATTTCTCCAACCTGTTGTTTTGTTTTTCCAGATAACACTCTTTTTCGATATTTCAGAACAATGACTCCCTGATTCACCATCTAAAAAAAAGAAAAACTCGTTGGTCCCTGTAAACAGGGGAGATATAATGTGTTTGGGAAAACAAACATATCACCAACGAGGTGAAACAATTATGGCACAAGGGATATTACCTTTCAAGTCTTCACCGATAATTTAAAATGACCTCATCCCGCTAATATAAAATGCCCCTTCCATAAAAAAATCATTAAACCCATTCCAACCTACCATTTGAGCATACCGAACGTAAAATCAACTTTTTCCCTCACAACTCCGAATTTATTGCAATTTTCATTTATTCGACCTCAACTCTAAGCATTTAATATTATGCATAGGGGTTTGTAACGCCAGAAAACGTCGTTGCGAAAATTGCGGGTGTTTGTTTGCGGTCAATCCCAGAATTCCGGATCAGCGCCATTTCAGGAAGAAAGAATGTTAGCGAGCCCGTAAAAATGCGTGGCAGCGAAATAAGATGACAACGGATGAGGAATATCGCAAGAATCAGGCCGCGGCCTGTAGCCGGTGGCACGAGAAAAACCCTGAGTACTGGAAGGAGTATCGCAAAAAAAATCAGGCCTACACCCGCAAGAATAGAGAACAACAAAGGCTGCGCAATCATAGCCGAACAGCTGCAAAAGGCTCTGACAGATCCATTTTGACACCGATTGCAAAGATGGACGCGTTAATTGTAAAAATTGATTCTATTACGGCTACTGGCATTGTATGGACACTATCCGTGACAGGAACTCCATGAAATCAGAGTGGCATAAGCAAAACCCTGCGTGGAAAGTATGGGCGTGAATGCCTGCTTTCTGGGAGAGTAAAAAAGTTTTAGTAACCGGATGCTCGGGATTTCTCGGTTACTGGCTGGCAGAACATCTTCTGGATCAGGGAGCCGAACTTACAGGGCTTGTAAAAGAAGTTGATTCCCAGTCCAATTATTCTCGTTTCAATCTTAATCAAAGGATCCATGCGGTTCAAGGCGGGCTGGAAGATTCTTCGCGTCTTGAAAAAATCATTAAAGAAGGTGAAATCGATACGGTTTTTCATCTGGCCGCTCAGGCTCAGGTCGGAACGTGCAGTCAGAGTCCATTGTCCACCTTTGAGACCAACATCCGGGGAACATGGAATATTCTGGAAGCCTGCAGGAAAAATCCGGGCACGGTTAAAAGAGTCGTTGTTGCTTCAAGCGATAAGGCCTATGGCTCTCAGGAGAAACTCCCCTATTCTGAAGAGGCCCCATTAAAAGGCGCATATCCCTATGATGTTTCTAAGAGCTGTGCAGACCTCATTGCCTTTGCTTACTTTAATACCTATCAGCTTCCGGTATGCATAACCCGGTGTGGAAACATTTATGGACCGGGCGATTTGAACGTTAACAGGTTAATACCTGGAACGATCCGATCTGTTTTGCTTAATGAGCCTATTATTATTCGCAGTAACGGATTACTTAAGAGAGACTATTTATATGTAAAAGATGCGGTCAGCGCATATATGGTTTTGGCTGAAACCATGCAAGAATTAAACCTTGCGGGCGAGGCCTTTAATTTTGGCAGCGGTCTGCTGATAAGCGTAAAGGATATGGTAAATACTATTTTGAGGTTAATGGAAAAAAAAGATTATCCGATTAATATTCTTAAGGAATTCAGGGGAGAAATTAAGGATCAATATATGTCTACTCAAAAGGCCCACCGGATATTGGGCTGGAAATCACGATACTCTGTTGAAGTTGCTTTGAGGGAAACAATTGATTCGTATGATGATTATTTTGACCTGAAGTAATGCGCCAATGTTTATGTGTTGAATTTATATTGCTGTTGGGTCGAAAAACATTTTATTTCGTTTAAAAGGGTGTTTCCGGGGCGAGGATATTTCGATGCGTTTCCAGTTTTGGCATTTACTGACATTTTATTTTGTCTTTGTTGTGCCCTTTTATTATTGGTACTGCAGATTAATATAAAATTATTGACACCTAAATAAGTTGCCTTTATACTTTTTCGATAATAGAATCTCTGCTAAAAAAAAACATGAAAAGCCCAACAACTTTCGAGAGGTCAACCAGCCATACAGCATTATATATCCTTGTCGCTTTAATCCTTTTTTTTATCCTGCAGCGACTGGGCCTGGTTTTTCTGGGCTTTTCCCATATTTTTCATCCGCTCATTGATGAGCCTGCAAGTGGCGTTCTCGCAAGAGATTTTTTATATGGAGGTCTCAGGGTTCCCCTTTTTGTATATCAGTATGTTGTCCATTCCGGCGATGTGCTTATTGAAAGTTTGCTGCTTGTTCCGTTTTATAAAATATTTGGCTGCTCCATTTTTTCAACAAAAATCTTTTCTCTTACCTCAGCCTTTATGTGCCTCATATGCTGGATAATTTTTATTAAACGTTATCAGGGTATATGGGCGGCAATAATTTTTACTGCTTTGTATGCTTTTTCACCACCCCTCTTTGCCCGTCTCAATCTTCTTGGAGCGGTAAGCTCGCATCATATTATTAATCCCATCATGGCCTTGCAGCTTCTTTGTCTGTTCATGATTGCGGAAGGTGATAAAAAAACAGTTCCCGCCCGACTCTATTTCATATCCGGATTTCTTGCCGGTCTCGGTACTTATATATTTTATAGCTATATCATTTTTAATTCCTTTTGCGCGTTATTTATCTTTGTCTTCAGGGCAAAATGCTTTCCTCTTAGAAAAATTCTCCTGCTAATTGGCGGTACACTTATTGGTCTTACCCCGTTGTTGCTACGGGCAACTGTCGGACAACAAGGCGGTTCAGCCTCATATCTAAAATATCTTTTCGGCAACCTCAGCGTTGTCTTCACAAATTTAATGAACAGCTTTTTCTACAATGTGCCTCATTCCCTTAGCTACGCAACGCCCAGCCGTGAAGTAGGATACCTTGGTGTTCTTTTTTCCATTTTTATATTTTTATCCCTGGTTGTCATTCTCAACGATTTTCGCAGCTGCTACATTGTAAATAAGGCCGGTTCGTTGATAAAAAAACTTATCCTGACAGATAACGCAACATTGCAGCGCCTTTTCTGCGCACTGTTTCCTGTCTTCTATCTAGTTTGCCTCTCCTTGTCTCCCAAGCAGGTCAATCCGTTTGAATATGTTCCTAATATTGGGCTTTTTCCGACTTTTTATCCTACGGACATTATAAGATACAGATGGATGTTCGCACTCTTTCCTTTTTATTTCGCAGTTTGTTCTTTCGGAGTGATGACCCTCTTGGGCAAATATGGTAAAAAGAAGCCCGTCGTAATTGCCCTTATTGGTATAGTCGTTTTTTTTAGCCTATGTGGATTTGGCAAAAGCCTTCAGATGTACTCAAAAAATGACTTGGAGAAGATCTTCTATTATAAAGGTTACAGTCATGATCTTGTGGCGGTAAATTTTTTTTTAGGGGGCACATCTCCTCAGAGCCTCCGAGCTGCTGAAGAACGGGTGAAAAATTATCCTGAAGAAAACAAACCTTCTGCTTTCAAGTGCATTGGTTCAAATGTCATTTTGCACCTGATACAATCTCCATCCGGCGATGTCGGATTGATAGATTTTATTAAAAAAGTTCCAGACCCATACGTTACAGATTTTATTTACGGCATTGTCCGTACTGCGGGATCACTGTCCGAAAAACAGTTTGCCCCTTATTTTAAAATCCTTTCAGAACGTTACCCTACTCTCTTTTTCGAAAATTGGGGATTTCGCTACCTGGCTTACAAATTTTATGGGACCTTGTTCAATTCAGAAATCCTGCTACAGAACATACCTTCTGCCGAGCAGTGGTTTTTTAAAGATTTTTTAGACACGTTTAAAAAGGAAGTAAATATCTCAGATAAAAAGTTCTCCCAGGAAAAAATGATCCTTGCAATTAACGATCTGCCGCCAGTAGCCAAGAATTACACCATTAGGGGGCTGGGCAAATTTATCGGGTCAGAAATGCTTTTTGAGCCACTGTCCGTTGTTGACTATCCTCTGGATAGCGGCATTGGGAAGCAGTTTTCCGGCCCGCACAGAAACTCTTTTTATGAGGGACTGGGAAGTGGATTTGCTGAAACACTCTGCCGTTACTGGCGGACACTTTTGCCGCCGGAAGATGTCGGATCAGAGCGTTACAGTAGGATGCTGGAAGTTGAGTGGCAGCGCTGTCAGCGTTTGCTTAATAAAATGCCAGGAGATCTTCTTTCCACAATAAAAAAAGGGTTTATTGCTGAGCTGCAACAACGTAACCTCAGCCCGTTTATTAAAAAATATCTTGCTGGAAAGCTTGGCTTGAAAAAAACCGATACTCATAGTAGGGTTATAGACAACTAGCAACGTATGCTATTAACATTTCGCACGGATCATTTATGAAAGAAATCATACTCATTCAGCCAAAAGCCGGTACCTTTGATATGTTAGGCGCCAGGCTGCCGTTAGGTTTGTTATCCATAGCAGCAATTCCTTTTCAAAAAGGCTATCATGTAACCATCATTGATCAGCGTGTAGACAATAATTGGCAACAGAGTCTCACTGTAGCCCTGGGGAAAAACCCCATTTGTGTCGGCATAACCTGCATGACAGGAAAACAAATCCTGCATGCTCTTGATGCCGCTGCAATAGTCAGAAAGCACAGCAATGCACCTCTGGTCTGGGGCGGTGTTCATACGACATTAATGCCGGAACAAAGCATTGAAAACCCCCTCGTTGATATTATTGTTCTCAGGGAAGGCGATATAACTTTTATGGAACTGGTAGAGGCCCTGGAGAGCAATAAACCTCTTAACGCGATAAAAGGTCTTTACTACAAGCAGGATGGAGAAGTCATAAAGAACCCTGACAGAGATTTCATAAAAAACCTCGATGAGCTTCCCGAACTGCCTTTTGACCTTGTTGATGTGAACAATTACGCATCGCTCAACATTGAAGGCAAATCGCTCGACTTTGTTACCAGCAGGGGGTGCCCCTTTAAATGCTCTTTCTGTTACAACAGTTATTTTAACAAATGTACCTGGCGGGCATTTTCAGCAAAAGAAACCGTAAAAAGATTAAAACATTTCGTGAACAAATATCAGGTTAAAACCATCTATTTTCAGGATGACAATTTTTTCACGGACCTAAAAAGAATTAAAGAAATTCTGAGGGGTATCGTTGATGAAAAACTGGACATAAACTGGGGAACCTTGGGCTTACGGGTAGATATGGCAATGCGGATTGATGATGAGCTTTTCCAGCTCATGGAAGCATCGGGCTGTATTAATGTTGACATCGGCGCTGAATCCGGCTCTAACCGAATCCTTGAGATGATCGACAAGCAAATCACCGTGGAAGACATGCTGGAGGTTAACAGAAGAATAGCTCAATACAATATTATCGTGAAGTATACCTTTATTGTCGGTTTTCCTACCGAGACAAGACAGGAAATGCTTTCTACTGTTCGGACAGCTATACAGCTTGTAAAAGAAAATAAAAAGGCCTATACTCCGACATTTGCATTTACGCCATACCCGGGTACGTCCATGTATGCATTTTCAATTCAAAACGGATTTGTCCCGCCAAAAAAACTTGAGGAGTGGGGATACTTTGGAATTGACAGCTGGTACTTTAATTTCAAGTCCTGGTTAAGCAGCAAGCAGGTACGGGAACTAAAAAGCATAGAAGTCTCGTCTTTATTTTCAAACAAAATAAGTACCTACAAGATGAACAAGCCCTTAACACGCCTGTTGTTTAGCCTATATCATCCAATAGCAAAATTTAGATTCAAAAATCATTTTCACGCATTTCCCCTCGACAGCATGCTCTTCAGAAAAATTTTTATCGATAAGCTGTAAAAGAACAACAGTATGATCCGCTAATTTTTAAACCGGACCATTACTGTCTGAGCACAGGACTTGATGGCAGCTTTCCAGAGTTTCCACTTCTTTATTGAAACCTCGCCTGTCTGCCGGTCGTTATGGGGAATGGGAACATTTCTAATCGAATAGTTATGTAGAATAAGCAGCCCGGAAATTGCTACATTGGGAGCAAAGGTATCCTCGGGAATTTTGGGAAGGAACTTGTTCAGCACTTCTGATTTTACCAGACGGTACGGACAGTTAACATCCGCAATGCCAGAGCCATAAAAAACGGATATGATCATGCGGGAGACAGCGCTCATAATTTTACGTGGCAAGGGTTGTAAGCGGCCAGCTCGGATACCGATAACAGCTTCAGCGTCATTTCGGACATTCCATACTTTCCCAAAATGACACGCTTCCATTTCATTGTCACTGTCAACCTGAAAAATCCAGTCAGCATTCTCCACAGCCTCTCGGTAGCCTTGCAGAATCGTGGGGCCGTGTCCTGAATTCGGTTTATTAATAACCTCAATCCGGGGGGACTGCGCATATCGCTCTAAGACAGCTGCTGTATTGTCACGCGATCCGTCATTTAATACCAGTAAACAATAGTTAAATTTAAACCGATCCAGTTCTGCTGTCCAGTCATTAAGGACATCACCAATACACTCGGCTTCATTATAAACAGGCATAACTATGGTGACATCAAACATTACGCGTTACCTAATACGGTTGTTGTTAATAAAAGAAGGATAATTAACCGTAATCTCAGGAGTTCCAAAGAGGATATGTTCCACCGCTTCTACCCCCTGCATGAAAACATGGTCCATGTTGCCGCACTCATAAATCCAGGCGCCAAAACGGCCACGTGAATAAACATTTTTTTTCTGAAGCCCGGTTAAATGTTTTTTCAAAAGACTGTCCCTGTTTAAAAACGGTGTAGGATATCCGTACGGCGCCCGATAGGTCCAGGTAGAAACAATCTCATCATTATTTTCAATCAAGCCTGTATTGTTAAATCCTTTAATGGCCGAATCAATTAGCTGCTCGGGGTCAACCGTCTTTTGCGGAGACTCCGCCACTTCACCCATAACCGACCAGTATTCACCGGGAGGAACATTGTTATGGGAGTAATTTGAAAAAACAGTAACACGGTAAAATGGATTGTCGTTCTCTGGAAAATACATCCAGCATTTAGTACGCAGCTTTTCCGGAGGCACCCCTTTAAGACCGATACCCACAACATTAGTTGTTGACCTCACAAACCTTTCATCACCAGCCGTCCCCAACTTCCCTGCAGCCAGCAGCTGGTCGACAGGTATGGTTGAGATCAGATAATCATAGGGTTTTTCCATACCCTCTAAAAACGTTAACACTTTTTTGTGACTATCCCAGGACACAAGTTCGGCACCCAAGTGAATTTTTTGTTGGGGCAACCGACCGGCAACCGAATTCCAGATAGAACCTGTTGCACCATGCAGCGGAAAACGGAAAGTATTGTTCGGTCCCCAAGAACAATCATCACGGCCTGAAATAATATTTTCTAATATCCGATCAACATCCGGGACCGCTACACGCTCGCCAACCCAAGCAGCATTGAGCTGCTCAGGAGGATAGGCCCAGACTTTTTGATTATACGGCACTAAAAAGTGTTTTGCCAGCCCGTCCCCAAAAGAGTGTTGAATCCATTCGAGGAAGTTATGGTTCAGAGTATCAGCATTTTTTGATTTGCAGGCAATAAGCCCGGCCAGGCACTGCAGCATCTCTTTTTGTGGCAGTTGCCCAATATTATACTGCAGAGGATAGGGAATGAACCGGTCATGCATCCAGATCCAACTCTCACGCTCATGGGAAAGCCATCCCTCTTGGGGGATCACACTCTGCATAACTTTGTCATAATAATCATAATGGGAAAACATTACATGTCCGCCAATATCCCAGGTAAAACCCTGAGCATCGACAAAACTGGCAGAGAGTCCGCCAACATGTGCGTTTTTCTCATAAACATCAAAACTGTCACAGCCCAGTTCATGTAACCGCCAAGCCGCTCCCAAGCCGCAAGGCCCGGCTCCTATAATAGCTATATTGGGGCTGTTCGAATTCATAATATCTCTCTATGTTAATATTACTATTGGCGCATATTTATTATATTCTCGGGAAGCGACAAGTTATTAGCACCAATTTTTAATGAAGTTTCATAGGGTTAACACGAATAAACCGGGTTTGTCAAGGTCGTTGTTACCTGAGGTTCGGGTGTTTTTATTCTGTTATCTGAAGGCGAATATAATTGGCAAGGAAGATGGGTTTTTGGCTTGCATAGTTATCAAATATATGGTTATACTCTGCCTTCAGAGGTATTGAGTATCCGGAATTGTTTATACATCGTCTCAGGAATAAATATTTGATTTGTGCTTGTTGTTACTGTTTATATATTCAGCTATATAGAAATATTTTATAATCGAAAACGAAGACATTCATCAATTGACAACAAGAGCTCCATGACATTTGAAGATTCCAGAGATGTCCCCTAATTGAGGCGTCCGTTTTCCCTGGGCGATAGCAGCTAGTAAAGTCATCTTATCATAAGGAAGTGAGTGCTTATGAATAAAACCAGAATAAAAATATTTTTATTATTACTGGTTTTATGCGTCGTCCTGTCAGCCCCCGCTGTTTTCGATATTTTTACAATGCCGTTAATAACAATGATGAGAAGCAATACCCTCCTGGAACAAAAAATGTCCCGTCTGATTCGCAAGGCTTCCTCTTTTGATCAAAACACGGTATTGCAGAACTTAAACCCTAACAGCAAAAATAGCTATTATTACCTTTTTGCTGAGCACCTTGACCTCGCCAGGATTGAGACAAACCCCTCTCCGTCATCCTCTCCATTGCCAGCACCCCTTAACGGATTTACTTTTGATAACAACGATGAGTCCCTTCTTGTTTTTCACAAAGCTGAACATATCATCGCCAAGGGTCTCTGCTCAATCAAATGTTCACCCGGGTCTTTCATTACTAATGCGCGGAAACTTTTACTCAACAGAGAGAATCTCAGCGAAATTGAAATCCGGCTAAAGGCAAAACAGGGTAAAAAATTACTTTTGGGCTTGAGCAGCAATCCCGCCGCGCGGTGGAGTGAACGTGATAAGATTGTTCAAAGAGTTATGGTTGGTGGCTTTGAGTTTAAAAAAAGAGAGATCTGTGTAGTGCCATTTACTATTATCCCAGATAACATCTTTCATACCTACAATATCCATGTTGAGAGCAAAATGATCTCAACATGGATAACTTTTGATGATATGGTGAGGAAATTTTTTATCAGCCTTCCTGAAATATCTGACAATGAAATTGTCATCGATTACATACGTTTTGTCACGAGAAAAGAGAAATTCAGCCGCACACCGTTCGGTCAAAGTTATATCAAAAAAAATAAAGAAAGACGCAGTGTGTTGTATACGAAAACCCCAGGTAGACTGCGCTATACTTTGACTCTTGCACACCTCACCCCTTATCTCTCTTTTGGAACAGGTTGTCTGGAGCCAAAAGATCCTGTGGAGTTTAAGGTTTCTATTGTAAGCGATAATTCAGAAAAAGTGGTTTTTCAACAGACCGTGGATAATCCTGATATCTGGACGTTTGAAAAACTGGATCTGTCTGAATATAAAGGCAAAACAGTCGATGTTATCTTTTCAAATTCAAGCAGTCAGGGCAATATTGCATTCTGGTCTAATCCCATAGTCTATACTCCTCCGCAAGAAAAATTTAATGTTATTATTCTGCTCCAGGATGCGTTACGAGCTGATCATCTTTCATCATACGGTTACACTGCACGGGCAACTTCCCCCTTCAGTAAAAAATTTGCCCAAACCGGGGTCGTGTTTGAGAATGCTTTTTCTCAGGCAACCGCAACGCGCCCCTCGTGTCCATCATTTATGACGTCACTGTTTCCCACGGCTGCCGGAGTGGGATTTAGTCCTTCAGCCCTTAACGAAAACTACTTGACGCTGGCTGAAATTATGAGAAGCCAGGGCTATGCAACTGCAGCCATAAATCAAAATTCAAATGCAGGTTACTATAATGGACTGCATCAGGGATTCAGTCGTCTGTATGATCTTGAAGACGTTAATACTAAAACTGCGGATGTCTACGGCAAGCAACTGAAATCCTGGCTGGATGAGAAACAGGGCCGGAACTTTTTCTTGTATCTTCACATTATTGATCCCCACGGTGCATACAATCCACCATCCCCCTTTGACCAATGGTACCGTGAAACACACCTTAGCGGCGAAAGGCTTCCCAAGGATCCGGCTCTTGACCCGGTATGGATGGAAAAACCCACACTGGAGGGCCGCCGGCTTCTTTATGACGGTGAAATACGAAATAACGATCATTGGTTTGAAAGGTTTTACAAAATTCTTCTCTCTCGGGATTTATTAAAAAACACTCTTATCGTTCTCATTTCCGACCATGGAGAAAATCTTGGCGAGCGCGACACTTGGGGCCACAAACCACCCGGCTATATTCAAGGTATTCATGTTCCTCTCATCATGATATCTCCCCAAAAACTCCCTCCGAAGAAGGTAATCAGCGCTCCGGTTCAACTCATTGATCTCATGCCCACGATTCTTGATATCGCCGGGATTGATAAGGATGAGATGGTGATGCAGGGTGATTCTTTGCTGCCGCTGATAAATGAATCCAATCCGGATTTCTGGGATAGCCGCATCTGCTTTTCCGAAGAAGTTGTTAATCGATGGAAAAAATTTGACGATCGGCCTTTTGGATCTTTAATTATTGACAACTGGCACTTTCTAAATTCCAAGGAGTTCCTTCCCCGCAAGCTACGTAAAAGGTATTCAGGTGCAGAGCCTTTTTTATCCAAAGCCTTTCAGTACACGACCGACAGGGAGGAACGCCAAAACATAAATAGTTTTTATTTTGATTTTGTCGGCAAGTTCATTACCTCTCGTATTATGAAAAATTTTCACAAGCGCAATCAGCAAATTTGTCAAGAACTCACTGGAAAGAAAGAAGAAGTCATCAAATCTGATCCGGAAGTTATGGAAAAACTACGGGCTCTGGGATATTTGCAGTAGCACATTTGCAATTGATAAATTGATTGATTTTTATTAAAACATATCTCTTTTGTTTTTCGATCAAGGAGATTGCCTCTACCTGCTATTTTTAGGCTTTTAATCCATATGAAGAAACTATTTTTTAGAACGGTCCATGTTGTTTATAGCTTTTTCAGGGATACCACTCAGAAAGCCTTTGTTTACTTCCAGTTTATCATACACTTTAAACTCATTTTCTTTCGAATCCCTGACCCGCCTGGAATTGAAAGAACGACTTGAAGACAAATATGTTATAGAAACTTCCTCCGGAATTAATTTACTATTACAAACAGACATCATCAGACTTTTTAGCCCGAATAACTGCTTCCTCTATCGTATCCGCCAAAATTATAACCGTAGCTAGCTTGATTTTGTCATTGTTTACCCTAATGTATTTTTTCATATGTCCTAATAAGTATTGGTTTTCAAATGTCGCTTCTCAGTATTCCGCGCGAGCCAACCCTCCAAAACCAGAACTTAAATAATACACAACCGATCATTATCAGAAAAAGACCAAACGCCTGAAAAAAATAGAAAAAATCAGGTTTTAAATTTATCAAGTTTTGTATAAAACGAGCCTGCATCTGGCTAAGAAAAATTCCGGTCATAAGAGCCCATAAAACAATTTTAGGCATAGGCCTTTTAAATTTTTGAGTGAGCGAGCAAAGTGCAGGAATCAACAGAATAACGATAACAAGATTATATTGATATGAATTTTGTGGAATTGCTATCATGAAGGGGCAGTACATCATCAGGAGAGAAATTTCAACTTCTTTATCAAAACAGCTGCTTTTTTTTCGTATTTTGAAATCAGCAAACGCCATAACACACAACAGAATAAGATAAACAGTGAGCGCGATTTCCTTAACATAAAGTATTGGTATGCGTGACAAGCCCATAAACGAAGAAGACTTGTTAAGAATAAGCATAAAATATCTACAGGTATTTGCCAGGCTGCAGTTATCTGGCCCGACCAAAGGTCTATCGATACGATCAAGAATAGGTCCTTGAATAAATTCAAGCCATCCACCAAGGTCAATAAGTATAAGAATTGCCAAAGATAAAAGAGTTAAAAGAAAAACTTTATATCGCCGAAAAAGCAGAAGGGGAACAAACAGTAAGGCCGGAAATACGATTGCCCCAATTGACAGCGCGAAGCACACGCTGCACAGTAGATTATCCTTTTTAAACAGATATATTCCCATAGCAAGGAGTAGAAAAACTACGCCGACCATATGTCCCCTGAGAATTAAAAAATAAAAGGGAGAGCTGAGCACAATGATTATTACTCCACACAGAAAAATTATTTTTCTGTCTTTTCCGCCGATACTTTCATAAGAACTATTAATCAGGGCATATGCACTAAAAATCGATATAATTAAAAGAAAAAACATGAGCCGCGATGCCGTATCCATATCAAAATACACAAGCGGATAATTAAGATACGCAAGCAGAGGAGGATAACAATACCATGATGCGTTATCTATTTGATACAGATTTAAAGCAACCGCCAACTGTTTAAGATAATCCGGCATAAAAAGCCAGGTGTTTTCATAGAGGCTAACTCCTTGAATAAGGTTTTGCGTTGCATTATAAATGCAAATATAATCACTGCCCACCCACAACTTACTCACAGGGTAGTTATCTTTCAGAAGATACACCTGGCAGACAGTAAAAATGCCGAACGCCAATACAATCAAAAAGGCTATTACGCAAGCCGGATAATAGGGTCTTTTTTTGTCCATTTTCTTCCCATGATCATTTTCATTGAAGCATTCCGTTTTCTCATCATCCGGCCTTTGCAGGGGACTGCGGGGATTTCTAGAAATTACTCTAATAATTTTATATATTCCTTCCGAGTTGTAAAGGTTTATTCTCAAACTTCAGTTTTGCCGACAGTACTTACAACCTACTGATCGCTTACTGCAAAAACTGTTTCAGCGCCAATGTTTGATTTCTAACCACCGCATTTCCGAGCAGGTAATTACCCAAAATATAAATCCGGCTTCTAAATTTGAGAACCGGGAAAGAGTTGTTTTTTATCCTTTTCTGTTAAACTACCCCCCTGTGTCAGGATAGTTGTCACCTGTAAGAAGAAGGATTCCCCGGAGGACTTCCTGCCGATCAAAACATCTCTTCAACTTCACGTTTTACCTGCTCACCCACACCACGCTTATATGTCTCATAAGGAATTGCGCCATGGGATTCTAGAATGGCCTTTAATGCAAAGTAATGAGGTGTCTTTTTTTTAAGAAAAAAACAGAAATAGAGTTTATTGCTCCACTCGATTGATTTATGAGAAGCTAACGGGTCGGCTTTTAGACGGTCAAGATTAGTGGCGGGGGTCAAAAAAATGTCATATTTTTCGCCAAGCCCTAAAAAAATATTTTCATTCATTGTCGTCCAGCCTTTGACCGTGTGGGCTTGCTGTTGCCCCGTTCGTTCCAAAAATGTATAGTCCCACATTTGATTGATCAGCACCACATCCGGATCAATCGCCCGAACATCTTCGGGCGATATCAATTTCTGTGTAAATTGAGGGGAATTCAATCCCCATGCATCCACCGAATACCAACCTGTATAATACGGAATCATGCCTGCTTCGGTAGTCAGCAGCACCAGATCGGATGCAACTTTCTGCATGTTTCTTCCGATTGACCAGTTGTTTATATAACGTGATAAGTATACACTCCGGGAAAATGTATATTGTTTTGGAAGCAATAGAAGAAAAACGACGACCATCGGTACAATATAGGTGCGGAGTTTTTGTCTGGGAGCTGCTTCAAAAAACAAAGCCATTGCCAAAAGCAAAAACGGGTACTGAAAACGCTCATAGGAATTTTGATATAAGACAAAATGCGAGTATGCTGAAAACGCCCCAATGTAAATAAGGGCCAGAATAAATGTGTTGCTGCCAATCTTTGCTTTCTTTCTGAAAACTCCTGCAATTAGTGCAATTAGAAAAGGCAAAGCATACAGCGCGTATTCAAGGTTAACGATAATGCTGTTCCAGACAAAGAGGCTGTTAGTCGTTTTGATATAAAAGGGGAGCGGCATAAGAAAACCAAAATAATTATAGCGCCACAGAAAATACAAGCTGAATATACCGCAAAACATACCGGCAGCAAGAACTGCTGCTTTGCGCTTTGAACTGTCTAGAATGATCAACCATACAATTCCCGGGGCAACAAAGATTAAACCGTCCGGCCGGACAAGCACGGTCAGTAAAGAAGCCAGCGCATACGCAAGAACCCTGCCCCGGGTTAGAAAATAAAGGGACAATACAATACAAAAACCAAAAAAGACTGTCGAAAACCCTCTTACCGAGGCAAATATATTCGGCAGCAACATCAAATACATCCCGACACAAATAAATAACAAGATGTTTCTTTTTCGGGCAAGTGAACACATGAGTGCAGCTGTTGCAAGCAGGCCCAAAAAATTAAGCATCAATGTTGCAGCATAAACAGGAACACCTGTTCGGTGAAGTCCGGCCAGCATAACAAGCCACAAAAAATCAGTAGCTCCCTCGGAGGGAGCGCCACCCGGGTTGTAGGATACAATACCATGTTCGGCCAGATTTTCAGCATATCGAAACAGAATCAGCGCATCTTCGTCAGGCGGACACATAATGGGCACACAGATAAACCTTATTCCGGCGATTATGATAAAAGCAGCGGCGAGCAGTGCTGTGAAAAATGGGGGGGACTGTAACTTGTTCATAACGGTTATGGGGTCTGTAAAAAAGGATAATCCTGCTGGTTTATGCGGACCACTTCAAAGAGTGAAGCAACCAACTCCTGCTCAGTTCCTGCGCGGTGGGGGTTAATGTACTGCCAGACAATCTTTCCTTTGTCCGTTACCTCTCGTGCTTCCCCGGCGTCGGTGACAGTAATAAGAGTATTGCCGTTTGGCAAGCGCTGGCATGAACCGCAGGTTTCAGAATAAAACAGTTCTTCAGGTTTATTGCCATACTGCCATAATATTTTTTGCGTGAAAGGATCAAATTCAATGACACGTGATTGCTTTCCGCTTACATATTTATTGTCAAACAAAAGCAAGCGCCCGTCGGGCAGTACTGTCGGCTGGTGTTGTTTGGCCCACATCCCTCCGCCCATGGCCCAAACCATCACCTGTTTATCGAGATCAAACGCACATACCAGGTCAAGCATAAGGATGGAAACTAAAACATTACCGCGTCTGAAAATGTTGGAACCAACACCTTTCTGGTCTTTAAGCACTTCAATTGTATTGGCATGCAGAATGTGGCCATAAAATCCGCCTTTGCGTACAATTTGACGCTCGAGCAAACTACGGTATTCAGACCCGGCAATCATGTTAATCATCGAAAAATGTTTAATCGCTGTTCCGTCCGGTGCAACCAATGTGATATACTCATCCATCACGTTCGCTTGACTTATTTCGGGTCTTTGTTTCCATTCTCTGGTCAAAACATAAATTGTACCGTTATCGCTCACTTCCAAATCATGATGGGCTTTTTTCTTGCCACGCGAGGCCCAAAGCAGGTTGGAGTCCTTATCAATTTTAATCATTCCAATATCTTCATATATGGCAAGCAAATCACCGTTGGGAAAAAGATGTGCACGCCGCCAATATGAAATAGCGCTTTTTTTTTCAGATAAATCCGGCCATATTTCCGTAGCCTTTTTGTAGGCCCAGCGGTGCAGAATATCGCCATTCATATTCATTATATACGCACTGGGAGCATGTCCGGAAACACAGAGGTTAAGGGAGTTGTCAGCAGATTTCTCAGCGTGAACAATTATTCCCGCCGATCCGGAGGCTTTATCATAGCCTTGCAGGTATCCCAAGCCTATCAGCTTTTCATACATTTCATCATCCTGAGGCCCGGTTTTTTCGGCTTGTTTCATGACAAGCCATCTGCCCGAAGGTGTTGTTTCTTTTTCGTCAGACGTTTTCCTGCATCCATTACAGAAAAAAACGACCGCGACAATTATAAAAACAAATCGTGGCAACAGAATACTTTTTTTTAGTATCAAAAAAACTCCTTTGGGGAATAGCTGTTATGCGAACAACATATCAAACCTGAACGGTACGGTCTCCCCTGTTAAAATCCTTACAACCTATGGTATGTAAACCCTATGAAACATCGTTAAGCAAGCATTTTTGTACTCTTATATCATATTTCAGAACCTATTTGCCATTAAAATATACGACATAAATATTCAGGGTTTATTTTGGACTAATAATATTGAAAAATCCTTATTCTGAACAACTACAGGATACCCCAAACGGACAATCTGCTGCTCAATTAATTTATTAGAGTCTCCACTAATATAATGATTTAATAAAATGTGAGTTACCCCATATTTATCCAAGATACCTTTTCGTTCTGTATTACTGACTGCCGGATTGAAAAACCGCTTTACAGCTTTATTCCTTTCGAAATTATCTTTAATATGCGGCGGAGTATGCCAAAGGGCAATAATTTTTGCCCCCGTATAAACGGGTACAGACCAGGAAGAATATATGTCGGACATAACGATATCATCTTCTTTTAAATACTTTCTCAGGTCCTTAAAAACTTTATTTGGTGGAGAATATTCAGGAATAAATGCAGAGTCGGATCGAACTGAAAAAGCAGGGGCGATAAATTCACCAAACACAAGATAAAACTGCAAGCCTGCGGCTATACAAACAATAGCAATAAAAAAACCTTTTTTTAGTACGGTGTCTTTTTGGTGGTTAACAGACCAGAAGAAGGAGAAAGCCACCTGCAAAGAAAATACAACAAAAAAAACAAACCTTTCAGAGAGGCTGGTTTTGCTAAAATAGCCAAACACATAAATAAGGGCAAAAACAACAAAACTACCTGTAATCATAAGATGTTTACGCTTTAACATCAAAATAAGAATTAAAGGCACAGCAGCAAGTGCCGGACCTATCCGCAGCAGCCGGTTAGAATGTAAGTATCGCCATGTCATTTGATAGTCATCTGTTTGACCCATTGCGCCTGATGCTATCGTTGAAAACGAATCAAAGAACTGATAGTATGGCCAAAGCAAACTGAAGCAAAAAGAAACAGCCACGATGAAAAAAATTAAAACGAAACAACGTTTGTAAGAGGACACTTTTTCAAGCAGCAGGAAAGAAGCAGTTATAAAAAAAAAGGCCCCGGTTAACGGATGATTTACAAATAAAATTCCACCGAGAATGCAGCAACAGGCAAAACAGAATTGTTTGCCGGTTTGAAGAAATCTTAATAAAAAAGCCAACGCTAACAGGGAGAGAGAAAAAGATACCACCGAAGGGAAATAAGCCGTATATCCAATTGCAGAAAACATATATGCATTTGCACCGGTCCAGCCCGCCCCCCATAAAAACAGAAGCGAGGCAAGCAGACAAAGAGCTCCCTTGGGTCCGTCAAAATAGAGCTGTGAAAATTGAATGGCTGAAAAAACAAAGAGCAGGAAAAAAAGGACCAAAAATATTTTTATTACAATTAAAACATCCAGGCCGGTTAACCTGAGAAAAACAGCCATTACAAAGATACTGGGGACATACCGAGCAGAACCGCCATAATTACCTTCAAGCATGGGATCGTCGGGATGAATAAAATTATTTGCGAGCTCCCGGACAGCAGCACCATGTTCGGCACCGTCCGAAAAAGGAAAGTGGGCATAATCCAGCATAGCCAGCGATATAAAAAAAACCAGAATGCAGAAAACAAAATTACGAAGCGCCATTAGTCCTTCAAACAAGTAGTTAACCTAAAAGTTAATGAGTACGATTAAGAGATGCTCTCCGTCTACAAAACGCGGCCTTTTCAGTTTTTGCCGGTAAACCGGAACAACCGTTATTTTCGGGAAAGGCTTTCTTCGGTCTCATCCCTGGTACCTATAAGTCGCCAATCTGATCAATTTTTAACTGTATAACAGAATGAGTCTTAAAATCCTTCTCCATTTCATAATAAAGCTGCAGTTCACTAAAATCAATAAAGGGCTTTTCCCGTATAATAACTTGTCTTGAATTGTGCCATTTGTCAACGAATTCAGGATTATCACAATAATATGTTGAAAAACACAGATCCCCGCCTGTCAAAGTTTGATTAACATACATCTGTCCGCTTTTATACACGTCCTTCGGAGAATACCACAAAGCAAGAGTCGATTCCTCGTCCGCAGTTGAAAACGAGGAGACAGTGAATTCATATTGTTTTCCTTTAGAATTATTAAGGGGCGGAAACATGAAAAAGCCATACCGGAAACGATCCTGAACTTCAGGCCGGAACTTTGTGGAGAAGAGGACGGGATTTGCCTCCCCGACCTCCTTAATGCTAAGCCATGTTTCATGATTTGAAGAAACTGAAAACAAAAACCGAACAGTGCTCAGATTGTTTTGCCTGGATAAAAAAGTCTGCTTAATTAAACTTGTTTCAGAAACAACTTCAGATTGTCGGCTAAAATCATTTTGTTCTATCATTTTGGTTAAATAATAATTTTGATAGGCTGGAAGGACAATTCTGCCGAAAACATCAACACTAAGGCCAACCAAAACCAGAAGGCAGATTACATAAAAAATTTTTCCGGGAAGACGCGGAAACAAGTTCACAATACCTATGGAAAAGAATACAGAAATAGGGGCAATAGCAACAAAAAAATAACGCCCCATGAACATTGCATATCGAATATTTGCCAGGACAAAAAAGCATAATGCTCCAAGGAAACAAACCAAAAGAGTCATAATACTTTGAAGTGTGAAGCGATTTTTAATATTTTTTTTCAGAGACATTGTTAATCCCACAACCGCACAACAGGACAATATAGAATATGTTAACAGTTGTCCGGGTGTAATGGGAAAGTGCATACTGCCGAAATTACCAAAGAAGGAGACAATGGAGCGTGAAAAGACCTCACAAATATAATCAAAAGTAAAAGGATGTGATCGTAGAGACCAGGGCTGCAAAGCCTCCAGAGCCTTGGTGAATATAGGATCGTTATACAAATACCAGTTCCGGATATACCACCAGGAGGAAAGAACTCCTCCGAGACTTAAGATGATAACAAGTTTTAAAAAATGCTTTTCGTTTCGATAGCGGAACCAAATTAAGCAGAAAACAAATACGGTGAGGGGAACACAGAACATCGTTGAGGACTTGGTTAGCAAACAGCAACCGAGTGTTACACCGGTCAGCAGGGTCTTTTCCCAGGATATCCGGTCCTGAAGAAAGGTTAACAAATAGAATATATATAGTGTTGTAAGAAAAGTGCTAAGATTTTCATTTGAAATTGAAGCAGAAACATATAGAAACTGGGGCAATGTTGCGACAAAAACGGAAGCAAGAACAGCGTATAAAGGATTGTCGGGATATATCAATAATGTTATTTTAAATATCAGCCAAACCGTTAAAGCACCGCAAAGGATCGAAAAAAGCCTCAACAAATAAGCGCCCCGGGCTTTACCATAATATGGGAATACGACCTCTTTTTCGGGATGAGAAATAATAGCCCCATTTGGACCGCTGTTGATAAAAACAATTTCCTGTATCTCACGGTCAAGGTTACTGCAAAAAAAAGAGCCTATTAAATAATATAAGGGAGGGTGCACCGCTTGAGTAACATGTCCGCCGTCCATTTTCGCGTCCAGATAAGGCAGGGAATGATTTCGGGCAATATACTCACAATAGGAAAAATGACGGATTTCATCAGGCGGGCTCCAGAGCGGAGACTTGAATAAATAAAAAAAACTTAATATAAAATAGCCGCACAAGACAAACAGTATCAGTCTGCGGGTTAAATTGTTTTTTTTTGTTTCTTCCACATAAGCTCCGAAAGGAAGTTTTAATTTTCAGTAATTAATATGCCGAAGGCCTGTCAAGCCGTCAGAACAACTTTTTTCAGAATCGCCATATCCCCGAAGGAAAATAAGCCCTGCCATCAATTATAATACTTTTGTAACTGTCAATATTTTTAAAAGCCACTGTTTTGACATGGCTAGATTTTGGATCAGAAAGTTCTATCCACAATGTGAAACCTTCCTCAAAACTGCCTTTTTTAACAATTCTGAAATTAAAATTTTCTTTGGGGGAGCCCTTTTCAAAATAGGTTATATTGGAACCGTTGAACACAACACAGCTGCCATCAGAGCTGATCCATTTGCCGCCGTATGGCAAGGTAGTTGTCACCTGAATGTTTTCATTTAAGCCGCCGCACTTAGTGTCGGCTGCACATCAGCCGGATTCAAGTAAACCGTATCAATATGATTCCAATTTATGATATTTTTTGACCACCTATTAGGATTTTTCATGCGTGCATCTTCATAGGTTCTCTTGCGTTTTTCTAAAATCTCTTTGTCTTCACCCGTATGTCGTTGCATGGAAGTCACATATTTTATCTTCGAATGTCGGTGTTCATTGTTGTACCAATGAACAAATCTTGTTACCCAGGCTCTTGCTTCCTCTATACTTTCAAAACTTTTTGGATAGCCCGCATTGTATTTTAATGTTAGAAACAATGATTCTGAATATGGGTTATCATTACCGACCTGTGGTCGTGAAAAAGATGGAGCAACACCGAGATTCTGTAATGTTGCAAGCATAGTTGCTGACTTCATTGGGCTTCCGTTATCAGAATGCAAGTGAACGCCTTCCAGACATCGTTTTCTTTCCAGTTTTTTCATTATCTCAGAAGCTACATCTCCACTTTCATAAGAATGCACTTCCCATTCAGCAATTAGTCTGCTCCAGATATCTTCAAATAAATACAAATAGTAAAACTGCCCTTTTATAATCGTCTTTAAATATGGTTCTTCAACAGAAGCTGTGGGTAAAAACATGAGATGAAAAGTTAGCACCTGTTGTATGGTTTTGTAATAAAGTTTTCCACCAAAAAAAACTAACAAAACCAGAGAACAACAGATTCTACTAAAAACTATCTTAAATAATTGTCAGAAATACAAGTTATTTGTTTACGGTGAAACCAGATTTGTAATACATGAAGGCAAAAAAGCTATAGAAGTAGAAATCAACCCTCGGAAAAACTCAAGGACTATTTGTTCAGGCTGTCATAAGTCGGCACCTGGCTATGACAGTCTGGATGAAAGAAAGTTTAAATTCATACCGATATGGGGGTTTTTAGTTTTTTTCATCTACACAATGCGGCGAGTCGAATATCCGCGATGCGGAATACGAGTAGAAGAAGTTCCCTGGCAAGCGGCACCAGACAAAAACATATATGCAGTTGCTTGCCTATTGGGCCAAAAAACTGTCCTCAGATAAAAACTGGAGTGCTGAACAGAAATGTTAGAAGTCAAGGTCGCGTCAAGAAGATTTTTGTGAGCAGAAATATTTCAAATTGTTAAAGAGTCTTTGTCTAAAACGGATCTAAACTTCTACAAATAAAACAACTACTCTTCCTTATAGACTTTCAACATCTTGCTTTTATTCAAACCGTGGATTTTTGGTTTTTTGCAGCCAACTTCCTTTTCCCAGAAATTGTCATCATCAAAAACTTCAATTACCAAAGGAAAATCACCATCCTGCGAAACCAAGAATCCACCGGGTAATAATCGTGGATAAAAATATTTAATGCAGGTTCTGGTTGAAGATGCGAGATCCACATCAATATAAGCACCCGCGATATCGATATCAAGATCTGGCAGGGTATTGTCAAACCAACCCTTAACAAAGCTACACACTGAAATATCACCATATGTAGTAACATTAAGTTGAACTTCTTCCAAACTGCCACTGAAAGAACCTTTGTGGAACCAGCGCTTGATCGAATAACCGAAGATACTCTTTTGGTGATCTTCCGCATTTTCAGGAATACCTTCAAAGGAATCAAAAACAACCAGCTTTCGATTAAGCGATTTCGCGACCATACTGAACTTGGCGGTACTTCCACCCTTAAAGCAACCAGCCTCAACAAACACACCTTTTGATTCGGAATGTTTGTTAGAGTACTTCATCATTTCTACTACGAAGGTCAAGACGTGGCTCATATTATGAGGGCATTGTACTTTTTGGGATACCTTTCGAAAGGTATTAACAATCTTCTCCTGTTCTTCTGTGTCAAGGCAAACCAACTTAAATTCTGAATTGACGGGAACAATGGCTTGTGATTCCCTGATTATTTCTTTGATTTTTTCAAACATTGATAGTCCCTCAAAGCGGAGTGACACTTACCTAAATAAAAAGTAGCATCGCAAAAACAAATCAGTTGATGTTAATAGGAAGTTCATTTTTGACATGTAAACTATAGGAATAATTCCTTTACGTGTCAATAACAAAACTCTCATCAGATATGCATATGGGTTTAAACATTTCAAAGATAGTTAACAGGTGAAGACATTGTAATATGAATTGAAAAGAACATTGTATGACAAAGCGGTTTAACCTAAACTCGACCTGTTGGCAAAAAACTGCTGCGTGAAAAAATCGGGTGTGAATCGAGTATTTATTATTCAGATAAAACAAGCTAATTAAAGAGTATTGGCTTACCAACGTCGTCACATTTTTCAGTTTATTTTAAAAGATCAAGGATATGCTCTGCCCCGATTTGTGAAGACCTGCCAAACCCATAAACATATTTTTCTCGAAGTAGAGAAATTTGCTCTATGTATTTCTTTTTTTCAGATATTAAAGCTTCTATTTTAGCAGGAACCGTGGCCACTTCTTCAGGAGACACAATAATCCCAAGCTCTGATCTCAGGGAAAGCTCTATGGGTTCTAATCCAAGCTCCCGGTAATTCTCATTTCTTATTTTACGCGGTACATCGAGGAACAAAACCGGCCTTTCCGTCCCAAATGCATATTCAAGGGCAATCCCCGAACAATCACAAATCAGTACATCTGATTTCAACAGAGAATCGTCGGTTGCAACAGATCTTTCTATTGTCAGGGCATTATTATCCCCATATTTTTTCTCGATTGCATTAAGCAGTTCAGGGGTTCGTTTTACTGTTTCCGGATGTGGCCTTACAATAACATTTAAGTTCTTATCAAGCAGCATTGCAACAAGTTCATCGCCAAAAGATTCAAGAACATTTCCTTTCCCCCATGACGGAGCAATGAGCACCGTTGTTCTGTTTTTTTCAGAAGAAGAGGTCTGAAGATACTTTTTATATTTGCTATATATTCTTTCGAGTCGATAATATCCTCCTTCAACCAACTGCTTTTGAGGAAGTCCCTTCATTTCTTCGTATTTACGAAGTTCTTCCACATGATGCTTACCTACGCATAAAATTGAATCATAATGATCAAAGGCACCGGGAAGATACATCATGTGAGTGCTAACCATTGCATGATAAACATAAACATAATGGACCGGATTAATTGAACGTCTCAGGTGAAGCTGATTGAGATCTGTCAAGGTCATCACAAACACCCGACATTTGATAAAAGTCATTAAAAAAGCAAGTAACTTATTAATATAAAACGGCTTTATCCTTGGATTATCTGTTTTAAGGATGGAATCTTCCGGGTCTGATGAAAGATAGTAGATGGTCAGTTTTCTCTTATTTGTGAGTTCATCAATAATTCCTTCATAATTTGGATAATATCCTGCATGTTCAGCAAAAAATACAATTCTAATATCTTCTTCGGATATCTGTTTTGCAAATCTAAAATAATTGAATAGTTCTATAAAAAAATTCTTCATATTATTTTCTCAAGCATAATTCTCAGTTGAGATTCTGTTACTATCCTTGGATTGTTTTTTACTCTCTGCGGGTTAAACCCGATCTCCACAATAAGATCAAGGTCTTTTTCTGAAAGGCCAAGATTACTAAGGCTGGTTTCCAGACCGATATCTTTCATTATCTGAATAATTTTATTCTTAGCACCTGAGGCTGTAGTGCACCCGATGATTTTAATCAGTTCCTTCATCCTTTTCTGTACAAACAAAAGACCACGTGTGTCCTGGACAGAACCGGCATCTACATCATTATTAAATTCAACAAAATACGGTAAGGTTAAAGCAACGGCATGGCCATGGGGTATTTTGAAACATGATGTAAATGGATACGAAATAGCATGGGCAGCAGTTGTTTTTGCTATGTTTATGGCCTTACCGGCAAGATTAGCGGCCCTGAGCATTTTTTTTCGAGATTGTTCGTCCGGATCATTCACTGCTTTTTCAAGTGACGATATTGCCAGAGTTATGGCATCAAGGCTGAACTTTATTGATTCATCTGTTGAATTTACTGACCAGAATGATTCAATACCCTGACAAAGGGCATCCATGCCGCTACAAGCTGTAATTTCAGGGGAAAGCCCGTTGGTAAAATTATGGTTAAGAACCGCATAATCAGGCAGAATTGTATCTCCTGCAAGTGAATATTTTGTTTTATCAATATATACAACAGAAAAGTGGGTTGACTCGCTACCGGTACCGGCTGTTGTGGGGATCATTACAGAAGGTATCTTTTTATCGTTTAATTTCCTCCGTCCTTTGACATAATCTTCGGCACCCCCTTTGTTGCAGGAAAGAACAGATATTGCTTTTGCAATATCAATGACACTTCCACCGCCAATTCCCAGGATAAAATCACAGTTTTCATTTTTTAATTTTTCAACACCTTTTTCAAGATCCACGAGCCTCAGGTTTTTTTCAAAATCATAAAATCTGGAATAGTTATAGTCCTTAAATATTTTACCTATCAGATCCTCTGCTCCTGATGCAGTATAAGATTTTTTTCCTGTTACAAGGAGGATTCTGCCGGGATGATGTTTTTTTAAGATTTCGACAAGTTTGTTTATGTAGTCGGCGCTTTTAATGATCTTTTGTTTCATATTATTTATTCCGCACAAAACGCATAAAGGCTTTTTTGTTATCCACAGGGCGGGTTGTCGGACGCCCAAGGCCTTTCCGGTTACCTTTGTTTAGTCGAATTTCAAGGAAATGCGGACCCTGAGCCCCCATTATTTTTTTCAGGCAAGCAGTGATTTCATCTTTTTTTTCTACTCTGAAAAAGGTTCTATATCTGCACGCTTCAGCAATCTGAATAAAATCAATTTCATGTCCCACTGTGGGCTGGCCGCCCACAGAATCGTGCGCCCCATTATTAAGAACAATATGAAATAAATTTTCACAACCGGAAATCCCATTGATAGCCATAGAACCCAGATGCATTATTGCTGCGCCGTCCCCGTCAAGGCAGAATACTCTCCTGCCGGGTTCCTTGAGGGCTATTCCCAAAGCCACTTGAGAGGCGTGTCCCATGCCCCCCACAACAAGAAAATCCTTTTCATGGCCATGTCCAAGAGTTTCCCTGTATTCGAAAACTTCCCTGGATGTCATGCCGGTAGTGGAAACAACAATATCATCAGTATCAATAGAATCTATTATCAGTTTTACCGCACCTTCCCTCACAAGAGGATATCCGACTGCTGCTGTTTTTTCCATTTTATATGGTTTAAAGGATCCTGTTTTTACAACCAGAGAAAACGGGGCATTATTTTTCTCCATATATTCATAAGCGCTATCTATTGAACTTTTAGCATTGTCTTCTCTGTCATCAATTATCTTATAGGGAATTTCCATGGCCTCAAGCATTTCAAGGATCACCCTCCCCTGTTTTTTATGCTGGGGCTCATCTTTTTTACCGGGTTCTCCCCTCCATCCGATAAGAAGGAGAACAGGAATTGAATATACATCCGGATCCATGATGGAAAGAAGAGGATTTACAGCATTGCCAATACCTGAATTCTGCATGTAGACAACTGGAATTTGTCCGGAAGCAAGGTAGTGTCCTGCTGCCAGGCTCACTGCGTTTCCTTCATTTGCGCAAATAAAATGATTTTTTTTTAAAACATGTTCTGTAATATAAGCGCAGAAATGCTTTAAAGATGAATCAGGAACACCTGCAAAAAATCCGGTTCCATTTTTTAAAAAAAGATTAAAAAAGAATTCAGGTGATAACATTTCATTACCTCGTTCCTGGAATAAGATCCAGAATTTCATTGATTGACAGGCAGGAATCTGCACATTCAAATGCTCTGCCATGGGCCAGTATGGATCTTGCCGTATTTATCATCGCTGGATAAGCGGACCTTAGAAGGTGATTTGCATAAATAACCACGTTTACGCCTGCTTTGCACAATTCATCTTCATATATCGCATGATAACTTGAAGGGACAACAACAATAGGTACCTGCTTTTCCAGTTTCTTGAAATGTCCACAAAATTCGAGAATTTCATCCGGTTCCTTTTTCCTGCTGTGAATCATAATCGCATCCGCGCCAGCATCAATATAGGCCCTGGCACGTTTTAAAGCATCGTCCATGCCTTTTTCAAGTATAAGGCTCTCAATTCTCGCTACAATCATAAAATCATTTGTAATCTGAGCGTCCTTTCCCGTTTTTATTTTATGAGAAAAATTATCAATAGTATCCTGCTCCTGGTGTACGACATTACCGAACAAAGAATTTTTTTTGAGGCCGATTTTATCCTCAATAATAACCGCAGAAACCCCTAATCGCTCAAGGGTCTTTACTGTAAAGGAAAAATGCTCCGGCCTGCCGCCGGTATCTGCATCAAAGATTAGGGGCTTAGTGGTTACTTCAAAAATATCGTTGATTGTGGTCATCCGTGACGTTAGATCTACTGCCTCAATATCAGGTTTTCCCCGTGCCGTGGAGTCGGTGAGGCTGCTTGACCACATAGCATCAAATTCCATGGCTCGATTGTCCACCTCCACTTTGACATTCTCAACAATCAATCCGCAAAGTCCGTTGTGGACTTCGAGAACCCTTACAACCGGTTTTGATGAAAGAAGTCTTTTAAGGCGTCTCAGTCGGATATCCGGAGTTGTCCCAATCTGTTTCAAGTCCTGGTTCAACTGGGAGGATGAGATACCCTGCGTATATTCTATTTCAACCAGTTTCCCTCCCCATTCACTTAGGATATCAATCACATCCTGCCGTGTTTTAGCTTGAGCACCCGTTTTCCAGTCATCTCCGTGAACCACAATGTCCGGTTTATATTTTTTTAGGTTCGGCACATAATTGAGAGTTTCCTGGGACACAACCTCTTTTACCCCGGCTATATTTTCAATGACGATTTTCCTCTGGTCATATGAAAGGTAGGGAAGTCTCTTATAACTTGCAATGGCAGTATCGGTAAGAAGCCCTATCATAACATCTCCAAGGGCAACAGCTTTATTTATTATATTAATATGGCCTGGATGGACAAGGTCTGCACTCATTCCAACATATACTTTTTTCATTAGTTTATCTCCTAAAGAGTGTTAAAGAACTCCGGAAAAACACGAGTGAAGACTTCCTCGGCTAAAGCCGATTTTTCATCCTGCCTATCGTTACCAACAATAATAGCAAAGCTTTTTAGTATTAGTTTACAATCTTTCGCAACTCATACTTGGTAAAACCAATAACATCATTGATACTTTTTAAAAAAATAAATGATAAGACATTGTTTTTTGAGAGATAAAGTATAACTAAAAAATCTCTTGTACATCAAGAAAAATCAAATCCAAGGTTATGGAAGCGGTAGCTGATTTTAGAAATTTAGAAAGGTGCATAAGTGGGAAATGAGTTATAGCCTCTTCTGGTGTGTGATCCTTCCCTTTTTAGTATCGCGCAAGCGCGCCACAATTTCACTTCAATTTTATTTCTAAAATAGATATAAAACAATCTCCTGGTCAATGTATACTTTCCCCTTTTAGGATGGAGATACGGAATGCATTGAAAGAAATAATGAAAGCGATCAGGCAATCACTTGCTGGAAACACGCATAAAAAAGCCCGGGCTGCTCAGACCGTTATGATAATGGGGAAATATCGGCCAGCCCTTCTTTTGCCACAACTTTTAAAGCGCTTTTGAACTCACGTTCTGGTCGCCGACACGTTAATCTTTAGCCTACGACTTGGTGCTATACACAATGGCTTCGCCCTCGACACCGTGATTCTTTGATTCTGACCGGCGTTACCCAATTCAAAAATATACGGCGACAAAAAAATTCTTGGTGCCCTCTGTCGAAAGGCTGAACTAGATTTTTTTGTCTGCGTCCGGACTATCCTTCTCCATATTTTTAGACTTTTTAAAGTTTCCGAAAAACAATCGTAAACGGTGCCAGTACTGCCTTCCTACGATAACCACGGCGGCAAGCACAGCAAGCACCCCCTGCAGAATTGCGTTGCCCGTACCTGGATCCAGATAGGCATGGGCCGTATCCGGAATAAAAAATACCGACAGACAGAGTGTGCAGATAAAACATACAGCTGTTTTCATGGAAACAATACGCATGATGAACACCTCCTTGCCTTGCCTTGCCTTGCATTGCATTGCATTGCCTTGCATTGAATTGCCTTGCATTGAATTGCATTGCATTGTATTGAATTAAACATGTATCATCGAGATAAAACCAGCATTGCATTACATGTATTCAGCGTCCACCTCAAAAACCGAGCTGAGTTCCCAAACCCCATCCGAGTGAATGATATACTGCCCAAATTGGGATGTAAAAGTCTCCAGTTTCAAATATAAGGGTATGTGAATACTCACGGCTTCTCTCTCAGGATAAACGCCCGAACCTTCATCAACCGATTTGCGAACGTATTCACGCAGATCAAGCAGCTGTACGAGCGCATCGTTTACAACCAGATCTTCTGCCTCAGGTCCCGTTGCGCGTGGTTTGATAAGAAGCAGGGGCTGAAACCGCACCTCAAGCGAAGCACCTGATTGAATGCCGAACCCGAAAAACCGGGCTGCCGCCGGAAGAAAATACTGCTCTTTTGTCTCTAATTCTTCCTCGGTCACGGTAATATTGTTATACTTAAAATACGTATCCAGCATCTTTTTAGATGACGCTATCGGCATCTTTATGAAATCACGTAACGGATCGCCTGCATAGCGGGCTGTATGCTTATATGGAGCAATGACATCGTGGGTTACATTTCCATGGTCAGCCTGAACGATAATCAGGCTGTTGTCAAACTTGCCCTGATCCTTCAAGGTCTGCACAAATTTCAAAATCATATTCGTCGCAAGAAGCGTCTGCTCAAGATATGATGAAGTACCGATATAAACGCCGTTACGGTCCAGCTGATACGGTGGATGCGGCGGGAAACAATAGACGTGAACATAGTTACCGACTGGGGAGCGCTGTTTCTCATCGCTTAAAAACTTTTCAAACTGCCGGTATGAGACTAAAGTGGTGATAACGCCCGATGGCTGGCCGCAGATATGTTGCGCAAGGTTCGTAACGGGCCCGGAGCCCTTAATCAGCACCTTGTGCCTGAAGAAAACAGGTGAAATTCTTAAAATCCAGTAATCCATCACAAGTGTCAACCTGGCAACACCGGTTTCTCCGGGATCTTCAGTAAACTTGTTCTGAATATGCTTTACGCCGTTTTTTGTTTCAAAACCATAAAAACTGGTTAAAAATCTACGCGCATGAAGATCTTCAACCAGGGAATCTTGATTTGTGCTCCGGCGCCATTCCTCATAATTGTTCTCGGAAGAATACATAGTGCCGCTCATAAA
Organism: uncultured Thermodesulfobacteriota bacterium; assembly: GCA_964387595.1. GTDB lineage: Bacteria > Desulfobacterota > WTBG01 > CAIYCZ01 > CAIRTM01 > JAHEEI01. The sequence goes on along the minus strand of CAYLYF010000021.1, from coordinate 4,048 downwards.
CGACGGATATGACAAAACAGTAAGCCAGTAATTAGACACATTACGCCTGTAATGGGTAAACCCGGCAAGTTCACACGTATCTTCCTTTAGCTCGGCCAAAGCCCATTGCAGCCAGGGACCATAATAGCTGTCGAGCACAAGATGATAAATGTTAAAATCAGGCGTCTTCTCATTTTCATACACAGGTGCAGAGGCGGTTCGAGAATCAGTTTCAGAAGTTGATGGCCCAAACAGAAAAGAGATATTCAAAACGAGCAACAGGCCGGCGAGAGTCCACGACAATGACCCACGCACCTTTTGGGGAATATAATAAACAATGAAAAAAAGAATGCCGATCAACCCAAGCTGCACCAATCCGGCAGATAGGGAAAATTTTCCGGATTCAGTTCCCCTGACAATGGGACCGATTCTCAACGGGTAGAGAATGTCAAAAATAAATATGATAATGGCATAGGCGCAAAGCATCGATACAATAACTAACGCGATTCGCCGGGGCAAAAATAGCACAATAAATGAAAAAATGAAAAACGCAGCAAAGGCACCACTGAAAAAATAGCGGTAGAACATAACCGCCTTCGGTATATATTCAATATTGCTGGAAAGCAAAAGTTGGGGAATGACAATGCAGAGAATTACATAGACTACAGCCAAGAGTCCGATTATGTCTGATCGCTCACGGAAACGTGCTTTCAATATGCCATCCCTTCACTATGAATATTCTCTTTTTAGCTTCCTGAAGTCTCTGATATACCTTTATATCGTCTCCACGACTCTAGATTTCGCTGTGGGTCGTCATTTGTAAAAACGGCAGATCTCATCTTATTCAGAAATTTTAATGTTATATCAAACAAAGCGAATACAAGCAATTAATACTTCATGAAACCAAAAACACATTAGCCAGATGAACTAACGTTTAAATTTATCAGTCAGGAAACTTCTAATTTCATCATTCAGTTCCCGTTGGGTTAACTCTTCACGAAAACCATCAAACACAATACTTTGGATATTCTTAGGCATCATTCCAAGCAAAGAAACACACCGCTGCCATTCATACTCCAAACCATTATAATAAAAATCACGTCTGTCTGGTTCTGGAGGAAGCAGCCTTCTCCAGAACCTGCAAAGGGTTTCGGCAAAGCCGGCCCCAACCCCAATAAAAAAACATTTTCTCAAGTCGAGCTCCAGTTCTTCGCCAAAACGGCTATCCAAGGGATAATCCAAACTATGTGAAGGATCAAACAGCATCTCAGCCCCGACCAGCACTCCAACACCTTGAACAGCTTCTGGCTTTACAGACGAAGGAATCGCATTTAACTCAGAGAAAAAATCATCTTTACTTGACTTCATGTCTTTGAAAAGCGTGCAGCCCCCACCCCAAGAACAAAAAGGCATTCATGCGTCCAAGCATTATTTTTACTTTTGAAAAACACCTTAACAAGCTCTTTTCCACGCCCCAACAGACAATCGCCGTTGAGATACAAAGCAATGCATAAAATGAAATCGCTGCAAAAGCATGAAAAGCATCTGTCAGAACTCTTATCGAGTTACCCAAAAGAATCCGTTAACCTACGGACCCCACAACCTCAAAACAGGCCAGCATAATCCAAAAAAACAAAGCCGGAAATAACCAATTCATAATTATTCCTGCTTTTGTAGAATCAGCTGTCATTACTATCCTCTCCTTCCGGCTATTCATTTCTATACCATTGCACAGTGAGCCTCAGCAAAAACCTGGCTAGCTTAATATCTCCGCGCCCCTGAAACACCCGTTTAAAACGGAATAAAATGTTTTTCGACCGAACAGCAATATAAATTCAACACATAAACATTGGCGCATTACTTCAGATCAAAATAATCATCATACGAATCAATTGTTTCCCTCAAAGCAACTTCAACAGAGTATTGTGATTTCCAGCCCAATATCCGGTGGGCCTTTTGGGTAGACATATATTGATCCTTAATTTCTCCCTTTGATTCATTAAGAATATTAATCGGATAATCTTTTTTTTCCATTAACCTCAAAATGGTATTTATCATATCATTTACACTTATCAGCAGACCGCTACCAAAATTAAAGGCCTCGCTCGCAAGGTTTAATTCTTGCATGGTTTCAGCCAAAACCATATATGCGCTAACCGCATCTTTTACATATAAATAGTCTCTCTTAAGTAATCCGTTACTGCGAATAATAATAGGCTCATTAAGCAAAACAGATCGGATCGTTCCAGGTATTAACCTGTTAACGTTCAAATCGCCCGGTCCATAAATGTTTCCACACCGGGTTATGCATACCGGAAGCTGATAGGTATTAAAGTAAGCAAAGGCAATGAGGTCTGCACAGCTCTTAGAGACATCGTAGGGATATGCGCCTTTTAATGGAGCCTCTTCAGAATAGGGGGGGGTCTCCTGAGAGCCATAGGCCTTATCGCTTGAAGCAACAACGACTCTTTTAACAGTACCCGAGTTTTTTCTGCATGCTTCCAGAACATTCCATGTTCCCCGGATATTGGTCTCAAAGGTGGACAAAGGACTCAGACTGCACGTTCCGATCTGAGCTTGAGCAGCCAGATGAAAAACCGTATCGATTGCATTTTCTTTAATGATTTGTTCGAGGAGCGAATAATCTTCCAGCCCCCCTTTAACCGTATGGATCCTTTGATTAAGATTGTAACGACAATAATTAGATTGGGGGTTAATTTCTTTTACAAGCCCTGTAAGCTCGGCTCCTTGATCAAGAAGATGTTCTGCCAGCCAGTAACCCAGAAATCCCGTGCACCCGGTTACCAAAACTTTTTTATTATCCCAGAAAGCAGACATTCACGCCCATACTTTCCACGCAGGGTTTTGCTTATGCCACTCTGTTTCCATAGAGTTCCTGTCACGAACAGTGTCCATGCAGTGCCAGTAACCATCATGAAAATAAACCATGAGCTCATTGTCCTTTGCCAGGTTTTCCATAGGCTCACGCTCAAAACTGCAGTTTTCATCGTCCTTAATGTAATCGAGCACTTTTTTGTTAAGCACAAAAAAACCGCCGTTTATGTGTCCCTCTTGAATTTGCGGTTTTTCAGTAAATTCAATAACCTGATTTTCTTTTATTACTAACACACCAAAGCGTGCCAACGGTCTTACACCGGTAACCGTTGCGAGCTTTTTATGTGAAAAATGAAAGTCTATAAGCTCTTTAATATTTATATCCGCCACCCCGTCGCCATAGGTCATCATAAAATGATCTCCATCGATGAAAGAAGCAACTTTTTTTATGCGGGATCCGGGCATTGTATGAAGACCGGTATCAACCAGCGTGACCTTCCAGTTTTCTTCAGCGCGAGAGTTGTGAATTTGAATGTCCTTATAGTCCTTTCCAAACTCAACTGTGAAATCGCTGTTCAGAATTTCAAAATTTAGAAAATACTCCTTTATCATCTCGCCTTTATAGCCCAGACAAAGCACGAAATCATTATAACCATAGCTGGAATAAATTTTCATTATATGCCACAAAATCGGCTTGCCGCCGATTTCTATCATGGGCTTAGGCTTAAATTCAGTTTCTTCTGCAAAGCGGGTTCCCATCCCCCCGCAAAGGATCACGATTTTCATAAAATTTTTTTATGGTTTGCGTTAATATTTAATCTGTTTAGAATGCTTTTTTAAGAAACGACATAAATATATCATAATTTTTATTATTGTCAATAAGCATACCCTCCCATGATCCACCACCATGCTGCATTCTCGCCAAAGTCTCCTGAGGTAAACTTGCCACCAGCTAAATCTGCCTTCATTACCGAATGGGCCTCCTCACTTTTACCACAGCGCTCGTGATGCCAGTGAATCAACCCCTCTCCAGCCCAGTCCATATTCGTAACAATCCCAAACAGCTTGTACTTCTTCCCCTGCATCGCCATGGTTTGAAACGGAAGCACCGGCTGTGATTCCAGCCCCGGCAGCCCTAACCGTTCTGCCATTGCCTGCCGCTTTGCCAAATACCGAGAATCAGGGCCTTTTTTGCTGTGACCCATTGCACTGGGAACAAAGCAGACTTCGGCCC
>CAYLYF010000020.1:0-42803 GCA_964387595.1 uncultured Thermodesulfobacteriota bacterium | reverse complement strand
GGAATGTACCGAATTGATCGGGAGCTGGACGGTCCAGTATTCGGATGAAAGCCAGAGTACCTGGGTGGTTGAAGCTGCCGAGGAAAATGACAGCTCGGTGTTTACCTGTTTCGCTACAGGGGTCAAACAGACAGAGGGTGAAGCGGATGTGGATTTCAGGCTCTACTGGATGAAGATTTTACATGCTTATTTTTACACAGAGGATCTCAGCGGGATGGAACAGGATACCGTCGTTTCTGTTCTTGATTTTAAAAAATGCAGCTTTAGTATCAATCTTACATATACTGCTGATCCGGCCGTATATGGTATCGTGAGAGGTAAGCGGGACGGGGAATGTAAAGAGGATGGTGACAATTCGATTTCAGACGAAAAAAACTGGGTAAAACATGTGATCGCAGACCTGGAGACGCCGATATATTTGATTGTTAAAGATATGGATAATGATGATGATCTTGATGTGATCGCTACGACTAACGAGCATGGGGGGGGCTATTTTGATTCGGAAGTGGCCTGGTTCGAAAATAAAGGCCTGGATAGTACCTGGGAAAAACATGTGATCAGTTCAAACGATAACGGCAGCAATCCGATTCAGAATTCCAATGGGCTGGCTGTGCACGATATGGACGGGGACGGGCGTCAGGATGTAGTGGTCGGTACCGGCGGTGTCGGGGAGGCCGAGGCTGCCGGCGGGAAAGTGTACTGGTTTAAGGCACCGGCTGAAAACACAGGTGTCTGGCAGCGGTTTCTGGTCAGCGCCGCAGAGGATACTTATTTTAAAATGTATACTATGGACGTTGACGCGGATGGGAAAGAGGATATTATTGCAGGCGGCAATATGGGAACCCTTATCTTTTTTAATCCGGGGGACGATATAGTCAATGGCGCTGTCTGGAAAAGTCAACAGCTGCCTGGAGTTACCGGAAGTTCTCTTTACCTGGACGATATGGACGGAGATGGACAGGCGGATATTTTGAATACTCATCTGGGAGAAGAGGAAGATGATTACTATGGGTATATTTCCTGGTTCAAGGTGGATAACAGCGGTGATAATACCGCTTTAGTCCGGACGGACATTAATGAAGGGGTTTCCAGTGTTTTTGACGTTAATGCAATGGATGTGAATGATGACGGCAAAAAAGATGTGGTTGTGACGATATTTGGTGAAATCCTTATGTACTGGTATGAGGCCCCGGCTGTCAGCGGAGGTGATTGGACGCAGCATGTGATAAGCGAAACCTTTGGCGGAACGGATATTTTTACGGGTGATATAAATGGAGATGGTAAAGATAATAACATGGTAGTTGCCGGTCTGGGGTTGAATAAAATATCATGGTTTAAGCCTGTAGCTACTGACAATGGGACCTTATGGCAGGAATATGTGATCGACGATGATATTATGACCCCCGGGGATCTGTCTCTGCACGATCTGGACAACGATGGAGATCTGGACCTTTTTGTGGCCGGTATGGGGGTAGATCAGATGCTCTGGTATGAAAACAAGCCGGGACTCTGTCCGGTGGAAAGGGTTTTCGGCCGAAATACCCCGCAAGTGAAACTTTTACAGCAGTTCAGAGATGAGGTGCTGTCCGGAAGTCCGGCCGGAAGAAAGATGATTGAGCTGTATTATAACACCAGCGAAAAAATGAACAGCATGCTGGGACAGGATTCGGCTGTTCTTCATACGGCACGAAGTTTGCTGAACGCCTTTATGCCGATGATTAAACTATATACCAATTGAGCTGTCTGAGTATTGATCCTCTGAAAAAAAGAGGGCCGATTATATCGGCTGTTATTTGTATGGGTATTTCAGGTGAAAAAGCATATTTTTTTTGATGAAAAAATTTATCCTGTTAACTTTTTTATAAAATATATTATTTACTGGAAAAAACATAAAAATCAGTAATGATTTTGTCGACAAGCGGATATAATTTTTATATGATTAAACCGCTATAGTTAACTTAACAACCTGTTCTGGCCAAAAAAAATCTTGACAAAGGTTATAATTAATAATATTTATAATTTATAACAATTTGAATGTCTAAATATTTGAGGTGTACCTTGTCCCGGTGAAATCAGGTTACAATCCGAAAATGTTCAGGTTTACCTCATTTTTATAATATAACCGCAATTGAGGGTGATTCATTTTGAAGACTTTTGCAGAAGCTCTGGTTAAAAACAGGATTGTTGTCTTAACACTTATTTTTATTGTTACAGCTGTTTTTTTGTTTGCCGCTTCAAAAATAACCATGAAAACAGATTTTAACGATCTTCTTCCTCAGAAACATCCCTTCATAAAGGTCCACAATAAAATTAGAAATATCTTCGGCGGTGCCAACCAGGTTCTGATTATGGTTCAGGTCCGTAAAGGGGATATCTTCAATTCTGATACGCTGAGCAAAGTCCAGTGGATCACCCGTGAGCTGGAAAAGATCCCGGGGGTCGATCCCTATAAAATACGCTCCATTGCCAGTTCCAAGATGAAGGATTTTTCATTTTCTTCCGGAACCATGTCTATCACGCCGCTCATGTATCCCGATGTGCCCAAAGATGAAAAGGAAATGCAGGAACTCCGGGACAAGGTCTACAGTAACCCCAGATATTACGGGCCGTATGTGTCATATGACAGTAAAAAGACACTTATCATGATGGATTTCTTTGAAAAAGAGATGGACTACCCCGCTGTTTTTAAGCATTTATGTCTCTTGAGAGAAAAAACAGAGGATGAAAACCATATTATAAATATTGCGGGTGAGCCCATGCATATGGGGTATATCTATCACCATACCGGTCAGGTCCTGATGGTGCTTGGGATAACAGTGCTGGGTATTATTATAATGTTATATATGTATTACCGGAGTATCCGGGCGGTTTTTCTTCCTATTCTGGCTGCATCCATGAGCGCAGCCTGGGGCATAGGTTTTATGGCGATGCTTGGTTTTAATCTGGACCCGCTGATTCTGGTCTTGCCTTTTTTAATATCTTTAATGACGGCCCGGCACTCCATGCAGTGTATCAGCAGGTATTTTGAAGAGGTTATAAAATTCAAAGATGTTAAAAAAGCTTCAGTCAGCACCATTGAAAATATGTTTCTTCCGGGTCTCACAAGCATTATCACAGATGCACTGGGTATTGCACTGGTTGCTATCGCGACCATTCCGGTGCTGGTAAATATTGCTATTGCCTGTACTTTCTGGAGTGTGGCAACGGTTATTCTTTCAGTGGTGATGACGCCCCTTCTGCTTGCCTGTATGCCGGAAACAAAACGTGTGCGGAAATATATTGAAAGAACAGTGAATAATAAAAAAACAGATTACCGGGACCGGTTCTTAAGTATGATCGGTTCATGGATCCCCCGTAAAGGAAAGTGGATTGTGGCTGTTGTTTCTTTGATCACTGTTATTGTGGGATGGAATTATGCAGCACAGATAACGGTGGGTGATTTTTTCCCGGGTTCTTCTATCCTGTGGCCTTTTCACCGGTATAACAAAGATGCTTTCAGGATAACTTTCAGCATGCCGCTTTTAAATCCGCTTTATGTCATACTTGAAGGAGATGAAGGCGGCTTTGTAACCAAAGGGTCTACTCTTCGGGAGATGAACCGGTTTCAACGGTATATGAATAAGCATGACCGGGTCATGTTTACTTATTCCATTGCCAATACGCTTCCGGGATTTATGATGGCGTCCTATGAGTCTGATCCTCAGTGGTTTCATATACCCAAAGAGGACCGTGTGATGAGCTTTATTGCCCGAAAGCTTCTCTATACGGGTGAGCCCGGAACCTGGGATCGCTATGTGGATATGCAGGACAAATATGCCAATATTGTGATCTACTGCAGAGATAAAATGCCGAAAACAATAGAGAGTGTTGTGGCTTATATTCAAAAGTATCTGGATGAGAACCCTGAACCTGAAGGCGGAAAATATCTGCTGGCTGGCGGGGCCGTGGGTGTTCAGGCCGGGGTGCGCGAAGTCATAGAAGGTGCCCAGATCTGGAATCTTATTTTTGCTCTCGGGGGGGTGTTTCTTTTTTGTGCCATCAATTTCAGGTCCGTAGTGGCGGGCTTTATATTAACCGTGCCGCTTGCTATTTCAAATATTTTAACCTTTGCACTGATGGGGGCCTATCATATCGGTTTGACGGTGAATACCTATCCGGTGGCTTCTGTCGGCATCGGACTGGGGGTGGATTACGGAATCTATTTTATGAGCCGCCTTTTAGAAGAGACAAAAAACGGTACAGACCTTGATCAGGCTGTGTCTCTTACTTTGAGATCAAATGGCAAGGCAATTATACAGATTGCAACAACGCTTACGGTCGGTCTTATGATATGGGTTTTTTCCTCGTTAAAATTCCAGGCAGAAATGGGCGCACTTCTGGCCATTCTGCTTTTTCTAAATATGCTGGGAGCACTTTTTTTAATACCTGCAATGACTTGTATTATTAGACCGAAGTTTCTTACCGGGCTAAAAGAGCAGACCGGGCAGGTTACTGCGGATGAGGCTGGATCAATTATAAATTAAAAGCCCGGCAAAAAAATTATTTTAATTTACCTGCGGAGGGTGATTATGAAAAAAACAATTAATGTCTTTTCGGCAACATTTCTGGTTCTTGCTGTTACGGGTATTTTTGTTTCTGACGGTCAGGCTGCTTTTCATCTTTTTGATGAAAAGCTGAGGGTCAAGGGCAGTGTGTACGAGTTCATGATTTATCGTACAAATATTAAGGATGATGAAAAACAGTACCGTGACTCTGACCTGGGTCTTATGCGGGCTAAAGGCACACTTGAGCTTTTGTATAAAGCCGTAGAGAAAGAAAATCTCCAGGTAAATGTATTCGGTTTCTTCCAGTGGTGGCGTGAGTCCGTGCCTGATGTTGATGATGAATATCATCGGTCCATGACCAACAGCAACCGAAAGAGATTTCAGGGGCCCTACTATGACCAGGACGACTGGATAAATGAGCTGTATGTGGACCTGTATGCGGGCAAATGGAATATCCGGCTCGGTAAGCAGATCGTTTTCTGGAGCGAGGTCGAGATGGTCCGTACCATTGACCGGATCAATCCTCTTGATCTTCGCTATACGACTCCGGGTATTGATCCCTTTGATGAGATGAAGCTGGGGTTGTGGATGATGCGCGGTTTTTATAATTCAGATCTTCCCGGCCAGCTGGTTTTTGAGTGGATCTGGGTACCGGGAGATTATGAGGGGGTACGCACGCCCCGTGAAGGGTCGAACTGGGGGGCAAATCCGGGGCCGGAGGGAAAAGCGGAATTAAGACCCCGGCCATTCGGGCAGGGCGCGGCGGTTAACGAGATGTGGCGTAAGTCACAGCCCGCCTTTAGTATCAGAAATTCCACCTTTGCGTTTAGGGTTCGCGGAAATTCCGAAGTGTCTATTTTCGGGGAATTTTATCTGCTGGACTGGACAGTGAGCTATTATCATGGAATGAATAATACGCCTGTGGCTAACCGGGGGAAACTGGGTGAGCCTAATATATTAAATATGGATCCTTCCACGACTAACGGGTATCTTAACAATCTTGCCATCAGGCGCCTGCTCGGCGCTGATTTTCTGGAAGTTCCGCGCGGGTTATGGGAGTATAAATTTTTTGATGCTGTCGGTGCAAGCTGTCAAACCTATGTTCCGAAATTAGGCGCTGTGGTGCGGGGCGAATTTTCCTATGAGATCGGTCTTCCTGAACTGAAAGCCTATACGGATGATGTTGAAGCATCTCCAAGTTATATGAAACAGATCATCGGCACGACAGAACGGGATGTCATCAATGCAGGGGTAACCGTTGATAAACCTCTAAAATCGAACTGGCTTTCCCAGCGCTGGGGAGCCAGCGGCGTGTTTGACTGTACCCTGGGCTGGTTCGGGCAGTGGCGGCTGGGGGATGTGAGCCGCATCCGTCGCACTTTTGCCTATCAGGACCGGTCTCAGACCAATTTTACCTTAACTGTCAGGACGAGGTTCAGGAATAATGAAGTGTGGCCGACCTTCCGGATGCTTTATAATACCCGGAACTGGGGGTATGGTGTGTTTGCGGTCCGCTACACTCCCGGGAAACATCTCAGGTATGAGCTGGGATACCTGTGGTTCTTTGCCAATAATCCCTATGCGTTTAGAGAAGCGAATGCGGAAGATAATGATTCGGTTTATTTCCGTATCGGATATGAATTTTAGAAGGAGAGACTTATGAAAAAAACAATCATGTTTGCCTTAAGCTTTTTATTTGCAGCGCAGTGTTTTGCAGAAGAGATCTCCTTTCCCACTGTCAGTTATGAGGGAGAAGAACTTGCAGCCGTCAAGTTGTGGGAAAAGTCCTGGTCCGGGAAAAAGATAACAGCCGAAAATGTGGATCAGGTAAAAGATTTTCTCCATGAAGGTGCATACAATGCTGTGAAGAATCCGGAAATATTCGGAGCAGATGCGATCTGGTTTGAGGTGGTGCCGTATCGTCCTTACACGCTTTCAAAAGGTATAATTGAGGCGACAAAAAAATATGCACCAAACAGTAAACTGGATGAAAAAGGGGGGTTGGTAGGTTATGGTGATGTAGCCGGAATACCTTTTCCCCAGCCGAAAACCGGAATAGAAATGGCCTGGAATTTTGACGGCAATACCCGGGGAGACAGTCATACTGAAGTACAGTTCGGCGCCGTGGTTGACTGCAAAACCCGTTTTGAGCGGGAGACTGAACAGCACCGCTGGGAGCTTTATTGGATCGGAAGATGTGATGTTCCGCCAACCCCTGCTTTTTCAAAAGAGGTGAATCCCCGGGGGATCGCCCGTTCATTTTTTCAGAGGCACGCAGCTCCGGCTGACTTTGTGGATACCACCATGCTCGAGATCAAATACAAGGATCCCCACCGTATGGAGGATCTCTGGGTATACACGGCAATGTTCCGCCGCATCAGACGGTATGCCAATAATCAGCGGACAGATTCGATCGACGGTACGGATATGATCTATGATGATCAGGATGGCTGGTATACGTCTGTTCTTCATAACACCTATGAGTTCAAGGGCAGGGAAGACCTTCTGGTGGTCAGGCATCAGGATGCTGCGAAAGTGGAGAGGATCAAAGGACAGGGATACTGGAGCGGTTTACAGCGGGAACGGGCAAATCTCTGGGTGGTTGAAGTGAAAAACAATGACAAGAACTATATATACGGCAAACAGATCTGGTACCTGGATCCCGAAGACTGGCATATGGATTTTAAGGTCATGTACAACCGCCAGGGACAGATGTGGAAGATGTATGAGTTCGGCTTTGATGAGTTTCCCTCCTATGGCGGACAGACGACTCCGATTTTTAATACGGAACATATCGTTGATTTTCTGCGGAATCATGGAAGTGCCAGCAAGCGGGGGATCAAAGAGGTTGGGCTTGAGATTCCTACAACTCTTTTTCGGACAAAAAGTCTTAAGCAGAAAAGCTATTAATGCGAATGTGGAATGATGAGTGCGGAGTGTGGAATAAGCTTAATGGGATTAGTAGTATGCCATTCCGTACCTGATGCGGAATCCATTATGAAATTTTATAAGAGAGTATAATCAGTGATTAGTGATAGAAGACTTTTAAAATCTTTTCTTGTTGCAGCTGTTTTTACTGCTTTTTTGTTTGCCGGCTGCGGGAAATTTGACCGCTCCAGCATAAAGATGCCTGAAATCAAGCTGGTCACACCTGAAAATCTTCACAGCATAAGCAGTGTTGATTCCGGTCATACATGGGTCTGTGGAAATTACGGCACCATTCTTTTCAGCGCTGACAGCGGCAGGACTTGGCAGCAGCAGGATAGCGGGATTAACGAGTATCTGCTGGATTCAATCGTATTTACGGATATCAAAAACGGCTGGGCTGTTGGAGTTAACGGGACGGTCATCCATACGGCTGACAGCGGTAAAACATGGGTCAAACAGAAAAGCGGCACGAACAGTAATCTGCTTGATCTTTTTTTTGTTGATTCGGATTATGGCTGGGCAGTCGGTGAGTTCGGAACCGTTATTCACACGGCTGATGGCGGCAAGACCTGGGGAAGTCAGATGGAGGCACAGGACGCCATTTTAAATGATGTGTTTTTTGTGGACCGAAAGACCGGCTGGGCCGTGGGAGAGTTCGGGACCATCATGCATACGGTTGACGGCGGGTTGATTTGGGAGTCCCAGCATTGCAGAGATATTGAACCTGAAATAAGCGAGACGGAATGGGAAAGGCCTATGCCCGCTCTTTACGGAATATGTTTTATTGATAAGTTGGCCGGCTGGATCGTTGGTATGGACGGGGTAATCTTAAAGACGGTTGACGGTGGGAGGCTTTGGAAAAAACTTGATCCTGCGACTGACAAGCCCCTTTATTCAATTGTGATAAAAGGCTCAAAAGGTTTTGTGGTGGGGTGTAAAGGTGTTTATCTTGAGTCTGAAGATGCGGGACAGACCTGGAAACAAAAAATTGAAGCATTAAAAACAAAGTTCTGGCTGCGTGAAATTTCATTTACCGGCAACAGCGGGCTGATCGTAGGCGCAAGAGGTACGGTTGCAAGATCAGACACAGGCGGAAAAACATGGGAGCTGATCTCAGGGTTCAGCTATGATATGGATGAGTTCGGACTTGCTGACTTTTAAAAAAAGATGTTACTCGTATGAATTTAATGACAAAAGAAATAAATAGAAAAGTATATTTGCCCGTAATTATTTTTCTAACCGCTGCTTTATTTAATAACGCAGCGGCAGAGGAAAAAATAAAAGGGCTGTATAAAATTATTACGAAGAAAAAAGATGAAAAAGAAATCAGGCAGGAGGCTGTTCATCTGGCTTCTGTTTTTAATAAAAGATTTGTTAAGCGCAAGGTGCGGACTGATCAGAAACATGCCACGCATACACCGAACCTTGGTTCGGGGTCAAGTGGCTTTTAGCTAAAATAATCAAATTTAACTACCTGGATACCCCTTAGCTTTCTGTGGAGAGTATCATTATGAATTATTATAAGGAAATAATATAGAATGGCTCAAAACTATGATCTTGTTGTTGTCGGCGGCGGAACCTCTGGTTTAGAGGCGGCAAAGACAGCTGCACAAAACGGTCTTAAAGTAGCTCTTCTGGAGCGGAAAAGTCATCCGGCAAAAGTGCAGAGAGCCTGTGCTCAGATGTTTTTGACGAACATGGACTCTTTTTATAATGAACGGATGTATTTTACCAAAGAGCAAAAGAAATGGGTTTTTCCGTCGAATAATTTTTCAGTAAATTATAACGGCGGTTACCGTGAATTTTATGCCTGTCATTTTATGGCGCCTAACGGTGAAGATCGGATCGAGATCGGTGATTATGAGGCAAATTCATCAGGCAATGGAACAGCGGCTGTGGTGTTTGACAAGGGCGCCCTTCTGGATGGACTTTATCAGGAAGGCATAAAAGCAGGTGTTCAGTTTTTTCTTGGAAGAAACGTTATTTCTGTTGGAAAAACCGGGGCCGGGGTCGAAGTAAAAACTGCAGAGGGTGACCGGCTTACGGGAACTTTCTGCATTGCTGCCGACGGGATTAATTCAAGGCTGGCTCGTCTGTCCGGGCTTAACAAAGACAGGACGTTCCTTTTCACCTCAGGGTCAACAAGTTATTATGTCAAAGGAGTTTCTTTTGACCGGTCAGAAGTTATTTGTATGGGGAATGCCTATGATAATGGGGGCCTCGGTACCGTCCATTTCTGTATGCTGCCGAGTGTGTATCATGAAGATGAATACTGGCTCTATATCAAGGGTGATGAAAAACTTGATTTTTTGACCCGGAAAAGCAGATTTAAAAAATGGTTTAATAATGTTGAGATCACGCACAAGCGCTGTGCTGTTATAAATGCCTGGAGTCCGGCCAAAGAGCCGTTTAAGGACAATATCATATTTGTGGGTGACAGCTGCTGGTTTGCAGAGGCTGAAAATACGGGCGCTCTTCTATCCGGGCACAAGGCTGCCAATGCAGTATGTGAGGCTTTACACAAGGGGCAGCCTGATCGACAGGGGGTTATAAATTATATTGACTGGTGGAAAAGAAACTGGCCGGAAACCCATGATTATAAGGATTTTTTGTGCTACGCGGTATTCTTTAATATTTTCACAGAAGATGAGCTTAACTATCTTCACCGGATCATCACCGAAAAGCTTTTCTGGTCAATAAATCCGTTCAATTTATATGGGCATATCGTTCGGGGGATAAAACCTCACATGGAAATGATAAAAAAGAACCGGCCGGCACTTGCGCAAAAACTGGAAAAATTCGCCCCTGGAACCGCAGAACAGTTAATGAAACCGGTAACAAGACAGGGGTTTTCTGCTTACAGGTAAGATTATGCTGGAAAAAGAACTTTTAGAATATTTGAATCTTTTAAGGGATTTCGGCCGTATCTATACCCGGCGTATCATGAGCGGCGATGCGGGTGCTGCAGATCTTAAGCAGTCGCAGGTAAAGGCAATATATGCTTTCAGGGACAGAGACAGTTATTCGATGAAAGAGCTGGCTGATAATGCAGGCGTAAAACTTCCGAATATGACCCTGATGATAGATGAGATGGAACGGGCAGGGATGGTGAGCCGGGTAAGGGATAAGGATGACAGACGGAAAGTAATGGTCGGGCTGACAGTTAAAGGCAGGAAAGTCCGGAACCGGTTCCTTGAAAAGAGACAGACCTTTGCAAGGGAAATGTTTTTGAGACTTCAAAGAGATGATAAGGAAGAACTGTTGTCATCTCTTGCAAGTGTGTGCAGGATTCTGGATAAAACCTTATCAGAGAAGGAGTAAGATATGGGTATAAAATATGATCTTATCATCGTCGGGGCCGGACCTGCGGGGCTGATGGCTGCAAGAGCAGCCTGCAGTGAAGGTCTTAAGATCGCAATTCTTGAGAGGAAAAAAGAAATCTCCAAGATCCACCGCTCCTGCGGCGGGGTGCTTAATATAAATGAGGATACCTTTGGTGAGACCGTCAGGTTGGATCAGAACACAGGTGACCTTAATTTTGTTAACTCAGGTACCACAATCCGCTATGACGGCCCGTATCAGAACCTGTTCGGGTTTTGTCTGTATGCACCGGGAGGAGATCGAATAGAATTCGGTGATTTTGCGGAGCTCCGTAAAGACCCTCAAAAAAACAGGCTCGGGATAGCTTTGAAAAAAGGCAGGCTGCTTCAGATCATGCTTGATGAGGTGACAGCAGCCGGTGTTGAGATCTTTCCCGATACAAATGTGGTGTCCGTTAGAAAAGAGTCCGCCGGTGCGGTGGTGGAATGCGAGGATGACCGTACCTTTACCGGGACTTTTGTTATTGCTGCCGACGGTATTAATTCAAGGCTGGCACGTGTATTGGGCATAAATAAAGAACGTGAGTTTTACGGTACGACCCGCGATACCTCTGTTGAGATCAAGGGCTGTGCCTGTCCGGCATCGGAGGGTTTTCTTTTTATGACCACGAAAAAAGGTGTTTTTTCAATGATCCCTTTAGCGAATAAGGGGTATTATCATGTCTATGCATCCACTTTCCGGCGAGAGGATAAGCCTGCTGAAATGCTCAATTATTTTTTAAAGGAGGATCCGCCCTTTGCTCACTGGTACAGGGATTCAGAAATAATTGAAGGAGAAAAGACCGCCTGTGTGCTTAATCTGATGAGTCCCATAAAAAAACCCTTTAAGGATAATGTGCTGTTTATCGGTGATTCAAGCTGGCGCAGAGAGATGAGCAATGTGGGGTCGATGAATTCAGGATGGAAAGCAGGAAAGTGCATTGTGTCGGCGCTTAAGAGCGGTAATGCAGACGAAGCGGGGGTTCAGGAATATCTCGACTGGTATGAAAAGTACTATTACGGCCCATGGGGGGTAAGAAAACAGGGCGGCCGGAATTTTAATGAGTACCTGACCTATGAGGATATTGATTATCTTGTGGGGCTGTGCAAGGACAAATTGCCTCCGACACTTGATATCATCAAGGCGGTGAACTTTATTGGCAAGTACTACGGCGAACTAATGACGCAGATATATGAAGAACGGCCCGGTACCATGGACCGAATGATGATTTTTCGTGAAAATATGGAGCCTGATCTTGAAAAGCGGCTTAAGTGGGGGTTCAGAAATATCTAGATTTATCGGAAGTGTATCGTTATAATAAGCCGTTAGCTTAATAATAAATAAATATTTTCAAGGAGAAGGAGTTAATCAAATGTCAGAACAATATGATGTGGTAATCGTGGGTGCGGGCCCGGCAGGACTGATGGCTGCTAAAGTAGCCGGTGAAAACGGCTTAAAGGTGGCGCTTCTTGAACGCAAGGAGAGTATTACTTCTATTCAGCGAAGCTGTGCCACCATGTTTGCTATTGAAGATGAGTCCTATTTCGGCGAGCGCATGTATTTTAATGAAGAGCAGAAAAGGCTTGTTTTTCCGGTAACCGGATTTTCAATCCCTTATGAAGGGCCGTATCGTAATTTTTATACCTGGAATGTATACACCTCTGATGGAAAGCACAGCATCAAGCTGGGTGATTATGATGCGAACCAGGCAAAGGGAAGTAAGGGACGCTTATCTGTGACCTACAGTAAACAGGAACTCTTAAAAGGACTGCTTTCTGATGCCAGGGCAAACGGGGTTAATGTTTTCACCGGTATGAATGTGGTGGGCTTAAAACGCGATAACGGGATTAATACGGTTATCACTGCTGAAGGCCGTAAGTTTTCCGGTACGTTTACCATTGCTGCAGACGGTATCAATTCAAGGCTGATGAAACTTCTGGACCTTAACAAAGAGCGTATCTTTTACGGAACACTCCAGGGCGCGGGTTATTATATGACCGGTGTTGATCCTGAATTTCCGGAATCAATTAATTTTCCGCAGCTTTTTCATAAGGCCAGCGGATACCCGGTTATGATCTGGGTAGAGCCAAGCCCTTACGGAGAAGATGAATACTGGGTATATGCCGGCGGCCCCACCCATCCGGAGCTCAATTATAAGGATGAGCTTGACCGCTGTATTAATGACAGCCCTTTTTCAGGATGGTTTAAAAATGCTGAAATTGTTCGGGAACACGGTCATGTGGCAAATATCTGGTCTCCTTCTCCAACGCCGTTTAAAGACAATGTTTTGATCACCGGAGACGCAGGCTGGACCGTTGAGGCCGAGTGTACCGGTTCAATGATGTCTGGACTTAAAGCCGCGCATGCTATATCAGAAGCCATACGTGATAATCAGCCGAACAAAGAAGGTGTTCAGAATTATATTTCATGGTGGGAAAAGCATTTTCCGGGTTCCATGGATTACAAGGAGTTTTTAACTGTTATGACCGGCGGTCTGGCGGGTGAGGATGCGACAACCTATCTCCATAAACTGGTTGATGAGATACTGCCCTGTTCACTGAACCCGTATAATCTGTTTAATAATGTGAATGCCGCCATCATGAAAAAGATGCCTCAGATTCAGAAGGAGAGACCGGACATCATCGCAAAGCTGCAGGCTTTAGGCGGAATGCCGGTGGAAGAGCAGATGAAGGATATAATAAGATCAGGCTTTTCTAATTAATTAAAGGAGCAGGGGTTTTATATGACCAAATACGATGTGATCGTAGTCGGCGCTGGACCTGCCGGGCTTTTAGCCGCCCGTTCAACAGGCCGTGCCGGGCTAAAAACAGTTCTGCTTGAAAGAAAATCCGATATTACCCGCCTTGACCGGATGTGCGGACAGACCCTGGTTTCAGCCAATGACTATTATTTTGATGACCTGGTTAATTATAACAGGGAGGGGAAACGGATAGGGTTTTTAAATAACGGGTTCTCCTTTAATTATGACGGCCCGGTGAAGAACTGTATGGCCTGGCAGATCTTTTCACCAAAGGGGAATCGTCTGCCTTTTGGATTGCCTGAGGAAACATCAAAAAAGGGGGATAACGGTGCTGTGGGTCTTGCCTATGATAAAGAGATCCTTCTTTCCTGCCTGTTAAAAGAAGTTAAGGATTCCGGGGTAGAGGTCGTTGAGGGGATAGATGTTGCTTCAATTGAACAGGATGGAGACGGTGTCAGCGTAGCCGGCAGCGACAGGTCTTTTACCGGCAGTTATCTTATTGCTGCAGACGGTACAAATTCCAGGATTGCGCGTCTTGCAGGATTTAACAGGGACCGTACCTTTTACTGCTATCTGTTAAGCAGGGGCTTTCGCATGCAGGGCCTTCATCTGCCGGCAGATGATATCCTGATCTCAAGTATCTGTTTTGATACAGTTGCCCCGGGATATATGTTCATTTTCCCCCGGCCCTACGCGGGAGAGGCAAATGTTGCTTTTCTGACGCTTGATCCAAGAGTAGACCTTTCTCTGGTGAAAGATTACTTCATGAAACAGAATCCGTATTATGCGGAATGGTTTAAAGATTCAAAAATAATGGATCAGTCTGCATCTGCGCAGTATGTTTTTTCACCTGTGACGGATCCGAATAAACACAGGATACTTTTAGCCGGAGATACCGGGTCCTGTCAGGAGCTTGAAAATACCGGAGCCATGATCAGCGGCTGGAAAGCAGGAAATGCTGTGGCTGCCGCAGTTAAGGAAGGCCAGGTCGGTATAGAGGCAAAAGGAATATCCGATTATGTAAACTGGTGGCAGGATGTTTATGTGAACGGTTACCGGCATGAGGATTATATCATGAACTTTGCTTTGCCGTATGTGATTGACAAGGGAGAGGATTTTGATTATATCTGCGGTCTGGCAAAAGATCCGCTTCCGCCATGCTGGAATCCCTATGGCGCCATCGGCCATTTAGGACAGTTTATGCAGAGCATTATCCCGACCATTCAAAAAGAAAGGCCGGATATCATGCCGAAGCTGGCAAAAATGTCTGAGCCCATGACAAAGGTTCTTGAGGAAACAACAAAAGCCTGTGAGCCTTTTGAAGAATTTGAATAAGTACGAAACGGAGATGCCGGGTTTAAAAAATAATTAGTTTTTAAAAGGGTTTAACCATGAAGTGGCAGGACGAAGCTCAAAAGGCCTGTGAAATGCTGCCGATCCCTCCCATGATGGGGGGATATGCCAGGATACAGGCTGAAAAAATAGCACGGCAGCTGGGAATGGACGAAGTTACTGCTGACATTATAAATAAGACCCAAATGATATATCTTGATTTTATAGGCGAGGAAAAAACCCTGGAGCTGGAGGCCTTTTTACAGGGAACAGGACCGGCCCCGACGATCGAGGAGGATCTTTTTTTTAACAATGAAGAGGTCTTATATTCTATTGAAGCCTGTTATACAAAATATGGAGAGAACAGCAAGATTGTAAGGGATGCTCTGAAAGATATGATGCAGTCAGTGAAAACGATCATGGCGGAAGAAAATCTCACTGAGATCATGGCTGACCTTGCAACTACAGCGCTGCATGGCGCCAGCCGGTTTAATCTGGTGATGACGGGCTGTCCGAACTGCTGTGTCAGTCCCTTTATGAAAGATTTTGGTATTATTATGCAGCATTGTGTTGAAATCACAGATGAAGCGTGCACGCTTTGCGGCAATTGTCTGAAGATGTGTTTTGACAAAGCGATTCGGCTGACCGATCAGGGCCCTGTTATCAACAGGGATAAATGTGCGATGTGTGAACTTTGCGCAAGGGATTGCCCGACGGGCAGGCTTATTACTAAAAAAAGGGGGTTTAAAGTTGTCGCCGGCGGCAGAGCAGGCCGGCATCCGGGTCTGGCTGTAACCATTGAATCGTTTGTGGATAAAAACAGGGTCCTTGAAATTTTGAAAAATTCAATTGCCGTTCTGCGTAATGCGCAGCCTGGGGAAACGCTGGCGGGTATTATTGAACGGGACGGTGTCGAAATAATTTACTGACGGCTATATTGCAGGGTTAGAATTATAGATGAATATACAAAAGGAGAAGCAGCATGCGAGAAAAATATGATGTTATCGTTGTGGGCGGAGGTCCTGCAGGGCTTCTTTCAGCTAAAGCGCTTGGGGAAAACGGGCTTACCGTTGCAATTATTGACCGAAAAGAAGATCTGTCAGTTCTGAGCAGAACCTGCGGCCAGTCTCTTCTTCCGCCGAATGAATACTTCTTTGGAAACCTTTTTCACTATAACGAGGCCGGTAAAAAATTCTGTTTTCCGGACGTGGGGCTTACCGTTCCTTATACCGGAGCCGTAAAAAATCTTTATACCTGGAATATGTTTTCTCCTGGAATGAATAAGATGCAGTTCGGCGGCGGTGATAATGCCGGACCTGCTCCAATAGCGCTGTCCTATGATAAAGAGATAATGCTGAAGTGCATGTTAAACGACATCAGCAGCGAACAGGTCGATATTTTCCCTCAAACCGAATTTACAAACATGGTGTTTCAGGGCGACTGTGTTGCCGTTCAGGCAGGTGATAAAACGTTTATGGGCAGCTATGTTATTGCTGCTGACGGAACCAACTCACGGGTGGTTGAAACACTGGGTTATAATACAAACCGCAGAAGAATTGCAAATTTATATGTCAAGTCCTGCTTTGTCAAAGGGTTTAATCCACCGGCCGATGATGCTATTATTACCGGTATTCATTTCCTTGAAAAAGGTCCGGTTTATGTTTTTCTGCTTCCCCGTCCGGAAGGAAATGACTGGAATTTTCTGGTGTTGACTTTTGAACCGGAAGTTGATCTTGATGAAGCTATGGGTTCTATCATGACATCTTCCGGCTTTGCTCCCTGGTTTAAGGGGGCTGAAAAGGGACGTGAATTTGCTGCAGTGGAAGCTATTTATTCGCCGGTTGTAAAACCGTTCAGAAATAATGTTTTGATAACCGGTGATGCCGGATCGTGCCAGGAGCTGGAGTGTCTTGGCGCCATGATTACCGGCTGGAAAGCCGGTCTTGCTCTGGCCGGGGCTTTAAAGGAACAGCAGCTTGGCGTAATGCCTCAAGCGATAGCCGGTTATGAAGACTGGTGGCTGAATACGTATATTAAGCAGTATGACTATCAGGACTATTTGTCGGTTTTTGGCATCGCCTATGTTTTTTCAAAGCCTGATGTTGTTGATTATATGTTTGGTTTGATGTCAGAGCCTTTTTCTCCGACCTTTAATCCTTATACCGCGGTGAAACTGCTGGGACAAAGAATGCAGGGGCTTTTTCCGAAAATCATGTCAGAGCGTCCGGATGTGCTTCAGCAGCTGGCAGGCAATATGTCGGTCTTTCCTTCAGATCTTTTGGCAAACACAATCAAGTCGGATTAAAAAGCGTTTGGGTTATCTTATGAGGAAGGTCTTTTACGGCTTAATATTTCGAATATCAAACAATTATATATTATAATAATTATCCAGGCTGATTCAATATGAACAATACTCTCACAACGGGAAGAAAACGTGCAGGATCTGAATTAGAGAAGGAAAAAACATCCTGCCAATCAACTGTAGACAATATTGTAAAAGCATATAACCAGGTATCCCAGGGCCTCAATCCGTCTTTTCTTACAAATATGAGTTTGACCACAGCCCAGATGAAGGTGCTTTTTTTGTTCGAGGATAAAAACAAGTTTTCAATGGGTGAACTCAGCGCCCTCTATTCTGTATCCGTCTCAACCATGACAAGCATGGTTGGACGCCTTTTTCATAACGGCATGCTTAAGCGTGAACAGGATGATAATGACAGACGGATTGTCCGGGTGAGTCTAACTGCAAAAGGAAAAAAGATCTTAACAAAGCTTGTAGACAGCAGAAGAGAGGTTCTTGAGGAATTTTTATACTCGCTTGATAAAGACGAGGTTAAACGTTTTGATTTTGCAATGAATGATGCCGCCCATTTTCTTTCAAGGGCAAGGGAGAATATGAAAAAAGGTTGATATCGGGTACACGTTGACCCTATGGTTTTTAGGTCTGGAAAAAAGGCAATATTTAATTAACGTTTTAAGGAGGAACGGATATGGGTGGTAAAAAGATTTTTACGTTTAAATCGATCTTTTATACGGCAATATCACTGGTGTGGATTTTCGGTCTTACAGCCATCGGTCATATTTCCATGGTTTTAATTGAAAAATATAATCCGGCCTATAAGTTTACCTTTGGCTGGCAGATGGCCATTGCCGGATTTATTATTATTTATATGACTCGCTGGATGAAATCAGACGGCTGGCAGAGTTTCTGGGGAATGCTTGGCGGTCTTGCGTTGTGGTTTGCTTTTGAATACAGCCTGATGTACGGCGGCGAACGCATGGGGGTCTGCTATACCTGGAATGGCAGCTATCCGGAATATCGTCTTATGAAATGGACTTTTATGCCTTTGCTTATGGTTTCTACTTATCTTTTGTATCAGGAAAGTGTGCGCTGTAATTTTATTTTCTTTCTGAGAAGGGTTTTCAGGCTAATGCGTACCAAGGCCATTGCCACCGGAAAAATAGGCAACTATGGCCCGCGTACTGCTTTTGAATATATTATGATCACCTGGACCTTTTATATTCTATTAATGATCGCCTATGATCCGGAGTTGTTTGGTCCGTTTTCATGGTTTACCTATATGCTTTTTTTCGCTTCTTTTTCTGTCTTTTTTTACCTGTGCTACAAGCTCCTGGGATATGGTAAGTTCGGTCCCAATCTTCGCTATGCCATTCCAACAGTGACTGTTCTCTGGAATGATATTGAGATCCTGGCCAAGTGGGGAATGCTCAAGGAGCCCTGGGTACATATTAACTGGCCGATCATGTCTGTTATTATCGGCGGATTTGTAGTCTCGACCTATCTGATTATTCGGGATCTTCGTGGCAAGAAACAGGACATGATCGAGTCAACTGATGTTGTTTAAAACCACGGCAGGTTACATATCTGTTCACTATTATAAGGAGGTCGTTATGAAAACCTTTAAAATTATATTTTTACTATTGCTCAGTCTTGCTTTAGCTTTTGCTGTTTCGGCAGAAGATAATAAGAAAAAAACCAACAAACAAAAATATGCTGAAAAAGTAAAAAAAATGGAGGAGACTTTTTTTGCGGCTTCAAAAAAAGGAGAGACTTTAAAAGGTGTATTTATTGAGGGCAACTCATTTTTTAATGGCACGACTGAGCCTCAAAAGAAACCCTTCGGAGAGGCTTATACGGCAGATGAACTTTATGTGGCCAAGCAGAGTGCTGAAAGAAACAGCAAAATACTGTTTCTGGCAGATGACGGTACTTTGTATTTTCCCTGTCCTGAAAAAGGTGAAAGCGTCACCCAGAGTGAGCAGGCACACCGTATTCCGCGTGCCCTGACCGAAGAACAGAAAAAGAAAGGTCTTTTTACCTGGTCAACGCCGCCGCCGCTTCTCGGGAGGGTGGTTGAAGTATATGGAAAAATATATCCGGGTTTTGCCGGGGTGAAAGGGATTCATGTTGAGTCTATTTACTTTGAAGGCGAGTATATTGTGGGTAAAAAAGACTAGACCTTTTTGAGGAGGTGTTCAATGGCTATAATTAATACGGATGTATGTGTCGCTTGCGGCGGGTGTATTGAACTCTGCCCTGTTACAGCGATCAGGATGATTGATGATAAAGTTAATATTAATGCTGAAAAATGTGTGGATTGCGGGATATGCGTTAAGGTCTGTCCTTTAAACGCGCCTTATGTTCCGGAAGAAGTGTCTAAAGAATAAAGTAGAAATAAATAATCACTAAAATATACACATTGGAGGAGGTATGACAGATAAAATAACAACCATTAATGATTTTGCAGTGCTTCTCAAAGAAGTGGTTGATGACAAGCGTGTTATCACTGATCTGGATATTCTTGAGGGTTTCAGTCATGATACCAGCCTGTGCATCGCCAGAAAGCCGGATATAGTGGTGAAGGCACTCTCTACTCAGGAGGTGTCGGAAACGGTTAAGCTGGCAAATGAGCACGGTATTCCGGTTACACCACGGAGCTCTAAGGTCGGTTTTTACGGCGCGGGGATTCCGGAGCAGGGCGGGATCATCATTGATATGAGCGGGATGAAGAAGATTCGAAAGATTGATCTTCGAAACAGGTGGGTCATGTTTGAAGCAGGGGTTACCTATGGTGAGCTTCAGGCTGAACTAAAAAGCCATGGTATGCGGATCCTGAATCCCTTACTTCCTCACAGTGACAAATCAGTTATTTCCAGTACCCTGGAGCGTGAGCCAAAACTGACCGCGAAACATCATTTGGATGAGACCATCTTTACCATGGAGATGGTGATGCCCACCGGTGATATTTTTCATACCGGTTCAATGTCCATATCTCCAGATGCGCCTGAAAAAATATCAGATGAACTGCCCTGTGATCTATGCAATTCTCACGGGCCGGGTCTTGACTGGTTCAGGCTGATCCCCGGAAGCCTTGGAAGTTTTGGGATCGTTACGGTGATGAACGCAAAAATCGATCTGATAGCTGAAAAAAGCAAAGTTGTGTACTTCGGTTTTGATTCGCTTGAGGATTGTGTTGAGCCTGTTTACCGTGCTTTACGCAAGCTTATTGGAGATGAGTGCTTTATCTTGAACAGCCGTTATCTGGCAACCGCTCTGGCAAAAGAAGCTGCTGAGATAAACCGGATAAGCAAGGTCCTGCCAAACTATATCGTCGCACTTAATGTTACAGCTGGTGAGTGGTTCCCTGAAGACAAAATGTCCTATCAGGATGAGGCGATTAAAGAGCTTTCGAGGACGTTTATGGTACAGCCGATGGAAGCTATCCCGGGTGTTCCTGAAATTGAAACCGTTATTAAAAAGATGCTTTATCAGCCCTGTGATAATGGAGATTACTGGAAATTCAGGGCAAAAGGCGCTTCAACAGAGGTTTTCTTTCTGACGCAGCTGCAGCGTGCGCCTGAATTTTTAAAAGCGATAAATAAGGCTGCTGCAGCAAATAATTTTTCAGCGGATGAGATCGGTATTTATCTTCAGCCTAAACAGAATGGCCGTGCTTTTCAAATGGAGGCAAGTTTTCCATATGATCCTGAAAATCCGGTTGAAAAGAAACAGGTTGAGGATGTATACATGGCAGCGAGCGAATCCCTTTTAAATAAAGGTGCTTTCTTTTACCGGCTTTATGGACCATGGGTGGATATGGTTTATGCCAGGACCGGTAATTTGCAGGAGACTTTGAAAAGGATTAAAAAAACACTTGATCCCAAAAACATATTAAGTCCGGGCAAGCTCGGTTTCTAATCATAATTAAACAGTGTCAACTGAATCAATACCTCAGAGAAAGGAAAAACCATGGCACTTGAAAAAATAGAATATGATGCAACGCATTGTCAGAGATGCTCTACCTGTAAGTGGACGCACCTGTGGGAGGTGAAAAGTCACCGGTTTGCCAGGAATTGTCCCTCACTGGTCTATGGAAAGTTTGACAGTTATTCGGCCCAGGGAAAAAATGATATTGTCACCGGTCTTTTAAGCGGTGAGTTAAGCTGGGAGGAAAATAAAGATACCCTGCTTGAGGTCATCTATCGCTGTCCGGTCTGTGCAGCCTGTGATGTCAGCTGTAAAAGAGTAATGGACCTTGATATTATTGGTGTTTTGGATGCCTTAAGGGAAGAGGCCTGTGAAAAGGGCTACGGTCCTTTGCCGGCCCATAAAGAGTTTATTCAAAGTATCTCAAATTATGACAATGTATGGAAACAGCCGAGAAGCCGTCGCGCAGGTTGGGCAAAAAAACTGGGGATCAAGGACCTGTCAAAGAGCGATGAAAAAGCAGAGGTCCTCTATTATGTGGGATGCACCTATGCCTATAAACCCGGTATGGATTCGGTTCCGAAAAATACAGCCGCGATCTTAAAACAGGCTGGTGTTGATTTTGGAATTTTAGGCGCCAAAGAGATATGCTGTGGCGGAATTGCTGATAATGTCGGTGATAAGAAAAGCTTTGAAGAGATCGCAAAAAAGAATCTGGAGCTGTTTGAGAGTACCGGCGCAAAGCTTATTGTGACGAACTGTCCCGGCTGTTTTATGACCTTCTCTGAAAAATATGCGAAGATGAAAAAAATAAATACAAGTGATCTTCCTTATAAAGTGATGCATTCAACCCAGTATATTGAGCAGCTTATTAATGAAGGTAAGATCAAATTCAGTAAAAATATTGATAAACAGGTCACCTGGCATGACCCCTGCCATCTCGGGCGCCGCGGTGAGCCGTATACGCATTGGGAGGGTAAACGGGTACAGTTTGGATTAACCGAACCGCCGCGGGTGATGAACCGGGGCGTAGACGGGATCTATGAAGCGCCAAGGAATATTTTAAAAGCCATTCCCGGTCTTAAACTTGTGGAGATGGAACGTATTAAAGAGTACTCATGGTGCTGCGGAAGCGGTGGCGGAGCAAAATCTGCATATCCTGATTTTGCTCTCACAACGGCCAAGGAGCGTATTGAAGAGGCCGAAGCAACAGGTTCCGGCACGATCGTAACCTCATGTCCATGGTGTGAAGCAAATCTGATTGACGGGATTGACGGTATTGGTTCAAACATGAAGGTAGACGATATTCTTGATCTTGTTGTTCAGGCAATGGATTAAGAAAGTGAAAAGTGAGAAGTTAAGAGTGAAATGTGAAATTAAGAATATAAAAGCTGAAAAGCTTATAAATAGGAGGTAATTATGGCATTTACTGAAGTGGCATATAAAGCATTGCAGGATGTTGTGGGTGATGAGAATGTTACAGATGATCCGGTGCTCTGTCAGGCATATTCGCGAGTCCAGTGGCTTCCGGGAGGAGTCGTGCAGCGTGAAAAATGTGGTCTAAACATGAGGCCCGCATGTGTTGTTATGCCCGGATCCACAGAAGAAGTTCAGTCGATTATAAAGATCGCTAACCGTTATTCTTTTCCCTTTATTCCCCGGGGTTCAGGCTTTACCTTTCAGGCATTTCCAACCCAGGCCGGAACAATTGTGATCGATCCTAAAAGGATGGATAGGATAATCGAGCTGAATGAAAAAGATATGTATGCAGTAATCGAACCCTACGTGAGTTTTGTGGGGCTCCAGGCAGAGGCCATGAAGCGGGGTCTGTATACACCCACGCCTCTGGCCGGAAGTCAGGTATCATGCCTTGCCAATTATTCATGGCATGGTGCTTACGGAAACAGCTGGATAACCGGAATCGGCGCTCAGAATCTGCTGGGTTTTGAGCTGGTGCTTCCTGACGGCGAAATTGTCAGGTCAGGATCAATGGCCTGTCCTGGTGCAGGTGATTTCTGGAATGACGGGCCCGGCCCTGATCTGCGGGGCTTCCTGCGGGGCGGTATGTTCGGCCATGCCGGCGGAATCGGTATGGTAACCAAAATATCATGTAAGCTTTGGCAGTGGGCCGGTCCCGAGGTTTTCCCAACTGAGGGCAATGCAAATATGAAATTTTCAGGATCTTTGGGTGAAAACTGGCGATGGTACATGATAAAGTTTCCCCAATTTAAATATCCTGAAGAAGAGGAAAAGGAAATGAGGGCGTCTGCAGAGCTGTTCTATGAAATGGGAAAAGCACAGATCGCAGAAGTTGCCACTCACCTTGCTCAGCAGTTTCTTTATACCTATTCTTCTGTGACCAAACAGGATCTGCATGACAACATCAAAAATGATGTTTTTCCTCACAGCTACTGTGTGGTGGGCCTGCACGCAAAGACATCGACCTCACAGCTGGACTATGAGGAGAAGGTACTGAAGGCCATTGTTGAAAAGGTTGGGGCTGTCTTTGTTGAGGAAGATGAGCCTGCTTATCAGACCTGGATAAAACGTGCTGCTAATGAATGGATCCGTTTTGGTAATGCACAGCGTCTTGCCCGACCTTCGGATAATTTCAGTATCGGTTCATCTAATGTTGACTCAATTGATCAGATCGTTAATGAAATAACTGAGTGTAATAAAGTTGGAAGAAAGGCTCTGGAAGATGACGGGCTGGGTAAGGATTTTGTACAGCCCTTAAGTATGAACGGCGGCTGGATCAGCCCTCAGGAATACGGATACTGGTGTCTCCACACCACAGATGTCTTCCCGGAACAGGCCGTTGACCAGTGCAACCAGGCGATGGAGATAATTGGCAGGTGTGCCAAGAGTCAGTTTGAGAGAAACTCTTCGGCAAAAGCCATTCATCTTCTGGGACCGGCCTATGACATGTTCGGGCCGATGGTAGGTAATATTCATCATTATGTAAAGGCTGTAAAACGGGAATTTGATCCGAACAATGTTTCAAACCCGGGTTATGCGACAACACCGGATGTGATGCCTGAAGAAGATTGGAAAAAGATGATGGGAATCTTATAAAAAGGAAATAGTGAAATGAGGATTGAAAGAGAGAAATGTTCCGGGTGCGGAGGATGTGTTAATCTTTGTCCGGTGATGGCGATCCATTTTAAAGAGGACCGTGCTGTTATTGATGTGGATGTCTGTACGGAATGCGGCAGCTGTATTCCGATATGCGGCCGCGGGGCACCGCGGGAATGATTTGAATGCGGAATGATGAGTGCGGAGTGTTGAGTAAACTGAATGAGATTAATTGAAAGCCAGATTCTAAAATGACACATATAGAGAAGTGTGTGATTAAAACATAAACAGGAGTAGCGGTTATGCAAAAAGAGTATGATGTTATTGTTGTCGGGGCTGGCCCGGCGGGACTTGTTGCGGCACAGACAATAGGTGAAAACGGTGCCAGCGTTTTACTTGTAGATATAAAAAAAGATATTGCAAAGATATTTCGAAGCTGTTGCAGTAACCTGATCCTTGAAGAGGGAACCCATAAAGAAGCCGTATCTTACAAAGACGGAAGGATAGTTTTTAAAGAAAATGATTTTTCAGTACCCTATACCGGTAAGGTCATCCCTTTAAAAAACAGTATTAAAGTAGCTCCCGGCGGAACGCCGCTGAAAGTGTCGGGTAAAAGCCCGGAAGGCTATGTGGCGCTGTCTTTTGAAAAGGAGGTTCTTACCCATGATCTTTTTAAGCGGGTTAAAGCTGTACCAAATATTGAGATCATGAATGAGACCATGGCCCTAAAGGCTGAGAATACAGATGATGGTGTTATGGTAACCCTTAGAAAACAGGGAGAAGAGATTACGGTTAAAGGGAAAATAGCAGTTGCTGCTGATGGGGTGAATTCAAAAATAGTCCAGAGCCTGGGGCTAAATGAGACCCGAAGGAAATTTTTTGCCCAGTTTTCGGTGGTCTCTTTTCTGATGGAGAAGGTAAAGTGTCCCTATCCGGATTCATGGGTGACTTTTGTGGGCAAGGGGCATACTCGGGCGAAGATGGGTCAGCTCTATATGTGTCCCAAACCCCATAACGGACAGACAGAGCCTCCGGTCTATGAACTGACCCTTGGCATGCCGGTTGTTCCCAAGCTGCAGCTTGTGGCGGAAGAGGAACTTCGCCACTTTATCAGTGATGGGTGTTTTTCTTCATGGTTTAAGGAAATGGAAATTGTTGATACCCGGGCTGCAACGCTTAATTTTTATACCCCGCTTATTGATCCGGTGGAAGGACGGGTGGTCGTGGTCGGAGATGCTGCCGCTTTTATTGAGACCTATATTCAGGGCGCTATCATGTATGGATATCAGGCGGGTCAGGCCATCAACAAGTTTCTTGAAACCGGAAGCGGGCTGGAAGAATATTCCTCCTCCTGGGGTGACAGTTTTGAATATAATGATCCTGAAGAGATTAAACTCGCAACGCAGGGGTTTGGGCTGCATGTGCTTGCAGATGATGATCTGGATTATCTTTTTAAGCTGACTGAAGGTGATGAAAACAAAGGGTTTGTAAATGAGTTTTCTGATCCCATTACTGCACGCAAAGCGCTGTTAAGAAATATTGACACAGTCAGGAAAGAGAGACCTGAGCTTGCCGAGATAATGGACAAGTTCGGGGAGGTCTCTGTGGGAGAAGCGCTTCAGGCTAAAGAGTGAGAAGTGAAAGGTGAAGGGTGAAGGGTGAAGGGTGAAGGGTGAAGGGTGGGGTGTTGTGTGAGCAGATAAAGATTTTCTCACGCTTCACGGTTCACCTCTGACTTATTAAAAAGGAGGCTTGTCATGATTCTAATTGCCGGAGCAGGCGGGCATGTGGGCAGGGAGATCGTAAAAAAAGCAGTATCCCGCGATATAAATATCCGTTGTTTTGATAAGGCAGCTTTTGATCCGTCAGGGATTGACGGGGCCGGCCTGGAAACTGTAAGCGGGGACATTACCTGCATTGAAGATGTGAAAAAAGCCATGCAGGGAATCGATACCGTGATGTTTGTTCTCGGACTGAAACGTCAGACTAAAGAGCTCACCCATGAGAGTGTCGAGAACGGCGGTATGCAGAATGTGGTTGTGGCGGCTAAAGAGGCTGATGTAAAGCATATTCTGTATATCAGTGCGCTGGGTGTTTCGTCTGACGCGAAAGCCAGTTCTTTAATCGCAAAGGGGAATGCGGAAAAGAGTCTGATAGCTTCCGGGATTGATTATACGATATTCAGGCCTTCAGGTTATTTTGTTGATTTTGCCGATCATTTTGCCCCGAAGATCAAAAAGACGGGTAAATTTTCACTTATTGGAGACGGATTTACCAAAATACAGCCGCTGGCACCTTCGGATCTAGCGGAAGCTTTTATCCTTTCAATTGATAATCCTAAAGTTAAAAACAGAATATTTAAAATATCAGGAGACGAGGTGTTTACCCTGGTGGATACAGTACACCTGGTTTCAAAGGTTGTGGGCAGGTCGGTTAAGCTTACAAAACTTTCCTTTGGCTTAATGAACATGATCTTTTCATTTATGGCATTTGTTACCGGAAAAAGGGGTTTGAAGGATTTTCTGTACCGGATGTCCCGAGACAGCGTCTGTACCAAAGAAGAGATGAAGGAAATAAAGGATGTTTTTAATATAGGATTTCATCGGCTTGAACCCTGGCTGAAAGCAGAACTTGAAAAAAGAGGATGGATAAATGGTCTCATGGACAAAAGAAGCTGAAGAAGCACTTGAAAACCTTCCTCTTCCGCCTATGCTTGGGTCTTATGCCCGTCTTGAATGTGAACGGCTGGCAAAAAAGATCAATCTTTCAACCATAACTCCTGAAATTGTTTCACAGGCGGAAAAGAATTACGGACGTGCGATTGGCCGTGACGTGATGCGGAAACTGCGCGCAATGGCAGAAGGCACGCTTGATGAGCCCATTGTGCCGGATGAATTCTTTGAGGATGATTCTGCTGAACTTTTTTCCATAACCATGTGTCCGGTTCAGTATGGGGCGGCTTCTGATGCGAAGATTAGGAATGTGAAAAGGCTTGTGCCTGCGCTCAGAAAAAAATTAAAAGAGCTGCATGTCACAGACCTGATGATGGACCTTACCGAAACGGCAGTCATGCCTCACTGTGAGTTCAGGATTGGTTTGACCGGGTGCACCAATGCCTGTACTTCACCCTATTTTTCCGATTTTGGTGTGCTGGGTGTTTATGAGGTTGAGCTCGAACCTTCCAAATGCAGCGGCTGCGGACAGTGTGTTTCCTATTGCAGCAGGGGGGTGATCTCGATAAGCGACGGGCTGCCGGTCTTTGATAAAAGCAGATGTATTAAATGTGCCGGATGTGAGGAGTTCTGTCCTGAGGCAGCAATTCAGGTTAAGGAAATGGGGTATAAGGTGGTTGCCGGCGGAATGGGCGCCCGGTTTCCAAAGATCGCCCGGACAATGAATGCGTGTACTGATCTTGAGGGTGTTTTAAAAATTCTTGAAGATATCGTTTTGCTCATTAGAAAAAATCACACGCCCGGAAGAGTGTTTGACATAAGCGGCCTGGTGGAAGATGAGGAAAAGCACCATGACAGATTATGAAGTAATTGTGGTTGGCTGCGGCCCGGCCGGACTGATGGCCTGCGCAGAACTTGCTAAAAGGAATATAAGTGTTCTTGGCGTAGACAAAAAACCAATTCTTGATCATAATTACAGGTCGGCATCCGGTTTTTGTTTTCTGGATCAGCCCTTTAATTTTGAAAATATCCGTATGGAGCAAAAAAAAGACAGTACCCGGCTTCATTATACGGACACCGGTTTCAGTATTGACTATTCCGCTTCTATGGAGGGGATCTATTTTTCACACATGTTTTCGGATACCGGAAAACACTGGCAGGCGCAGACCCTGAAAAAACCCTTCTACAATATTTTCAATCCCAGCACCTGGATGTCCGATCGCTATAAGTGGGCAAAAAAACAGGGTGCTGAATTTTTACCCGCAACGGTTGCGATGAAGACCCGTCAGGAAAAAGACCGGGTGGAGCTTCTGGTGCGTACCAATGGACAGAACCGGACAATGACCTGCAAAAGACTGATCGCTGCTGACGGCCTGTCATCCCGGATTGCACATTCAAGCGGCGCGAATAAGAGCCGGACCTATTACGGGAAAGGGGCTCATATTGAATATGAGATGGTTGACATCGACTGTCCCTATGACCGGGGGGATATGTTTTTTTTCGGGACAAGTAATTTTGGCGGTCGTTCCGGAATGCTGATCATGGTCCCCAGTCCCAATGGTAATAATGCCTTTAGATTAGAGGGGATGTGTGTACCCCCAGCGTCAAACGCGAATGAGCTTATGGATTACTTTATAACGAAGGGGCCTTATGCCGACTGGTTTAAAAATGCTAAAATTATTGAAACCAGCGGTGCCATGGTTGAGCTGTTAACCCCAATGATCAAGCCGTATCAGGAGAACATTTTATTTGTGGGGGATTCTGCGGCCTGGGCAGAGTGCCTGTACCAGTGTGCGACCATGGCCGGATATAAAGCAGCTGTCTGCTGCGAGATGGAGCTTGGTGGGGAAGAAGGTTTTGAAGCGTACTCACAGTGGTGGGGAGAGCATTTTGAATGGGTGAAGAATCCCAAGCGGATGGCAGATTATGGGAAGCGGGTATTGTTCCAGCGTTTTTTTACGGTTAAGGAGCTTGATCTTCTGTTTGATCTGTCCCATAAAAATCCGATTATTGTAGATGAAGCCGAAGCAACGCCTTATGATTTTATTCCTGTTATGTTCAGACAGTTCATGGATATGCCGGAGGTGCCGGATTATTTAAAGGTTCGGATGCAGGAGATTATCGATGCGGATCAGGAGAAGATCGCAACGGTGATCGGCAAGATACAGAAGTGATTACGCATAGAGTAGAGAGCTTAGTGCATAGTAAAAAGCATAACGCTGGTTGATTGTTAACACCTGAACCCTTGGCCCCTCGAATCCTTGAGTCCTTAAAAACGATTGTTATGCTCCATTCTCTATACAGACTTTATAAACAATTATATTAGATATTTAGATAGGAGGATAATTATGAAAGTACCAAAACCGGATAAACCGATTCCCCTTGAGATGCAGAGAGAAAAACTGATATCGGCATTTACTGCAGAAAGAGTGAACCTTCATACCGATCTGATAGAACTTCTGGGTAGGGAAGAGGGCGAGAAACTTTATAAGAAACTCTATTATGAGACCATGAAACGGGTCCGAAAAAATCTTCCCGGCGGCAAGCTGCCGATTCCGGAACTGATGAAGCGTGAGCTGATCTCCTTTCCGGTGCTGGGGTTTGAGCTTGAAATTGACCATGAGGTTGAAAACGGTGAAGATGTCTTTTACGAGCATCTGACAAAATGTCCGTTTCTGGATAAGGCGAAGGAAATGGGCATATCTGATATTGTCTGTGATTTTATTTGCAAATATGATGTGGAATTTGCCGCTCTGGATAAGCGCGGCCGCTGGGAAGTGATCTCCCGGATGGGAGACGGGGATAAGGAGTGTCAGTTCAGGATAAGGGAATGGAAAGAGTAGCATAGAGCATGGGGCACAGAGTATAGAATAGTATTTTCAGCTTTACTCGCTATGCACTTACCGCTATGCGTTTTGCTCTGAGATTAAAAGGTTTTTTATTGCAGGACATGTTTTGGCACATTTCTAAAACGGTTTTTAATGAAAGTGTTGGTTTATGGATATTCTGGCGATCAGCGGTAGCCCCCGTAAAAATAAAACCACCAACAGCATGCTAAAGGCTATTCTGGACGGTGCGGGCAGACCGCATGAGATCATACGGCCGGCATATTTGAATATTGGACACTGCTTCGGCTGTTTAAACTGTAAAAAGGTGACGCCCGGGAAATGTGTGCAGGATGATGACATGTCAGGCGTGATCGAAAAGATGTTTGCCGCAAAAGCACTTATCATTGTATCCCCCACCTACTTCGGGAATGTGCCCGGTCCCTTAAAAAACCTGATTGACCGGTCCATCCCCACCTGTTATTCCGGAAAGGGAGAGGCCTGGATGGGTGCGGAGAATCATGGAACGCGTCCGTTTAAAGGACTCCCCGCAGTTATGGCGGTTGCCTCAGGGGGGGCGGATCATGAGAAGACGGCAGCTAACATTCGCCTGGTTCTGGACTATTATGAGTACAATATCGTCGGAGAATATGCTGAAGGCATGGGCGGTGTCATTGTTACCAAAGAAGACTACCCGGATATTTACCAGGAGCTGTTTGACCTGGGAAAGAGGCTGGATGCGGTTCTTACCTAGATTTGGTATCTATTATCGGTTCTGTAGTGAATATTTGATAAAAATTATTTTGTAATTTAAAACCGGCATTATTTTTCCGGGTTTATGCGAATTTTTGCTTATCTTCATTTTGTTCCGCATGAGTCAGGAACGAATTTGTGCTCTTTATCTTATGGGGGACCTTTTGTAGCTTCTCATTCTGATCCTGTAAATACCAGTAGGCAGGAATAGCTCAGAAGCCAGCGCCTGGAAATAAAAACCTTGCCTGCCTATGATCATGAAGGCGGTGGCTTAGGCGTCAGTTTATGACAGAAAAGGCACCGATATTTTGGAGGATGATTTTTTGACAGAGGAATTGCTTCTTTACTGTGGCATTCATCGCAAAATTTCTCTACAGCCTTTTTACCCTCTTTTCTCAGGATAGTGTTAAATCCCTGGTGCTCATCATCGTAGGGGGTAAGGATTGTTGATTCCGGGGGTGCAGCCATAAAAAAAATAACAATAGCGCCTGCTGCAATAATAAATAAATAATCAATTTTTCTTAACATGATTTGTCCCTGTATTTAGTCGTGTATACTTAAAAACTATAGCTTGAAATCATTTAAGCTGTCAAATGAAGAAACCAAGTTCAGGGATGGGAGAATCAAAAGGGAAAAAACAAAGACCTTTAGTTGGGATCATTGTCTTCATGAAAACACTTGCCTTTGGCGAGGGATTCATAAAGAGTAGTACCCCTGGCACTATGTTGCCCTTGAAACACGCCCCTATGGGGCATGTTCAAGCCACCCGCTATGCGGGTGGTTGTTGACTTTCCATTTCAGTCTTCTTTATAATACTTTAGTTGAAAAAGAAACAGGCCGGCAAAAACAATAGACACCACAAGGTATAAAAGTCCGATATTCAGCTCATCACTCGTAATAGCAATATACAATGCGCCGATGCTTATCAGCACTTTTAGAAACAGGCTGAACCTGAGGGCTTTTAGGTTTATTTTTTCCAGGTTTTTTATACTTATACTATTCCTCTGTAAATGATAATCCCAAAAAACAAGCTGTGTGGAGCACCGTGGTGCTTGTCCAGTTTGTTGGATACTTCAATAAGCATACAATAAAAGTGAAAGGAGTGTCCAATGAGAAAAAGAGCTTACGGCATAAGAGTGAGAGGGCCTGAAGGGTTTTAATATCTTTTTTTTAAAGTGATCGCATTTACAGTACAGGAATTAGAGCAGTCGCCGCAGTTGGTGCAGTTAATTTCTCCAGGACGGGTTTCTACTGAACAGACTTTACGGCACTTATCGCACTGATTGCACTGATCTGTCGTTATATATTTAAATATAGAGATCTTTTTCAGGGCTTCTAGCAGCCCACCGGTGGGGCACAGATAGCGGCACCAGAAATGCGGAATAATAAGTACTAGGGAAAATCCAATAATTATACATACAGTTCTTATCAGCCAGAACGTATTCGCATGTTCAAAGGTCAGTTTTATGGAATTATAGAATTCTCCTGTCCGAATGGGTATCGCCCATCTGGGATTATTTAATAAAAATATAAAAGTAATGCTTGCCAGTAGAACGAGATATCTTATTGAAGAGAGTATCTTGTCGGCTTTTCCCTTTATTTTGCCTTTAAATAAGGATACTTTTGAAAGAAGGTCTGAAAACAGTCCTCCGGGACAGGCCCAGGAGCAGAAGCCGCGGCCAAACAGAAGCAGGGATATGGGCAGGATGATCCAGAAGGAAAGCCACAGTTTCTTTCCCGGACACTGGACAACCGGGCAGGACCCGCATTCTGTATAAGGTACCGCAAAAGGACATCTGAATATTCCGTAAAAAGAGAACTCACCTAAAATAAACAGGAAAACAATTTGAGAAATTTTTCTTTTTATATTAAGCATCAATGACTCCATATTTATGTGTTAATCTTTCCCCCTCTTCTGATCGCGCAGGGATGAATCCTGCCTTTTCAAAATAGGACTGGCCTTTTTCAGACAAAATGAATTTAATAAAATCTTCAGCCAGCTCTTTGTTCTTAGCCCATTTCATCATGCCGATGCTAAAGGGCACCGGTTTTCCCGGAATAAACTTTTCCGGAATATCAATTTGTTCTGTCTTGTCCCGAAACGAGGGGATTCGGGTCAGGCGCTGCTCCATCACGGCAACATCGCCCTTTCCTTTAATGAGGTCTGCCATGGCTGTCTGGACGCAGTCTCCCATCATCACCGCATTTTTTTTGGCCTGTTTAAAAACCCCGGCTTTTTGAAGGATGATAAGAGATGCTTTTCCTCCGGGTGCAGAAGCGTTCGGGGTCATAATGACCCGGACACCCGTTTTTGCCATATCTTCGATGGATTCAATTTCTGCCGGATTTCCTTTTGGCATCAACAGAACATATTTGGTAAAGCATAAGGGCTGAAAGGAGAGCATCTTTCCTGCTTTTTTAAGTTTTTGAGCAAGTTCAAGTACCCGGGGCGCGAAAACCTCTGTTGTTGCACTGCCGAAAAGTGATTTCCCAAGCGCTGCGGCAAAAGCCCCGGTATAAGCGATTTTGCAGCCGGTTTTTAATTCATATTCTCTGCTTGCCGGAATAAAGGCCTCTGCCAGTCCGCCGCAGGACCAGGCCTGAAGGGATTCGTTCTTAAAGCCTGCAGCTGTTACCATGAGCGGTGATGCTAAAGTGCCGGTCAGGGCAATGCCTGATGCTTTGATAAAGGACCTTCTGTTTATTATGTCTTTTTTGTTCTTCATGCACAAGCCTCCTGTCCGGGGATGCCTTCTGCGTCTGCCCGGCACTGTTTGCATTTATAAAATATCGGCAGTGTTTTCTCACACAATTTTCTTATCCGAGACATATCTTCACACCCCGGACGGTTATGATTGTTTAAACTTCCCCCGGGGATCAGCGGGACCGGGTTAAACAGATCTGCGCCGGCTTCTTTAATTGTGTCAGCTATTTCCATGACATGCTGCCCATTGATGTGCGGTACGACAACGGTATTTACCTTAATAAACATGCCGGCGTCTGATGCTGCCCTGATGCCTTCAAGCTGATGGTGTATCAGGATTTTTGCCCCTTCCCGGCCGCGGACCTTGATATTGTTGTGTATGATCCACGGGGTGATCTGCTGGATAATTTCAGGGGCGACACCGTTAATTGTCAGGCTTAAATGGTGCATGTTCAGTTTTTGAAGGGTTTTGATGCTGTCCAGTAAAAGCAGGCCGTTGGTGCACAGACAGATGGGGGCATCGGGAAAATTATTCCGGACAAGGTCAAGAGTTTCAAAGGTTTCCGGGTTGGCCAGGGGATCACCCGGCCCCGCGATTCCGATAATCGAATTCTGACCCCATTTTTTTCGAAACACCCGGGCTTTTTTAAGTGCTTCTGCAGGGGTAAGAATGCAGGTAGTTCGGCCCGGGCACTTTGTTTTCGTGTCATGGGGGGTGATCTTTCTGCTGCAGAACCGACACTGGATGTTGCATTCCGGCGCCACCGGAAGATGAATCCTGGCGACTTTTTCATGGGCGTCATTATTCATGCAGGGGTGAAAGGGTGCGTTTTTTTTCATGAAATTATTCCTCTAGAATTTAAGGTTTAGCTCAAAGAAAAACATATCTGCATCATCATCTGTTCCGTAGATATTTTCGATGACATTGTCACCCCATACGTGTCCGTAGTAGGTGTTAAAAGAAACGCGTTTATTAAGATTGAAAACGACCATCAGGTCCAGTACTTTAGCCAGGTCTGCATCACCGACTGCTGGTCTGGTAATATAGCCAAAAATATTACCGTTTTCTTTTGTTGCGCCGGCACCCATGTACCAGCGGTCTTTTGACTGATTAAGGCGCAGAAAATGAAGATCTGTTCTTATTAAGACTTTTTTATGCGGTTTTAAAATTAATTGTAAAAAGAGATCCTCATTGTTCATCAGATTATAAAATGGAAAAAGAGCATATTTCCTTGTTGTTGGAAGCATCTGAAAAAATGTTTCATGGTCGCTGTCATCCGGGTTTGAATCGCCTGTTGAGACGAAGTAGCCGGCTCTTAGCCAGGGTTTTGAAAATATTTTTGTGAACTGGTATCCGGCTTCGATATTAAATGCCCAGGCCTTGTGGGTCAGGTCTCCCCAGTCACCGAACTGATAGGCTCCCCATAATAAGAAGTCAGTCGTTCCCGGGCCGGCGTCAAAGGTGTTTAACAGGTGAAAACCAAGGGTCTGGATTTCTATTTCTCCATTGTTGAGTGTGCTTCCTGCCGGGGTATTGTCCGGTTTTGCCATGTTGCGGTCATCGTCATAGAAGTAATAAAAGAGTCTTGTCTCTGTATTAGGGATGACCTTGTCATATTTGATGGTCAGGGTTGTGGTTAATAGTGTAATATCGTCAATAGATTTTTGCGCATCGTTTTCAAAGCCGCCCTGGGTTGGATAAGAGGCCATTGACGTGATGTTGTAATTATCCTTATCCAGCACAATTTCTGCGCCGTCAAAGCTCCGGGTAAAAGCAGACCAGCCGAACGGACCGATTAGCCGCTCTGAAAGCCGTATTTTTTTCAGCCACATGACTTTAGGATTTTTGTAGGTGACTTCAAGCGCATCCACATATTCAAAACGGCCGGCTTTAATAAACAGACCGGTTCCGAGAATATCTTTGAACCTTACATATGCTTGTTTGATAAAGGTGCTGTGATAATTTTCGTCCTGTCTGTGTGCATAGTAGATGGATCCCAGTCCGAGAGCGCCGCCGGGGGCAGGGGCCATGCCATTGTCCGGTAGATCCCACATTTGTGTATGCTGGGCCTGAATAAAAAAGTCAAGTTTATCTGTTTCGCAGCCGATTGCCAGACGTGACCGGATAAAATGGTAGCTGTAATTGTTGTCAGCAGAAGAACCCGCGGGGTTAAACCAGTTCCAGTCCTCATATCTTGCCGTTAATTCACCGGCGGTATAGACTCTGATCTTATTCTCTTTTTCATAGAGGGTTATCTCAGCCGATGCGGATGCGTTGATGAGCAGTATAATGCCAAGGACTAACGCTAGTTTTTTCATGGTGTTTTTTCTCCTTGATTTCTGTATGTTTGAACTACTAAATTTTGAAATATATTTTGTATAAGTTAAGAATATATTCTAAAATATATTAATATTCAAATTGATAATATTAATAATAACAATAGTTGAAATAGAATAAATCAATAGAAGAGAAGTCAGATTGTTGTATTGAGATTTTAAATAAATAAGGGAAGAATGCTAAATAACGCATTTAAATGCTTCTGGGATATTTCTGACGATGTCGCCGATCTGTGAAGCAGGGGAGGGCTTAGTGATCCTTCCGGCTTCTCTGTTTGCCCGGCAGGCAAGAACAGCAGCTTCATGGATGGGGTATCCGTGGGCGATCAGTCCCAGGCACATGCCGGTTATGGTGTCACCGGTTCCGCCGATCGGTTCCAGTTCTTCAACCACAGGGGCAGATACTTTCGTAATGATTTTACCTTCTGAACAGATATAATCTGTTTTTCCTTTGACGCATAAATTTTTGCTCATATTTCCGCTGGTTAATGCCCTTGAGATCAGGTCTTCCGGGGATTCTTCAAGCCGGGTTAAAAAACCGCGGGTGTATGCCGGATGGGAGGCTTTTTTATCAGCAAGAAAAGCAATCTCTCCCAGATCGGGCAGAAAAAGGTCATAAGATTCTGATCTGCCGCTGGCTTTGGCAACATACATAAATCCGGCGTCCGCCACAAGAATGGGCTGCGGTTCGATCTTTTTTATCGCTGACAGCATCTGGTTGTGAAGACCGATATCCGGGAGAATGTAATGCAGGCCGAAAATATCAAATGTCAGTTCTTTACGGTGTTTGATGATATGCCGGTAAACATTCCGGCTGCCTGTTTTGGTGCCGATATCATTTGCCAGGACACAAAACGGCATTTTTTCATTGAAGAACGCTGTAGTTTTGCATACGGCAGCAACCATTGCTGCGGTGCCTCTGTTTAAGGGGATTTCTGTCCGGTCTATGCTAAGATTATTGTCTTTAAAAGATGCATAGCCCGTGATTAAAGAGTTGTCATTTTCCGGAACGGTTCCGGCCAGAAGGATGCTTTTATTCATTTTGAAATTTCTTTTGCTTTTTCAAATGCGATTGAGAGTGTGTATGCACATAAAGTATATCCGATTTCTTTGGGTGAACGTGTTTCGGTTATTCTTTTACCGATCATCTCTTGGGCGAGATAGGGCACATCGGAACAGCCGCCGCCGGAGATGTTGACAATTTGGAGTGATTTTTTTTTAAAGGTGATCTTCATGTTTGCGGCTCTGACCATGATGTACTCTCCAAAATCTTTAACTGAGCAGATCTCGGTGGGTTTTAACTGTTCCGTGCTGATGTTAAGAACATCAATGGGGTCAAGGTCATGTTGTTTTAGCGCTCTTAAGATGCTGACCTGTTCTATCAGGTCAAATTCTATGGAAAGATCACAGCCGGTTCGGTATTCGGGGGGCGGGGCGATAATGGTGATTCTTTCAAAAGATGCTTTTTTTAAAATGGACTCTGCGTGAATGACGTCATTCACCGTTTCATAGATGAGCAGTCCTCTGTTTCCCGAAAGTTTTTTGGGCGCTGTGAATTTTTTAATGGCTTTTAAGATGGAGTTCATGCGGTTGTCAGGACCTTGTAAGTGTGAGGATAATATCATCGTCCTCGTTTATGGTATTGACTGCCCAGCCATTTTTTTCAGAAATTCTAATGATATTATCGCAGGCTGCCTGATTATCAACAATTATTTCAAACTGTCCTGATTTTATTTCATTCATCCTGTCCCGGGTTAGAACAACCGGCTGCGGACAGGAAAGGCCTCTTGCGTCGATTCTGTTATTCATGATTCCTCCGATTATTATATTTTCAAACCACGGCTTTTAGTCGTGCAACCCGAAAAGCTTTGTGTGTTTCGGGGGAAATAAGGGTTTTTTATTAAATGTTTTTTATCTTACTTTCTTTGCTTGCTCCAAAGAAAGTAACAAAGAAAAGGCACCCTTTGTCCGGTCCCGTAAAACGGGATTTCCTTGTTATAGAATTTTTTGCGGTCGGCGCCACAAACTCGTCCCGCTTTGTCGGGACTCAGACATGCGTCGCCTTAGATTCACAAAAAAATCTATAACTGCGGCACGGTCAAAATGGGGCCCCGATTTTCTATGGTCCCCTTTGGGGACCAATATATGGCAACGTCTTTTAGATGTAGATTATTACAATTTCTTTCTCATGGTAAAGCCGATGATCAGGCATGTCATAAGTCCGATAATTACAAAAAGGGGTCCGAGTTCTCCGGTTCCTTTCGGGCTGCTGGCGGCAGTAAAATTATGGGCAATGGCAGCACCAAAAACCATTCCGCATACAAATACAGCAGCATCGCTGTCACCTTCGCCTGACATAAACAGTTGTCTGCCGGGACATCCGCCTGCAAGCGCAAAGGCCAGTCCGGAAAGGACCATTCCCAGGAAATTCCATAAATGGTCTGTATGGGCTACGGGCTGTCCTTCAAAGCCCGGGTTAAATTGTTTTAAAATAATATTTACGATGATAGCCCCGATAAAAAGAGCGATCACACCGCTGAGTAAATGAAAATCTTTTACAAGTATTACGTCTCTGATGGATCCCATGGTGCAGAACCGTGTTTTCTGTGCAAGTATCCCGATAATGAGGCCAGCCGCAAGGCTGATAAAAACAGGAGCTGCCATTGCGCCCGGTCCTTTCACGCTCAGGAACAGTGCGCCTGTTTTAAGTTCAGGTTTGATCAGCAGGACAATGAAAAGGATGATCATGATAGCAGGTATGATCAGTCCGACAGAAACATATGTTTTCTGGCTTCTCCCGAGGTTATATCCGGATTTGATAAACAGTATGCCGATATAGATGCCTAAAGTTAAACCGGCAATTCCCACAATTGCATTTAAATCTCCGCCGGCAAGCCTTAATATGGCTCGCCAGGGACATCCCAAAAAGACCAGGGCTCCGATCATGGCAAAAAAACCCAGGATAAATCTTACCAGGGGTGCCGATCCGCCTCTGGGCTTGAATTCTTTTGCGATAAAAGCGGAAATAAGTGCGCCGATTACAAAACCGGGTATTTCCGGACGGATGTACTGCACAACGCCTGCACGGTGAAGACCGAGAGCGCCGGTGATGTCTCGTATGAAACAGGCGACACATATGCCCATGTTTGCCGGATTTCCTAGCTTTTGAAGTAATGCGGCTGCTGTACCTATAATCAGTCCTGTAAGTACGATTCCTTTTTTTGAAGCAAAAAAACTTTTCATGAATTGATTCTTTCTGATGTGTGTTCAATATAGTACTTAATATATCCATATGATATTTTATTCAAATTGATAATATTTATACAATCAATGACTAGTATAGGCAAAAATAATAGGTTTATATTGTGTAGAGAGGAATGGTTGTTGGGAAAAAGCTCAAAAACACCAGGTAATATTATCTTGTGCCGAGGGACGTGAGGATAAGATTATTTTATTTTTATAAGAGATTGAAAGAATGCTTTACATAGGGGAGATGACGAGCTCTGTTTGTTTCTTACGATATAAAATGTGCGGGTGAAACGGGCATCATTAATAGGGATCTTTTTTAATGTTTTAATCTTCAGTTCTTCAGATAAGGCTTTTTCTGAAACAAGAGATATCCCGAGGCCAGCTTTAATGGACTGAATTACCGCTGTGTTGCTGCCGACCTCTGATACAATATTTAACTCGTTTTTGTTTATTTTAAGCTTTTTGAACTTTTCAGACATGCTGATTAGCGTGCCGGAGCCGTTCTCTCTCAGGATAAAGGGTTCTTTGATCAGTTCTGAAATAGAGATACCGCCGGTATGTTTCCACCATTTATGGCTTTTAGGTACGGCAATGATCAGTTTATCTTCCAGAAATCGTGTGTATGAAACCTGAAGGTTCGGGATTTTTGCGCCGATAACGCCGATCTCAATGTTGTGTTCAAGCAGATCGCTGATGATTCTTTGACTGTCAGTTATTTTAAGTGATATTTTTATGTCAGGATAATCTTTTTTGAATTTTCCCAGCATTTTAGGAAGGATGAACTCACCCGGAATGGTACTGGCGCCCAGTTTTAGGTCGCCGGTTTTCTTTCCTTTTAGAAACTCAATGGATTGTAGCGCTTCGTCCGTGAGTCCGGTTATCTGTTTTGCATATTTGTAGAGAAGCCTGCCTTCTCTGGTGAGAAGAACGCCTTTACCGGTTCTGTCAAGAAGTTTTACTTCAAGGAAGTCTTCAAGTGCTGTGATGTGCTGACTAATTGTGGGCTGGGTAAGATAGAGCTCCTTGGCTGCTTTTGAAAAGCTCTTTAAGTCTGAAACAGTTAAAAATATTTTAAGTCTGTGAGTGTCAAGCATGATTTTTGAATCATACCTATTTTAGGGTTCGCAGTCAAGAAGAGCTAGCAAAGGAAAGATGAATATGTTTAATAGAAAAGGATATAGGGGCTAAATTGATGTGTCTGGGTTTTTCCAGGTGTATGATCTATTTTTTATAACAATTTTATGTTTTCAAGTTGTTGGCCTGTCTGAAAATTCCAAGTTGTTTTTTCAGACAGGCGCTTATAATCAGTAAGTTTAAAGGCCTAACAATTTTCTTCTAGAATTCAACTGATATTCCTGCCATGAAATTGGTTCTGCTTGAAGGATAGTAAGCTCTTTCAAGAGGGAATTCTCCCAACACGCCATATTCATCATATTCTTTGTCAAATAAATTGTTGATGTCAAGAAACGCAGTTATCTCATTCCACTTATATTGGAAACTTTAGGGGGCAGGGCTACATTATTGACAGTATATTTATTTCTGATTGTCAAGAGTGTAGCCCTTACCCCTATGTTATTTCTAT
Source organism: uncultured Thermodesulfobacteriota bacterium (assembly GCA_964387595.1). Lineage (GTDB taxonomy): Bacteria > Desulfobacterota > WTBG01 > CAIYCZ01 > CAIRTM01 > JAHEEI01. The sequence continues at coordinate 2,452 of CAYLYF010000020.1, read as the reverse complement.
ACACCAGGTCATCATAGTCGCCTGGCGATAAAAGTATGCCGGCTGGTTTCCCATTTTACGTAATTATCAAGGGACGATCTGTGGCTTTGAGGCTTTTAAACCATTTTGATATGCCTGTTTTGAATTAGTCTTGTTAGCAGTTTTAAATGTGATAAATACAGAACTCTCTAACCTGAAGCTTTATTTCGGGTCGGATGCTTTTGTATCAAATATTCCAATCTGATTTCCTAAACGAACCCGTATGGCATCTGATTTATATCTGTCTGGCTCGAAAACGATGATTACCATTGAACCCCCATACGCAAAATTCCCGAGCTCATCTCCTCGTTTGACGGGTACTGGCCTAGTTACGTTTGCAAACTGTTCATTGAATACTATTGAGCTTATCGTATTTAAACCGACCGGTATTATGGCAACATGACCATACTTGCCGGTGTCAATAATAAAGTAGCCGCGTTTGAAGTTTTCAAACTGACTGAAATCGGTGCCGTAATAACCTACATTACCATTGATAGGCGCCCAGGATGGAAAATCATTATAACCGTAGAAGGCATCCTCGATTATTCTGGTTTCCACGACGTGACCACCGACAGGTGCATGATAATAATGATACGTGTTAGGCATCAAAACACAAGAAAGTGCTGTGCCGCCAATGAATTTATTTGCATATTTAGACCCACCCAACATATCAACTATATTTAATGCCTGACGACCCTTGGTAGGTATAAGCGTGTTGGCGTCAGTTATTTTTTGAGGAATCGAGTTTATGATGGCATCCGTTGGCGAAGAAATCACATAATCACGATCGGGCATTGTTTGTGGGCGGCTTTTGTCCTGGTCTTTAAGCGAGCGTACAAAGAACGCATTGAACGATTTAAACCCGCCATCCGGCGCAGTTGGATCCGGAAGTATGTAATCTTCTTTCTCGATCCTAACGTCTTTTAACCAATTCGCGATCTGGGGAGTGGAGGCTTCACTATCCATGAACTTACCCCTCTGCCTCGCAAAGTCCTGCATGATTTCTCGCCCAGGTGACTTTTGCACAAAATCTACGCCATATTGATTTTTGTAGTAGAACCAGACGAATTTCTCAATATACTTTAAGCCCGTATCGTGACTTCCAGTAGCAGTTGGGAGAAAGGTTGACCATTTATTCAGGAAAAGGACCAGGTCAGAAAACTTTTTGCCGATCCATGGATTACCATCAGGGTATTCTGGTGGCAACTGTTGTATGTTCTCAAACGCAGAATCCAGTAGGTCCTTAAACTTAGTATCACCCTTTGAATAATAGGCATACTCAAGTTTCATGATTGATTCGTAACATGGGCTTTGGGGATCTGCAAGAAATGCTTGGGCGTAAAGCGCTGAACACATCATTGTACTCAATAGCCCGGTTAAGATAATAATTAGTGTGTTTTTTTTCATCTCTCATTACTCCTTATAAGTTTAGTTCAGGTGAGTCTTTTTTACACCCCTGCTAACGGCACACATCAGTGGCGGTTTAGCGTCCAATGCATGCAATTGTTAGCTTTTACATACTTTTAAGTTCCTTTCTTGCTTCGGCTGTTAGTATGACACTCATGATATTGACTTTATCAGAGTCTTTAAAACCCATTTTTTTCTGAGGTCTTTTAAAAATTTGTCACATTCCTTGAGCATGTCAAAATTGCTGTTTTGATTTTGAGATTCAAGAAGCTTAGCGTCATACTCTAAATAGTTTTGAATTAAATCTTCACTTGCCCAATTCATCAACCCCCTTTTGAATTCCATCATCTCAGTCTTTGCCTTGGTTGACATGGCATTTGATTTGCCCTTTTTTATATTTTTTAACTATATTGGGTAAGCCCACGGCTTTGCCGGGGAGACTCCCAAAGTTTGACATTTCCGGGAATATACGAAAACCTCCAATAATGTGAACCGCTCAAAGATCACAAAGGAGGAGGCTTTCGATGAACAATTATAATAAGTTAAACCATACGACATGGGATTGCAAGTACCATCTAATTTGGATTTCGAAATACCGGAAGAAGGTAATATACGGTAATCTGAGAAGATACCTTGGAGAAGTTTTGAGAGAAATGGCATTGCAAAAGGAATGCAATATAATAGAAGGGCATCTTATGGGGGACCACGTTCACCTGTTGATATCAATTCCTCCGAAATATGCGGCGTCTCAAGTTGTCGGTTATGTCAAAGGGAAAAGAGCAATACCTATTGACAGAACGTATGCAGGACGGCGGCATAATTTCACAGGTCAAAACGATTACAAATAAGGATATTATAATTCGAATTATTTTTTCACTCATAGTATCCATTCTTTATTATCTGCTAACTCTGGAGCTGAGACGCGCGCAGCCTTAAGCGCGTCGATTCTCCAGAGTGTGGTTATGTTTATTATTGGTTCTTCAACAGAATCTGTGGGTAAAAAAACAATTATACACCACTGATCCTT
>CAYLYF010000019.1:0-44370 GCA_964387595.1 uncultured Thermodesulfobacteriota bacterium | reverse complement strand
GGGGATTTTGACCCGGCCACAGGTGGGGGATTTTCAAGTGGCCATCGGGGCTTGGTAAAACTTGACGAAACGCTTCTTGAAATGATACGATTTCACCCATAAGGCATGGCTCCTATAATTGTTTTTTGTGATGAAAAAAAATTATAGCATGCCTTATTCTATTTTTGTCTCAAATAATGCTTCTATATTTTGCTTTTATGATCTTTTCTTTCCTGTCAATTAAGCATTATCTCTTTCGGGACAGGCTCTAGGTTAGCAAAACCAGGAGAGTGAAGAACAGCTTTTAGAAATAATAAACAGAATAAGACGTGAGGAAGGTTTACCAATAAGCCCAGCAATTTAATATTTTTTAAGTTGTTATAACCTCTTCTTACACAGACTTAATAGCGGCCCTATCAATGTCCACTGGCAGACCTACACGCATACATGATTTTGATATATGGGGACAGGGTGGGGACAAAAACAAAAAATCCTATTAAAAAAATAAAGGGTTTCAGCATAAATCTGCTGAAACCCCTTATTCTATTGGTGCCTAGGACGAGAATCGAACTCGTACAGGGCAAGCCCCGAGGGATTTTAAGTCCCTTGCGTCTACCAGTTCCGCCACCCAGGCATTGATTTCTCAATCTATAATTTATACAGATTTTACTTTATTATGTCAAATATGATTTTCCTTCTTGCGTATTGTTTTTCTCTCTGAATACTGGTAAAGTATTAAAAACATTAAACATTGTCGATTTTCAAACTGGTTTTTACCCCCACCCCCCCCGCCTTTCTCTGCCTGTCTTGCCGAAGTTTTAACGAAGGCAGGTGTACTCTGTGACTCGAGCGAAGCCCCGATAAACCGGGACAAGCGGGCGGTAAAAATTGTTTTTTTATCCATAGATTTTATTGAAGACCCAAAAAAATATAAAAAACAAAGGATACTCCATGGCTAATGATATCAAACAGCGTCTAATCTCTCTTCTTCTCGAAAAATCATTCAGATACACCGAAGAACCCACCTTTAAACTGGCCTCCGGAAAACTGAGTAATTATTATATAGACTGCAGAAAAACCACCTATTCGCCTGAAGGACAGTTCCTGGTTGGAAGCATCATTTTTGAGATGATAAAAGACCTGAAAGTTAACGCCATCGGCGGACTGACCATGGGTGCCGATCCTATCTCCTGCTCTGTTGCCTTTGCTTCACACATTAATAAAAACGGGATTGGATCTTTTGCCATCCGTAAAGAAAGAAAAGCACACGGCATGCAAAAACAGGTGGAAGGCGATGTGAAACGGGGAGACCGGGTCATTATTATTGATGATGTCATCACCACCGGCGGCTCCACCATCAAGGCAATCGAGGCCGCAAGAAGAGAAGGCCTTGAAGTCGTCAAGGTCATCGTTCTGGTTGACCGGGAAGAAGGCGGTAAAGAAGAGATCCAAAAACATGTCTCAGAAGTTGACGCAGTCTGCACAAGATCAGAACTTCTGGAAGCGTATAAGAAAAGTGCCTAAAATACTTAGAGTACTTAAAGTCTGAAAGCCGATTATATTTATCTGCCACCGCTGGTATTTTATCTTGCCGTTTGTCCTATTAGGTTTTTTAAATCACATGGTAACGCAGAAAAGATCCCGCCCCTGGGAGTCTTGCCTAAGGTTTTCTCCAAAGCTCTGCGAACTCTGTGAGAGGAGGGGTTTACTGCTTTTCCATCAAGCACCAGCGCTCCTGCATTCGGACCCGAATGCTACTTTCCAGCCCTATTGTACAGATCAAACGCCAGCCATTCCCGCCTGCAAATCGGTTCTTCCGGTTCCCAGAGAGACGGAAGGTTCTCTTTTGTCTGCCACTGAAAATAGGGAAAACGGTGGCAAACCATTGAAATACCCGCCGGCACTTTAATTTCTTCTTTTTCCATAAAAAACCATGACAACGCCCATAAGATCTCTGAAACCGGCCCGCATTTCCAGCTGAGTTCTTCTACCAGCATCTCTTTATCCATGTTTTTGATGAAAGAAAGAAGGATCGGAACGATATTTCCCCAGATTTCCTGAGCCGTTTCATAGGAAACTGTCTTTTCGATCAGTTTTCTACGGGTATCAAGGGGAATAAGGTTAAGATCATTTATGATGAATTTATGCACATCCTGAATGGTTAAGGTCAGCCCTTCCTCCTTTGAAAGGCGTAAACCCGGTAACTCATCAAAAGGCCTTACGATTATTGATTCTTCCCGGTAATAATCAAAAAGCTCCTTTACCCATGCAGCAAGGTTGTATCCCTTTTCAAACGGCAGCAGATTATCCGGCAGAACGAACTTTTTGGTATCTTTAAATTCCTTATATATCCTTTTTATGACTAAATCACCCATCAATTACCTCCGCAGATTAATTTTTTTATACTTTAAAATATTATTTTACCACAGTTATATAATTTAATTAATAAATAGCTTAAAATTTAAGGCAATTTAAGGTGTTGCGATTTTAAACCGGTATAAAATTTTGTTTGATTCGATTATTTTTCTATGATATAAAGAATATTTACAATTAATTACAAAGACCAATAAGCTGTAACCATTTTAGAGAAGGATCACGAACTATGGTAAATCTGACCATTGATGGTAAAAAAGTTAAAGCAACAGAGGGAAGCACCATATTACAGGTCGCCCGTAAAAATAAAATAAAAATCCCCACACTCTGTTCAGTAGATGCCCTGGAACCTTACGGCGCATGCAGAGTCTGTGTGGTTGAAATTCAAATGAATAAAACATCTGTCCTTGAGACTTCCTGCACATATCCGGTAGCAGAGGGAATGGATGTCAGCACTAACTCCCCAGCCGTTATCGAAGCCAGAAAATTTGTTCTCGACCTGCTTCTGGCACGCTGCCCAAATGTAAAAGCCATCCAGGAACTTGCCGCAGAATACGGCATTGAAGGTCCTGCAGATCATTTAACCGTTGAAAACGAATACTGTATCTTATGCGGTCTGTGTGTAAGAGCCTGCAATGAAGTTGTAAAAACAGGCGCCATCAGCTTTTTTGGAAATGGTAAGAAAAAAGCAGTCGGCAGTCCATTTGGACTTGCCGCAGAAGACTGTATCGGCTGCGGAACATGCGCCTTTGTCTGTCCCACAGGCATCATAAAAATGAGGGACATTGAAAACGCCACTGAAAACATGCCGGCCGGAGAACTGCAGATCGGCCCTGAAAGAGTCATCGAAAACTGGAACCGTAACCTGAAACTGCAAAAGTGTAAAGAGTCGGACAATCCGTATGCGCCCGAGTTCATGCTGGAAAGATTTAAAAAGACCATGCCGCTGACACCCCAGTTTTTCAATATCGCACCCAGCTATCGGGAATACCCTGTCGTTGATGAAGAACGCTGTGTGGGTTGCGGTGCCTGTATTGATGAGTGTCCGGTAGGCGCAATAAGGCTTATAATAAAAGAGGGAACCACAGACGAGGTCCGTTCCAATATCATGCCGACACATTGCTGTGGATGCAGAACCTGCACCATCTATTGCGTCAGATCTGCGATCCAGGTACCGGCAATCGCATAACAAAAAATCTTTGCAAACAACACAAGACCTGCAGACCCTGCAGGTCTTTTTTATTATCAGTGAATAAACTGTTACCAAATCATCAAAAAAGTATTGAAGATTTTAACGCAAAAGGTAATAATATAAGCCAATCTTGAAAAACAGATCAAAACTTCCGGGATCAAAAATGTTCGGGGATCGTCCAACGGTAGGACAGCGGGTTTTGGTCTCGCTAATGGGGGTTCAAGTCCTCCTCCCTGAGCCATTTCCTGGAGCGTGTATGAAGATCACTGAAAAAGATATTTTACACACAGCCTCTCTTGCCCGTCTGAATATTAATGAAGGCGAGTTCATTCAAACCATTAAAGATTTAAAAAAGATCCTGACCTATTTCAGCAAACTTCAGGACCTGGACACAAAAGATGTCCTTCCCTTCACCCATTCTCATGAAACGGAAAACAGACTTCGGGAAGACGTCCCGAAAAAATCACTGCCCCGGAAAAAGATACTTGAGAATGCCCCGTCTATTCAAGATTCATTTTTAAAAGTTCCAAAAATAATAGGGGTATAGCTCTGTGGAAAAAGAACTGTGCCAGATGACAATCCATGAAACCCGCCACCTTCTGGACAACGGGGAAATATGCGCAATGGATCTGGTGTCTTCTGTTTTTAAAAAAATAGAAAGCCTCGACCCTAAAATAAATGCGTATATAACCACCGCACGGGACACGGCTTTTAAACAGGCAAAAGAGGCCGATAAAAAAATAGCCCGGGGAGAAACAGACCTGTTAACCGGAATACCGGTTGCCATAAAAGACGCCCTGTGCACAAGGGACTTAAGAACAACCTGCGCATCAAAAACCCTTGAAAACTTTATCCCGCCTTATGATGCGACTGTTATTGAAAAGATAAAAAACCGGGGTGCCGTCATTATCGGCAAGACAAACATGGATGAATTTTCAATGGGCTCTTCAAATGAATCCTCATTTTTCGGAACGGCCGCAAACCCCTGGGACATGCGCCGGGTTCCCGGCGGCTCAAGCGGGGGTTCGGCTGCGGCAACCGCTGCGGATGAATGCATTGCATCTTTGGGATCAGACACCGGCGGCTCGATCCGTCAGCCGGCCTCTTTTTGCGGCGTTGTAGGGTTTAAGCCCACCTACGGCAGGGTATCAAGGTTCGGGCTGGTATCATACGCCTCATCACTTGACCAGGTCGGAACCCTCACCAAAGATGTTGAGGATGCCGCAATTCTGCTGGACTGTATCAGCGGATTTGACCCGAAAGATGCCACTTCATCAAAAAAAAAATCTCCCTCCTGCCGAAGTTTTTTAAAAAAAAACATAAGCGGTTTGACCCTCGGCATACCGGCTGAATACTTTCCGGACACAATTGACAGTGAGGTAAAAAAAGCCGTATTTAACGCAGCAGAAAAAATGAGGGTAATGGGTGCAGAAATAAAAAGGATCTCCCTTCCCCGCACCGAATATGCTGTAGCCGCATATTATATTATCGCATCGGCTGAAGCAGGCTCTAACCTGGCCAGATATGACGGTGTAAAATATGGGCACCGGAGCAGCAATCACAGGGATTTAAAAGAGCTGTATAAAAAAACCCGCTCAGAAAGTTTTGGAAAAGAAGTAAAGCGCCGGATCCTACTGGGAACATATGTGCTTTCAGCCGGCTATTATGATGACTATTATAAAAAGGCGTCACAGGTCAGGACGCTTATTTTCAATGACTTTAAAAATGCCTTTAAGGACTGCGACCTTATTCTTACCCCGACCGCGCCTTCTGCTGCATTTTTGGCAGGTGAAAAAACAAAAGACCCTCTGGACATGTATCTTTCAGATGTTTTCACCATTCCGGCCAGTCTTGCCGGAATACCGGCCGTATCCATACCCTGCGGGTTCACCCGAAAAGGACTTCCCCTTGGGATACAGCTGATCGGAAACAGTTTTGAAGAAGAAAAAATAATAGGGCTGACACATGCTTTTGAACAAAGCACTTCCTGGCACCTGAAAAAACCGGTGCTGCCAGACTGAAATCATCAAGGCGGATATCTTAAGTTCTCAAAAGTTCGGTAATTATAAAATTGATAGAAAACAGAAAAAAATTTAAGGTCAAATGGTTCCTGCTGTTTTTTGCTGCGGCCAATCTGCTTTTAAGCTTAAACACCACTTATGCAGCAAACCGTCTTTATGACTTACGCCACTGGACCGCACCCGCCTACACCAGAATCGTACTGGACCTTAAGCACTCTGCAGAATACAGCTCTTTTGTGCTGACAGATCCTCCCAGACTGGTAATAGACCTGAAAAATATTGATCCCCATATACCCAAAAACTTTGCCGAAATAAATGACGGCATCGTAAAAACAATAAGACTGGCAAAAAAATCAAAAAACGTCGTCCGTATTGTAATTGACCTTAAAAAATCATCCGACCATAAGGTCTTTCCCCTGAAAAAGGTTTCAAATAAACGGCCAAGGCTTGTTATTGACATTACCCGGACAGACCTTGAAAAATCTCACCGGAAAAAAAGAGCGGCAACAAAAAACCTTAAGAAAAAAGGCAATTATATTGTTGTGGTAGATGCCGGACACGGCGGTGAAGATCCGGGCGCAGTCAACCGGAAAGGATTAAAAGAAAAAGATATTGTTCTAAAAATTGCAAAAAACACGGCAAGGCGTCTGAACCGTAAAAGTGGGATAAAAGCTTACCTCACCCGAAAGGGAGACTATTTTATTCCGCTTCGAAAAAGAATCATGATCGCAAAGGAGTACGGCGCTGATATTTTTATAAGTATCCATGCGGATTCCAGTTTTTCAACCAAAGCTTACGGCACGTCTGTATACTGCCTGTCTTTTAAAGGCGCCTCAAGCAACACTGCCCGGATGGCTGCCCGTAAAGAAAATGCTTCCGACTTTGTGGGCGGTGTACCGCTTGACCATAAAAACAGCAGCTTAAATTCAATCATATTTGATCTTGTCCAGACCCACAGTTTAAATTCAAGCCTGAACCTTGCAAAAATCATGCTGAAGAAAATATCAAGGATCAACAGACTTCATAAAAAAACCCCTCCCCAGGCAAACTTTGCAGTTTTAAGGGCGCCGGATATCCCTTCGATTCTCATTGAAACAGATTTTATCAGCAACCCTAAACGCGCAAAAAATATGCGGACCCGATGGTTTCAGGATGAATTTTCAAAATGCATCACCTCGGGTGTTGTTCAATTTATTTCAGGAACCAACCTTCAACCCTCAGGCATAAAAACACCTGTTTTAAGAAAAGCAAAAACCGCACCGGATTTTCACAGGGTAAAGAGAGGCGAGACCCTGTCCGGAATCGCAGAAAAACATAAGATGTCTGTTAAAGACTTAAGACGCTTAAACCGGATGTCTGCAAGAACAACCCTTAAAACAGGTGCAAAATTAAAGATCAAACCGGGAGAAAAAATTAAAACAAAAGCTGTCACCGGCTACCACACGGTCAAAAGGGGAGAAACTCTGTCCGGAATCGCTGAAAAATATAAGATGTCTGTTAAGGATTTAAGGAACTTAAACCGGATGTCTGCAAGAGCAACCCTTAAAACAGGTGCAAAGCTAAAGATCAAACCGGGAAAAAAGATTAAAACAAAAACTGTCACCGGCTATTACACGGTCAAAAAGGGAGAAACCCTGTCCGGGATCGCTGAGAGATATAAGATGTCTGTTAAAAACTTAAGAAGCTTAAACCGGATGTCTGCAAGAACAACCCTTAAAACAGGTGCAAAATTAAAGATCAAATCTGCCGCAAAACCAAAAAGAAAGACCTTTAGCGGATACCATACCGTTAAAAAAGGGGAGACCCTGTCCGGAATCGCATTAAAATATAATACAACGGTCAGCCGCATAAGACAGCTAAATGCCTTCTCACCGAAAAAAACCCTTAAAACAGGCACCAAAATACGGGTCTCTTCTTCGGTAAAAGCATCAAGGAAATATCACACCGTCAAAAAAGGGGAGACCCTGTCCGGAATCGCATCCAAATACAGCTCAACAATTAACCGCCTGCTCAGCCTGAACAACATGACATCAAGGACAACGCTGAATGCAGGTAAAAAATTGAGGATTCTGTAAACCGGTCAGGAACGGCTGAGGGAAAAAGGGGAATACCGCTAAAGGGCAGGGCTACCAGACAGCTGAAGGAAACCTGCATAAAATAATTTATTAAGGTTTTTTAGGTATGTAAAAGATTTGCAAAACATCAAAACTCCCCGCGCACAGAGATTGACGCAAAGACATTATCCTGATATAAAAGTAGACCAGATATATTAATAAATTACATATAAACAGGCAGCCAAACATGAACCCACAGGAAAATACATTAGCCTGCATTCTTATCCCCTCAGGCAAAATAACTGCCGAGACCTTAAGTTCAGTAATGAATGAAGGCGGCACACAGCCCTATGAAACCTGCCAGAGACTTATAGATCTGGGCTTTATCTCTGAAGAAGATCTGTTGAAAACCCTGGGAGAACACTTTGGCACACCTTATACCTCCTTAAAAAAGCATGAAGGCAAAAACCTTTTCATTGAAAATCTTTCAGAAAATTTCATGCGGGGATCAAAATTTGTCCCTCTGGAACTTAAAGAAAACATTCTTACCATTGCCATAAACAATCCCTTTGATGATTACATGCTTGACGCCATTAAAATGGCCACCGGATATGAGGTTAACACCCACCTTGCCAAAGCAGAAGAAATAGCGGATGCCATCAGCTCAGACTCCTCCTCCATGGACAGGATCATTGAAGATTATGATGAGGGGGATATTGCCCTGGATGAAGAAGGAGACATCGATCACCTGAAAGACCTCGCATCGGAAGCCCCCGTCATCAGGCTTGTCAATCTTATCATATCGCGGGCAATAGAACTGCAGGCAAGTGATATTCATTTTGAGCCCTTTGAAGACAGCTTTCATATCCGCTACAGGATCGACGGTGTACTCCACGACATGGAATCCCCGCCCAAAAATCTACAGGCAGCTGTGATCTCACGAATTAAGATAATGTCGAAATTAAACATTGCTGAGCGGCGGCTGCCCCAGGATGGAAGAATAAAACTCCGTGTCCTGGGTAAAGAAATAGATTTCAGGGTCTCGTCACTACCGACCTTATTCGGCGAAAGCGTTGTCATGCGTATCCTTGACAGTGAAAGCATAACCTTTGACCTTGATCATTTAGGCTTCCCCAAAAAAAACCTTAAGACTTTTGAAAATCTTATCGCCCGTCCCCATGGTATCATTCTGGTAACCGGCCCAACCGGAAGCGGAAAGACCACCACGCTGTACAGTGCCCTGAATAAGATCAACGCCCCCGACAAAAAGATCATTACGGTTGAAGATCCCATAGAGTATCAGCTCCACGGCGTTAACCAGATACAGGTAAAAGCATCAATAGGCCTCACCTTTGCAAACAGTTTAAGGTCTATCCTCAGGCAGGACCCTGACATCATCATGATCGGGGAAATCAGGGACGCAGAAACCGCAGAGATCGCTATTCATGCGGCATTGACCGGACATCTGGTTTTTTCAACACTCCATACAAATGATGCCGCAGGCGCCATCACCCGTCTCATGGAAATGGGGATGGAAAATTATCTTGTATCCTCCAGTCTTCTGGGAATACTCGCACAAAGGCTGGTAAGAACAGTTTGCCCGAAATGCGCCCGGACCTATACCCCTGACAAAGAAACTGCAAGTGAAATGGGAATCGCTCCCGAAGAAGCTGCCGGGCTGGAACTGATCAGCGGAGATGGCTGCGAATACTGTGCAAATACAGGTTTCAGAGGCCGATCCGGAATATACGAGATGATGATGATAGATGATGAGATTAGAAAACTGATCATCACAAATACAGACAGCAAAACAATAAAAGACAAGGCGAGAACCCTTGGCATGGAAACCCTGCGAGAGTGCGGCTGGAACAAGGTCAAAGATAAGAAAACAACCGTCTCTGAAGTCATCAGGGTTACCCAGGTAGAATAACATGGCTGAATTCACATACAAAGCAAGCGACAGAACAGGGAAAGTCGTAGAAGGAAATCTGGATTCCGAAGACGAATCCGCCGTAATCATAAAGCTCCGCGGCATGGGCTATATCCCGATCAAGATCGCCCCAACATCAGGCAGCCAGGCATTATCCCGCTCTTTAAACTTTGATCTGAAAACAGCATCTCCTTTCAGCAAGGTCTCGAGCAAAGACCTTCTCTCGTTTACCCAGGAGCTTTCAACCCTTATAAAAGCAGGGCTTCCTCTTGACAGAAGCCTGACTATCATCATTGAAGTCACCGACAATGAACACCTGAAAGAGACGTCTCAGGAACTGTTAAAAGATGTACGGGGCGGAAAATCATTTTCAGAAGCCCTTTCCAGGCACCCCCGCATTTTCAGCCGCCTTTACGTGAACATGATAAAGGCCGGTGAAGCCGGCGGAGTAATGGACGTTGTGCTAGAACGTCTGGTTGATTTTCTTGAAAGATCTCAGGAATTAAAAAGCATTATTGCAAATGCGATTATATACCCGGCACTCCTCGTAGTCGTGATGGGAGGAGCCGTTGCCTTTCTGCTGACCTTTGTCGTGCCCAGATTTGTGGGGGTTTTCGAATCAACCGGGCAGGAACTGCCGGTTCCCACCCAGATCCTTTTGACCTTCAGTAACGGAATCAAAAGTTACTGGTGGCTCATAGCAGCGGTTTGCTTTGCTTCATATGCTTGGTTCCGCAGATATACCAAAAGCGAACAGGGCCGGTTCAAATGGGACGGTTTCAAGCTTAAGATCGGTCCGGTAAGAGACCTGATCTTAAAAATTGAAGTTGCCCGCATCTCAAGAACACTGGGTACCTTAATTAACAGCGGTGTACCGATTCTGCAGTCTCTTGGGATCGTTAGAGAAATAATCGGAAATGTGATTGTTGCAAATTCGATCTCAAACATCCAGAAAGCAGTAAAAGAGGGAAAGGGCATCTCTTCCCCCATGAAAAATACCGGCATCTTTCCCTCCCTGGCAACGCATATGATCCGGGTGGGAGAAGAGACCGGAAGCATAGAGGAAATGCTGTTAAAGGTGGCTGACACCTATGACAAGGAAGTGCAAAACTCTGTCAAGCGCTTCATCTCCGTTCTGGAACCGATCCTCATCTGTGGAATGGCTGTTATTGTGATCTGCATAATAGTTCCGATCCTGCTTGCGATCGTAAGTATAAACGACATAGCTTTTTAATAGACAAAGGAGAAATAATGAAAAAGAATCAACCGCAAAAAAGAAACAATGAAAAGGGTTTTACCCTTATAGAACTTACCATTGTGATTATCATACTCGGCTTAATGGCAGCCCTTGTTGCTCCGAGAATGTTTGGCAAAGTGGACAAAGCCCAGCAGACCACCACCCAGGCACAGATATCCCTTCTTTCAACCGCCTGTGATACCTTTCGCCTGGACATGGGAAGATTTCCAGAAAATCTGGGTGAACTTATAAATAAAGTTGACAGCAAAAAATGGGAAGGGCCTTATCTTCCAAAGGCAGTGCCGAAAGATCCATGGGGAAACGCTTATGAATACAGATGCCCGGGAGATAACAGCAGGGACTATGATATCATCTCCTATGGTGCTGACGGCACATCAGGCGGTGATGGAACAAACGCTGATATCTGCAGCTGGAAAGCGCTTGGCGACGAGGACGAGGAATAAGATTCCGATGAAGAGAAACTCTTTTTCGGAAACCCGGGGGTTCACACTGATAGAACTGGCAGTGGTTCTTTTCATAATGAGTGTTGTCATTGCGCTGACCGCACCGGGAATCGTGAAAAGTTTCAGCAACCTCTCTTTAAAAACAACAGCAAAAAAAGTGGGCGGCGCACTCAGATATTCAAGAAGCCAGGCCGTAAATACAGGCTCTATATACAACACCATATTTGATACTGAAAATAACAGGGTGATCGTTATGCAGATTCCCTCACCCCCGGCTCCCAACCTGACCGGAAGAGACAACGAAGCAGAAGAGGACCCGGAAGAAACAGATTTCCCCGCCATAAAGCAGCAAAAAAAAGAGCTGAAAACATATCCGTTTCCTGACGGAATAGTGTTTAAACAGATATTGATCGCTGATATCGACAGCCGTGAAGAAGAGGAGGATGGAATATATCAGATCTCTTTTTCTCCCGGCGGCAGCTCCACCGGCGGTAAAATAATCCTTGCGGATGAAAAAGAACGAATGTATCAGATCACGGTTAACAGCATGACAGGAGTCGTAACCGTTAAAGAAAACGAAGAAGATGATGATTAAAGATATAAGCCGGGAACAAAAAGGATTTACACTACTTGAAGTACTGCTTGCAGTCATGATCCTGGGGATATCTCTTACCACGATACTTCTTCAATTTCAGACCGCACTTCACGCCGGCAGCATATCACAGGAAAAAACCATAGCTGTTATTTACGCAAAAGAAAAACTTGAGGAGCTAAAAATAGACAGTGAGATCACCGAATCATCACAGAGCGGCAGTTTCGATGACGGGTATGAGTGGGAAACAGAGATTTCCTTATATGAATATGAAGACCCGACAGATGAAGGCTCCTATGAAAACCTTAAAAACGAAACCTATAAACTTAGATCTACTATAAAATGGAATTCAGGCCAGCATAGAAGACAGGCGGAACTCACAACTTTAAAAACCGTTAGAAAAAAAGAATGGTCAGAGTAATGCATCTTTCTAACATTATTCACAATAAAAAATACGGGGTAAAAAATATAGCGCTGACTTTTAAAGACAGCAGATCAGGATTTACCCTGATTGAAATGATGCTGGCCGTAAGTATCCTTGCCATGGTCATCGTTACGATCTTCACCTCACTTAGAATCGGCATTAATGCCTGGGAAAAAGGGGAAAAAAACATCGGCTTTTTTCAAGCCAAAAGGGCGGTCAATGAACTTTTGTTCAAAGAAATAAATTCTGCCTATCCCTACACCATCACCCCGGGAGAACTGGATACACATGTCAAGTATAATGCTTTTTTTGGTGAGCCGGACTCTTTAAAATTTGTATCCTATGTCAGCCCCTCAAAAAGGGATACCGGTCTTTCTCTGCTTGAACTCTGGACTGAAGAAGATGAGGGGCTAATGATCGGCGAAAGCAAGGCTCTGGTTTCAAACCTTTCGGATCTAAATGATATAAACTTAAAGGATGATGAATTTGCTGTTCCCATCTGCCGTGACATAAAAAAACTCGGGTTCAGATACTTTGACCGGAAAAACAAAAATGAAGAGGGAGAATGGCTGGAAAGCTGGAACCCCAAAGACAAAAAAGGAAGACTGCCCCTTTTTGTGGAAATAATACTTGTCTACACAGACAAAGATGATGAAGAAACAGAACAGATGCTTATAATTCCGGTGATGGCATCATCGTGAAAAAGCAACAGAGTCCAGAGCATGGAGTCTGTAATAGCCGTTACCCTTTATGCTGTTGACCTTCACCCTCTGCACCATGAGCTATGCTATTTATTAACGAATTAAAAGTTTTTTTATAAGTTTATCCATGGGAAAATTATTTATCAGAACAAACAATGAAAACGGTATTGCATTGCTTCTTGTTTTATGGATCATAACGCTTTTTGCCGTGATCTGTACCGAATTTTCTTGGACAATGCGCACAGAAACGGTCATCGTAAGAAATTTTAAAGACGGTGAGCAGGCATACTATACTGCAGAAGCCGGAATTAACCGGGCAATCATAGAACTGGAAAAAGCATCAAAAAAAACCGGGCAAAGCACAGAAGATGATCAGGATTCAGATAATCCGGGATCCGAATACTGGGAACCCGGCGGCGGGCCTTACAGTTTCAGGTTTGATGAAAACATATGTGAAATAAAAATTGAGGATGAAAACAACAGGCTGGGGCTGAATGCCTTTTTAAAAAAAGCCAAATCAAATCCTTCTCTTTTAAAAAACCTTATTGAAAGCAAGATCGGGCTCGAAGGAGAGGAAAGGGATATTGTGGCAGACTCCCTCATTGACTGGTGGGATAAGGACAAGAACATTACAGGCGTGAACGGCACAGAAAGTGACTATTACGAATCTCTGGAAAAACCCTATAAATGCAGAGACGGAGAAATTCCCGTGGTAGAGGAACTTTTACTGGTAAGAGGGGTCTCTGAAGAAGTTTATTATGGAACAGCAGAAAAACCCCAGCAAAAAATAACATTGACAAAAGAAGAGCTTGAAACGCTTTTAGCGAAAGAGGGAGACTTAAACCTTCAGAACGAGGAGGAAGAGGAAGAAGAATACGACGATGAAAAGACCAAAACAAATCTGGGCCTGTGCAATATCTTTGCGACATTTTCAACGTCCACCTCTTTTAAACCCAATATAAACACAGCATCATTTGAGCAGCTGCTTTTACTGGAGGGAATAGACGAAGATACTGCCACTGAAATAATTGAAGAAAGAAACAACAGACTATACACAAGTAAAACAGACAGACTGCCGCAGTTCAGCAACTATGAGGTCTGGCAAAAAAATATTCAGGTGAAAAGCTCAAAAGCAACAAAATACTATAAAATAACAGCGACCGGGTTCTCTGAAGACAGACAAATCTCAAGAAGCATCTCCTGCAATATAAAAATACAGAGAAATAAACACACGATTTCAAGCTGGAAGGCCGGACGCTAAAACTGTTTGATATTATATGCATTTACAAGTACAATTGGACAAACTTAAAAATTGTTTTTAATATAAAATCACTTAATTTACAAGCAATAAAAATATCAGGGTAAATATGCGAAGCATCGGCATTGTTTTTAAAAAAGAAGAGATGACACTTGTTTCCTTAAGAGACGGGCTCAGCGACGTCTATCTGGAGGGATACAGGATTATTCCTTTTATGGATTTAAAGGGAAAAGACAGAGAAGACGCCATCCTGAAAAACCTTGAGCGATTTTTAAAAACCCACAAAGGCGCCAGTGATAATATATTTATAGCGCTTCCAAGAGATGTGGCACTCATTCAATTTATAAACCTCCCCATGGCGGTTGAGGAAAACCTGAGAAAATCTCTCGAATATGAGATGGACCGGCATACCCCCTTTCCACCGGATGAAATATATTTTGATTATCAGATCATAAGACGCATCCCTGAAAGCAGTCTTCTTCATTTAATGCTGGTCACCGTAAAAAAAGATCGGGTTGATTACTATCTTAATCTCCTTAAAAAAATAAAAATACGGCCCAGAAATATAGAGATCACAACAACAGCGCTCTTTAATTCTTTCCAGGATTCCATAACACCGTCAGAAAAACTGTTTGACCTTAGCTGGCTCAGAAACAACAAAACCTTAAAGGAACGCTATCTCAAAGGGATCATTAAAAAATCTCCGAAAATAGCCGGTTTTTTCAAAGAAAGAAAAGAGGAAAAAAGAACGCCGTCAACGGACATACTGATAGAATATCTCGATAATAATAAATATGAACTAAACCTGGTAAATGAAGACACACTTTATTATTCGAAACCCTTTAACACCTCAGAAGAAACACTGGAAACGCACTTTAAAAAAATTCACGATAACGGATTAAAATCAATCATCCATCTTCCTTCCGAAAAGAACCGGGACCGGGAAACAAAATTTATACTTTCCGGCAAGGAAATGGGAAAAGACTACACAGAACATGCTGCGGAAGAAATAAAAAGCAGTTTTTCCATATTGAACAGCTTCAGGATACGTCCAGACAAAAACAGCAGAGGAGCGGCTGCTGCTGTTCTTCCCATCCTTACCGTACCTATCGGCCTTGCTTTAAAAGGGCTTAAAAGTGTTGCTGTCGATGTTAACCTTGTTCCGCCGGGCCAGCGGCTAAAGAAAAAACGAAGTAAAAAAAAGATAATAGCCGCAGCAGTTCCGATCTTAATTTTTGTTCTAGCCGTATACATTATTATAAACAGCATTAACAAAACAAGCCTACGTGAATCCGCTCTGAATAAAGAACTCAATGAATTTAAACTGAAAGTAAAAAAAGTTGAGAAGCTGCGTGACGAAGCAGAAAGTATAGAAAAATCTTCAATAGCCGTAAGTAAGATAAAAGAAGCGGATCTCAGCAAGATTAAATTCATTGAAGAGCTGACGCTTATCATACCCATGGATGGATGGCTTTCCGATTTTTCATATAATGCTCCCGGCAAAAAAATAAAGCTTTCCGGTTATGCTGTCTCTGCATCTAAGCTGATACCCATACTCGAAGAATCAAAACTGTTTGAAAATGTTAAATTTACCTCTCCGATAACCACTGACAAAAAAAGTGGGAAAGAAAAATTTAGAATTGAAATGACAGTAAGTTCAGGGAAAAGTAAAAAATGAAAGCCTATTCTCGTAACCAAAAATCCATCATTGCACTAGCCGTTGCTGTTATCCTTTTTGCGCTTATAAAATTTTTACTTCTCCCCGCCTTTGAAAAGATCAGCGACCAGAAAACAAATATTAAATTTAAAGAAAAGACCCTGGAAAAATACGCAAAAGCGATTAAACAGCAGGAAAAACTTAACATCCGGCTTAAAAAACTAAAAAGAGAAAACAGAAAAACAATCAAATGTTTCCTTCAGGGAGAAACAGCATCACTTGCCGCTGCAGACCTTCAAAAAATAATCGACGGGATCGCTGAAAAAACAGGTGTTAAGATAAAAAGTGTTAAAGTCATGGATTCCACCGGGAAAGAAGGCTTAACCTCAATACCGCTCCAGATCAAGTTTACTTCTGATCTGACCATGTTTGAAAAATTTATTAATAGCATTGAGAATAATCGAAAGCTCTTGACAATTCCGGCGCTAAAAATTAGGGTTAAAAACAAGAGAAAACCCATGGGCATATCTGTTACCATGACCATCTCAGGTTTTGCACAAAAGGATGAAACTGAAGAATAATAATATTTATATAAAGCGTGAAAATATGAAAAGACAAATAATTTTTTTGACAGTGTTTCTGGCTCTCTCTTTTTCAGCAGGGTGCACAATTGCAAACAAATTTAAGATCAAGGAAACAGCAAATGACTCTGCCGAAACCGGGCAAAGCGTAGAAGCAGAAAAGTCTGACAAAGAAGAACTGCTTAACCAAAAAGGACAAGAAGGATCTCCTGGCGTTCCGGTTAAAATTGAAGAAAAAATTCCTGTTTCGCCGGAAAAAACTCAAAAAAAGGATGCTTCTGAAATAAATTCGAAAAAACAAAACGCGGCTGTGCTCGAAAAGAAAAAACCCGCAGTCCGTGATTCTAAAACAGAAGAAAATATAGCACTGTCAGTTAAAAATATCGATGACAGCCAGAAAATTGCTTTAAACTTTGACAATGCAGACATCTATGAAGTGATCAACTCTTTGTCTGACATCCTCGGCATAAATTATATTATTGACCCGGCGGTCAAGGGAAAGGTGAATATCCATACCAGCAGTGAAATCTCAAGGAATCAGCTTCTTCCTGTGCTGGAAACCATTTTTGATATGAACAATATCGCTCTTGTCAAGTCAGGCAATATATATAAAATTCTGCCTGTAAAAAGCGCAATGGGTGCAATTACAGATATAAAAGAAGGAAAAGAGGTTGATACAGACTCCTATGACAGAACCCTTATCCAGGTAATACCGCTTCAGTATGTTTCCTCATCCGAGGTGATAAAAATATTAAAGCCCTTTTTAAGTAAGGGCGGTGAAATCGTTGAATACAAGCAGGGCAATATCCTGATAGCCTTTGATGCCGCCGCAACCATAAGAAAGATCGTCAGTCTAATAAATATTGTTGACATTGACATCTTTGAACATACCGGAATACATTTCTTTAAAATTGCAAATGCCGAAGTAAAAGAACTCGCCGATGAGCTTGAAACGGTCTTTTCTTCGTTCGGCATTGCTAAAACAACTGACAAGGGTATCGGCATAAAGTTTATTCCCATAGAACGGGTCAGCTGTATACTTGCAGTCAGCGCCATACCGGGTATTTTTGAAAAAGCGAAGCACTGGATAAAGATCCTTGACACGGTTGATAAAGAAGCCGAAGAACAGGTTTTTATTTATTTTGTTGAAAACGGAAAAGCAGAAGAGATCTCAGACGTATTGGAAAAAATATATGGAGATGGAATAACCAAGAATAAATCCACTAAAGCTAAAAGACCTGCAAGTTCAAGAGCAACAAAAAAAACCGTAAAAAATAAAAATGAAGGCTCATCATTTATCCAGGGAGAAATAAAAATAGTAACGGACGAGGCTACAAATTCGATTATTGTCCGCAGCACCCCCCAGGATTACACCATCATAAAAGATACGATCAGCAAATTGGACATCATTCCGAAGCAGGTATTGATCGAGGTCCTTATTGCTGAAGTAAAACTCGGCGACAAGACTCAATTCGGTGTGGAATGGGCACTTCGTGGTGATTTCGCAAAGATCGGCGGATATAAGGGGCAGGACAGAATAGGATTGGGAAATGGTCTTGGGGGCCTGGGCACTAGCCTCTCAGACACAGTGGGAAGCGGCCTTTCTTATCTTTTTGATTCAAACCGTCTAAAAACGTTTCTCTATGCCCAGGCAGACGACAACAAGCTCAACGTCCTGTCTTCACCCAGCATACTTGCTGCTGACAATAAGGAAGCCCGTATAGAGGTGGGCGAAGAAGTTCCCATTGTAACCAGTGAATACGTCCCTATGGAACAGGAGACAAACTCTTCCACTTCCCGTTCGATCGAATACCGGAACACCGGTATTATCCTGACGGTAACACCACGCATCAATGACAAGGGGCTTGTTGCAATGGATGTTACACAGGAAGTAAGCAATGCCAATGAAGTTGCAGAAGGAGGAATACAGTCTCCGGTAATAACCAACAGAAGAGCAGAAACATCCCTTGTTGTTCAGAATAACCAGACAATTGTTATCGGCGGCCTGATTCAAACCCAGCGTGAAAAAAGTGTTACGGGTGTTCCCTTTCTTTCAAAAATACCCTTCCTTGGATATTTTTTCAGCAGAACCATAGAAAAAGACGCAAAGGTTGAACTAATAATCCTTATTACGCCCCACGTCATCGAAACCATTGATGAAGCAAACAGTATTACCCTTGAGATCAAGAAAAAAATGGACACGGTAGAAAAGCTTATTAAAAAAAGCGGCGGCAGCTGGAGCAAATATTAGTGCAATTTTTTTAATATTGTAGCTTCAAGAACAGTTTGAACGGATTGAACGATTAAAATGAAATTTCAAAGTTCAAATTAAAAATATCAAATAAAACTGAAAAACACCAAGGCCAAACCCTTTTATCCTTTTTTCTTTTTTGTCATTCATTTGGCATTTGAACTTTGAAATTTGACTTTTTGATTGTACCGCTTCAGCCTTTGGCTGCGCAACGGTTACACGTTATGAAAATGCTCTAAGATCAAAAAAATGCGGCAGAGACCAACCCTGCCACATTTCTATTTTAAACTTAAAAAAAACACTGCCCCTTTAAAATTTATAGCTCAATGAAAAATAAACAGAACTTCCCTTACCATCCATGATACCGAACACTCCCCGGGTATAATAATTCTTGTCAGTCAGATTTCGGATTCTAAGCGCCAGCTCAAGATTGTCCAGCGGGAAGTCTTCCACAAACAGATTTGCATCAAACACAAGATATGAGGAGAGCTGAGTCCGATTGGAAGACAGCATCGCCCCTCCCCTTGCCAGCTTGCGGTCATCTACATAATTCGCTTCCAGGTTCGCCCGGCAATATTTCAAAAAGCTGAGATCAATACCAAAGTTCATGGTATTGTCAGGAGCGACATTTAAAAAGCTTTCCAGGGTGCTTTCGATGGTCATATTCGGATCATCTTCACTTGGCGTTGGCGTTGACAGGATCGAAGAGGAACCGCTCTGCCGGTCGCCCAGAAGATGAGAATAGTTGGCATACAGCCGCAATGATCTGTGCGGCTGAAAAGACAATGACACCTCAATTCCTTTAATATGATTATTGCTTTTATTTGCTATCTCACCGGAAGCATCCCTTTCGATGATGTCATCAAGCTCATTATAAAAATAATTTACTTCCGCACTGAATATATTTTTATAGTTAAATCCGAGCACGGCCTCATAACTGTCAATCTGCTCCGGGTCAAGGTCAAGCCCTCTCGGCTTTTGAAAGACCACAACAAGACTGGGTGTCCTGAATGCCCGGCCGTAAAGAAGTTTCAAATTGAAATATTCCCAGAAAATATAATTCACGCCGAGTCTCGGACTGGTAAAATCTTCATATTCACTGTGATTGTCATAACGGATGCCGAAAGTCGTCTCAAGGTTCTTTGATATCTTCCATTTATCCTGAAAGTAAAAGGAAAAAACATCCGTATTATAGCTGGAAAAATAGTCACGTTTTACATCCCCGTTCGTAAGTCTAATTGCAGTACCGTCATTATATCGAAAAGAGGAACCCACCGTAGCAAAATTATTTCCAAAAAAGACCCGGTCAAACTTTATATCACCGCCATACTGCCGGTTTGTCTGCTCATAGCGGGAAGGATCATAATTGTCAAGGCTGTCAAAATACTGGAACCACAGCCGTGCGGAAACACCCGTTTTTTTAAAGGAATCATTGTAGCCAGCCTGAACAAAGGAAAAGGACTTCTGCTCAGAACATTCCCGCAGGTGATCTTTTATGGAGTAATGATCTCGATAGCTGGAGAGTCTTCCGGATATCTCAAATTTGTCCTTAAAACCAAGTTTACCGTATAGTTCCCGGTTGTAATCATCAGCGCGTTTATCACGGGTGGAAAGATCGTGCTCAAAATCTTCTGTCCTTGAAAACGTTCCCGATACAAACATATCCCAGCCCGCTTTTTCTGTACCGGCCTGTAGGGTTGTTCCGAACGTATCATAGGAACCTGTTTCCAGCTTAACCTTAACGCCTTTAAGTTTTTTTCCTTTTTTTGTAACCAGATTTATAATTCCGGAAAAAGCATCTGCTCCCCAAAGCGCGGACCCCGGCCCCCGAATGATCTCTATCTTATCAAAGATATCTAAAGAAAGATCAGCACCTCTTGGATAATCAATAGTAGAGGCATCACTCGAAAACGGGACTCCGTCCATCATGACCAGGAATGAATCCGGAATTCCTCTTAAATATATCCTTTCTTTAAGCTCATTTCTATCCACAAAAAATCCAGGAACACCTCTCAATGCTTCTGCCAGAGTTCGGTATTTTTTCAGATCTTCGCTGTTTATAACCACAACCGCTGCCGGAGCCCTCTGGATCGGTTCCTGTTTCCTCGATGCAATGGAAACGGTATAGAGATCCTCGCCAAGAAACATAAGTTCCGTATCTTTAAAAATAGTGCTGTTATCCGGTTCGGAAGCCGCCGTAAACGGCAGAAACAGAAACATCATCCCCGCAAAAATGAGGTCATAAAAAATGAGTCTTCTTCTTGATTTAATCATTACCCTTCACCCTTTAATCGTTTTACAAGTATGCGGAATTTTCCGCGAGTCAGCCCCAGAAGCTTTGCCGCTTCTGTCTGATTATTATTTGCCATCTCAAGTGACTGCCTTACCAGATCCAGTTCAATATCTTCAAGTTTCACACCCTCTTCAGACAGGGCAAAACCCTCTGACAGCTTATCTTCATTTTTACCTGTTAAAAAGCTGAAATGTTCATCACCAATAACACCGCCTTCGGAAAGAATAACCACCCTTTCAATTGCATTTTCAAGCTCTCTTATATTTCCCGGCCAGTTAAACCGGGCAAGCATCTTTTGGGTTTCTTTTGTTATCTTTACATTCTGCATGCCCATTGATTCAGCGCAGCGTGAAAGAAAATGTTCTGCCAGAGGCATAATATCTTTCCTCCTGTCACGCAGAGGAGGCAGATGAAGCGGAAAAACATTTATTCTGTAATAAAGGTCCTCTCTGAAAGCCCCGTCATCAACCCGGCTTTTAAGGTCTTTATTTGTGGCACAGATAACCCTTACATCAGACTTTATCATTGCGGTTCCGCCAACCCGTTCAAACTCCTTTTCCTGCAGAAACCTTAAGAGTTTTGCCTGTGCATCAGTGGGAAGGTCTCCGATCTCATCTAAAAACACGGTCCCCTTGTGTGCGATCTCAAATTTTCCGAGCTTGGTTCTGTCAGCCCCGGTAAACGAACCCTTCTCATGTCCGAACAGCTCACTTTCAACCAGGTTGGGTGAAATCGCTGCGCAGTTTATGGCAACAAACTTGTTTGAACCTCTTTCGCTGTTAAAGTGAATAGCCCTTGAAATAAGCTCTTTACCTGTTCCGCTTTCACCCAGCACAAGAACGGTTGTGCTGCGACTTTTTGAAACCATTGAAGACTGTTTTAAGATCTGCAGCATCTCCTGAGATTCTGCAACAATATTACTAAAATCAAAAGACTCTGAAAGTTCCTCACGGTGAACCTTCTTCACCTCAACAAGTTCTGAAAATCTCATGGAACGCTCAATCGTAATAAGCAGCTCCTCCTCTTCAAACGGTTTGGTGATGTAATCAAGAGCGCCTTCCCGAACAGCCTCAACCGCCGATTCAATAGACCCAAAAGCGGTTAAAACAATAACCGGATAGTCGGGATCGATCTTCTTTATTTCACGGAGCAGCGTTATCCCGTCCATAACAGGCATTTTAAGATCCGTAATCACCATTGAATAGTTGTTGGCCTTTATACGCTTTAAAGCCTCTTCGCCATTTTCAGCTTCTTCAGTACTGTATCCTTTTTCTTCCAGTATGATCTGAAGAATATGCCTTAGCTTTTTTTCATCGTCTACTATCAATATTTTTTTCATGCAGGGTCCTTTTATTTTTACATTTTTCACATCTCAGCAGATAACTTCCTGAAAGCCTTAAATGTCAGTTATTATTTATCGGAAGAAAAATATCAAAGATCGTTCCTCCACGGTCAAAATCACGAACCGTAATCCTTCCCTGATGATTTTCAACATGTTTTTTTACGATGGCCAGTCCAAGCCCGGTACCTTTTGCTTTCGTGGTCACAAACGGTTCAAATATCCTTTCCTTTAATTCAGCAGGGATCTCCGACCCGGTATTAGAGACACTTATCCCGACCTCTGTCTCTGCACATGCCGTCCGGATAGAGATGCTCCCTTTTTTTTCAATCGACTGCACGGCATTATTGACAAGATTTAAAAGAACCTGATAGAGCTGCTCTTCATCCACCTTGATTTCGGGCACATCACCCAGATTAATATTAATCTTTATTTTCTTGTTTATCTCTTCAGGAACCAAAAAATGATCCGAAATCCTCTGAACAACATCATTAATATCAGCACTAGCTTTATGGGGCGGTGTAGGCTTGGCAAATAAAAGAAAATCATTTATCAGTTTGTTCAGCCGCATCACCTCATCCTGTATATAACTGATCATTGTTACCTTAAGCTCCGGCTTGGTGGACGGTTTGGCAAGAATATCAATAGATCCCTTTATAATACCCAGAGGATTTTTAAGTTCATGGGCAATGATCATTGAAAAGTTTCCCACCTCGGCCAGTTTCTCTTTCTGCATAAGCTCTTTATATGTATTTTCAAGTTCTTCTTTTTTAGCCACCAGGGACTCGGCCATGATATTAAAGGATTCCGTAAGCTGCCCGACTTCATCGGTACGGACAACCTCCAGCCTTTCCTCCCAGTTACCCCTGGCAATAGAGTATGTAGCGCCTGCAAGCCTCTGCAAAGGAAGAATAAGGGTACGTGAAAAATAGAGACCGGCAATACCGCCTATAACCGCTGCCAGGGTCGCTGCAATAAATATCCACCAACGAAGACGGTTCAATTTTTTTATGATACTTTTTCTTGAGAACATAACTTCAATACTGCCGATAAGCTGATTTCCAGCCTGATTTTTTTTATCTGTTTCCTCGAAAAAAAGGTTCATCTGTTCGGTTGTATCTTTTTCATTTTCCGGCGAAAAATAAACTGGAACAATGATTTTTTCCTCCTGCCAGGGAAACAGCTTCTTGCCTTTTCCCATATCAACAAAAAACGTCCCGGACTGGTCCTGGATTTTTACACTCTGAACATCTTTCTCCTGAAGAAGATTGTATGCAAGAGATTCAAGGGTCTCCTTATTTTCAATGAGAAGCGGCATCTCAATATTTAAAGCAAGATTTTTAACCAGAGACTCTGCACGGTTTGTAAACTCATCAATCAATGCCTTTTTTGACTGATAAATAAATGCCACACTGAAAACAAGGGAGATGAAGACAATTATAAATACCGTATAGCAGATAAATTTTACGTTCAGACCCCACTTCATTAATCGATCACTCCCTGCGCCTGATTAATAATTTCGGGTGACATCTTGATCCCCAGCTTCTTTGCCGTCTTAAGATCAACACGGATGCTTATCTTCTCAGGCGGAACGATATAGTCTTTTTCAACTTTTTCTCCGCCCAGGATTCTTTTTGACAGTTGACCGGTCTGAACACCTATATTTTTGTAATCAAGAATAAAAGAAAGAAGTGCGCCATTTTTTGCAAACCAGCTGTTATAGCCCACCACCGGTATTTTTCTTTTCAAGGATTCTTTGATGATATAGCTAATAATCTTTTCTGACCGGAGCTGATCATCGGGAATAATCAAAAGAACATCAATTGAAAATTGATCTGAGTTTATGACTGCAGAAATATCTTTTTTAGACAGTATGGGAAATTTAATAATTTCGATGGAAAGCTTACCGGCTTCCCTGTCAAAGGCATCCACTATTGACTGATTTGATGCGGGGTTAAAAAAAATACCCACTTTCTGTCTGGTGTAAAAAGCCTCTTTTATTTTTGTCAGCTGAAAAAACGGGGAGGGCATGTTCAGACTTACCCCCGGAAAAAAATTAGCCCCTATGATCTTCTGGGGATTACGGACCATGCAAAAAACACGGGGAATATCTCCGGTCTCTTTTGAAAGAACATAAGCTGCCTGCGGACCAACCGCAATAATTAAACCCGGACTTTCTTTCTTTATCTTTTTTAATACCCTGTACCCTTCCTCCAGATCTCCCCTTATATCCAGAACGTTTAAAGACCTTCCTTCAAGGGCCTCTTCCAAACCATCAACACAGCTTTTATATGGAATAATATCACTTGATAAAACAATGAAAGCATCAAAAGAAAAAGCAATACCTGGAAAGAAAAAGGATGTTAATGCTATAAAATATATTAATTTATATATTTTTTTCATTATTTATAGTTTAAGACACTGAACATTTTAAATTAAAAAACATCATTTCAACAAACTGTAAACTTTACACCTCAAATGCACCGATCATCCCTCAAAATTCATTGGAAAACAGACACTTATAACAATAGAGACCGCCCCAATGGCTAATAATAGCCAAAAAAATAATCATTCTTGGCTAAGAATAACCATGAGAAAATCCTTTTATTACCCCAGAAGATCAATCCCCTTTTAAAACAGATTATTTTAGGAGCTAAGTTGTTGAAATTAAACCACTTTTAATATTTTTTTGATTTGTCTCACAAAACAGTAAAAGTGGTACGGTCCTTGCCGTAACATTAACTACAAAAACAAAGAGCAAAAACATATTCGCATTATAAACATTATTATCATTATCAATCCACAACTTTTTTATACTGAGAAAAACTAAAATGACAGCACATTACGCAGATAAAAACAGATATAAGGCAAAAAAAGAAAAAAGACGGGTTGTCATCACCGGCGTGGGTGCGGTAACCCCTCTGGGTAATGACATCGAATCAAGCTGGCAAAACCTTATTAATGGAAAATCAGGTATTGCTCCCATAACGCTTTTTGATGCTTCCAATTATCCGGTGAACATCGCTGCCGAAGTAAAGAATTTTCATCTGGACACAGCCGTTCCGGAAGAATTTAAGCCGTTTCTGGGCCGAAGCACAAGTTTCTGCATCAAAGCAGCAGAAGAGGCTGTTAAAAATGCCGGTTTAACCCTTGATCTGATTGACACTTCAGATATCGGCATCTCGATCGGATCAGACGAAGAAAGCGCCAATTTTTCTCTATTTGAAAAAATGTTTGAAAATGCTGACATTCTTGAGCTGCTGATGGCAAGAAAATCAGCAAATGGAAACAGTCACTCCTTTCCGCACTTAGACACATCAAAACATCTTGGTAAAATATGGCCTTTTAGAAGAAGCGCCAACATCGCAGCCAGCATGCTTTCGATACTTCAGAACATCCAGGGCCCAATCCGTACGACTTCAAGCGCCTGCGCATCATCAGCACAGGCAATCGGTAAAGCGGTAAGGATGATTCAGGACAACGATGCTGAAGTCATGCTGACCGGTGGATGCGATTCAATGATCGGAGAATTTTCACTCACTGGTTTTACAAAGATCAGAGCACTTTCCAAAAACAATGATGATCCCGAAGGCGCATCCCGCCCCTTTGACATGAAGCGCGACGGATTTGTCCTCGGCGAGGGTTCCGGAATCCTTATTCTGGAGGAGCTGTCTCATGCACAAAAACGGTGTGCAAAAATATTGGGGGAAATCACAGGATACGGTTCTTCTTCAAATGCATACAAGTTGACAGCCACTCCTGAAAACGGGCATGGCCCGGACATCGCCATGAAAGCAGCAATAGATGACGCCGACTGTGATATAGACGAAGTTGACTACATCAATGCCCATGGAACATCCACCTACTTAAACGATAAGAGCGAAACCGCAGCAATTAAAAATGTTTTTCATGACCGGGCATATCAAATACCGGTAACTTCAAATAAATCAATGATGGGACATCTGGTTGCCAGCGCAGCTGCCATTGAACTGATCCTGAGTACTCTTTCTCTGAACAGCGACCTTATCCCTCCCACGATCAACTACGAAAACCCTGACCCTGAATGTGATCTGGACTATGTCCCGAATGAATCCAGAAACAAGAGAGTAGAAACGATCCTTTCCAACTCTTTTGCCTTCGGCGGTCAAAACGCATCCATTCTTGTTAAAAAATTTCAATGATTCGACGTGTTGTAGTTACTGGACTGGGAATAATTTCACCTGTAGGAAACAGCACAGGGGAAGTCTGGCCGTCTCTGCTGAACAGCAAAGACGGAACCGGCCCCATATCTTCCTTTGCGTATCCTTCCTTCCCCGCAAAAACAGCAGGCGAAGTAAAAAACTTCAATCCCCGCGATTACAAGATAAAGCCTAAATCTTTAAAATTGATGAACAAAACAATTCAATATGCCATTGCTTCGGCTTATCTTGCCATGGAAGATTCAGGAATAGAGGGTGAAGCCTATCCGCCGGAGAACTCAGGACTCGCCCTAGGCGTGGACGGCCTGCAGTATTCTGCAGAAGAGTTCTTTCTTGCCTGTTACGAATCAACGGGAAAAGACCTGAGAATAAATGTGTCTCCCGGAAACAAATATGCTGACATCCCCATACACACGAACGACCCGAACCTTTCCGTTCATCCGCTCTGGCCCCTGTCCGTTCTTGCAAACATGAGCCTGTGTCACATATCCATACAGCAGCAATTCCAAGGCCCAAACCTTGCATTCAGCTCCATTGACGCCAGCGGCGCACAATCCATCGGCGAAGCCTTCAAATCCATACGCCACGGTGAAAGCGACTTTTATCTTGCCGGAGGGAGTTACGCATTAAACACCATGAGCTTCATGTCTCTTTCAGCAATGGGACTGCTTTCAAAAGAAACAGGCGCTTGCCCGGCATTTGACTCAAGCGAAAAAGGGTTTACCCTGGGAGAAGGGTCTGTCGTAATGGTCCTGGAGGAAAAAGAACTGGCCGAAAAAAGAGGGGGCCGCATATATGCTGAAATAACGGGATATTCCTCTTACTATGACAACGGCTCTTTCTACAGAGTTTCTTCAAAAGATCAGGACCCATCAGGACTGTCTGAATGCATTAAACAATCTCTTTCCTGCGCATCCCTTTCACCGGCTGACATCGATTACATACATGCTGACGGCAGAACAGACATAAAAGGCGGCGCCCCCGAAATATCAGCTTTAAAAGAAGTGTTCGGGAAAAACGCAGGAAACATACCGATAAGCACAAGCAAACCCCTTACAGGACACATGCTTCCGGCATCAGGCGCATTTGATGCAGCTTCAACAGTCCTGTCCGTATACCATGACATGATACCGCCGGCAAAAAACTGTTCAAAACAGGAAGCCCTTAAAGGACTAAACATAATCGCTGAAAACCCGCTTGAGAAACAGATCAAAAATGCGGTTTCAAACACCTTCGGTTTTTCAGGAGAACATACATCACTTGTTTTTTCGAAATATAAACAATAAAAGCGCAGAAAAATTATGGAAAAAAGAGCAGTTATTACAGGATTGGGAGCCGTCACACCCATTGGCATCGGCAAAGATGAAAACTGGGAAAACCTCCTGAACAAAACAACAGGTGTAGAGAGTTTTGCAAGCATTAATCCCGAACACCTTCCTGTCAGCATCGGCGCAGAAATTAAAAACTTCAAGCCCAAAGATTTTATAAAGGATCGAAAAACGATCAGGCTGACCTTTCACAATGTCCACCTGGCCATTGCGGCTGCCAAACTTGCAATGGAAGATTCAGGCCTTGAAACCGAAAAAGTCGATCCGGCCAGATTCGGCGCAATTGTAGGCTCGGGCGGCGGTGGATTTGATGACGGTCCAGGGTTTGAAGACTTAAATGATCCGATCCTTAAGTCCTGGGATGAAGAAAAGCAAAGATTTGACTCTGCCAAATTTGGAAAAGACGGCGTGCCTTCTGCATATCCGCTCTTTCTATTAAAGGCTCTGCCGAACAATGCTTTCTACTACATTTCGCTGATGTATAACATTCAGGGCGAAAACGATAATATTGTCTCTTCCTATACAGGCGGATCACAGGCGATCGGTGATTCTTTTCGGGCCATAAGAAGAGGCCTTGCAGACGTTATCATTGCCGGCGGGTATGATTCCCTGATAACACCAAATACAATTTTTAGTCTCGATTCTTTTAACCTGCTTTCAAAAAACCCTGACCCTCAAAAAGCATGCTGCCCTTTTGACCGTTTCCGGGATGGAATGGTAGCCGGCGAAGGTGCCGGTTTTGTCGTCGTGGAAGAACTTGAATACGCACAAAAAAGAGGGGCTAAAATATACGGGGAGATAACAGGATACGGAAATGCTTCCAGTGCCTACCACATGTATACACCTGACCCGGAGGGTACGGGCATACGCAGGGCCGTTAACAGGGCAATCCAGGATGCATCTATCAGCCCTGAAGATATCGACTGGATATGCGCCGACGGAACCGGCACAAAAGAAAGTGACAAAGCAGAGGCAAAGGCGCTTAATGAGATCTTCAAGGAAAATATTTCAGACATCCCTGTAAGCGCAACTAAATCAATAACCGGGCATATGGGTACAGGTACCAGCGCTGCTGAATCGATATATTCCCTTATGGCAATGGATAATGGGATCATCTTCCCAACAGCGAACTGCAAAAACCCGGACAAAGAATTAAATCTTAATCTGGTGACAGAAAAACCAATTGAAAAAAATATAGATACTGCACTAAACATAAATCAGGGCGTCGGCGGACAATGTACTGCCCTTATCTTTGAAAAATTTAAATAAAACGACTTCATCTAGACAGAAAAATGACTGAGAAAAAAATACGGAAATTTGCATTCATCGTGCACTGCAGAAACACAAAAGAGCTTCGCCTGGTTCTGGCAAGATACCGGTTTTCTCCATACAGCCTCCTTTCTGAAAAAAAGCTGAAAGAATACTGCCTTAAAAACGAATTGATCGAGGACATCTTCACCTTCAAACAGGTCATCTCCGACAAAGGTACAATCTGCCAGGGAAAGGCATACTGTGTGATCATGTCCCCGGATCAGATGCTTGAGAACCAGGCCATTACAACGGAAAGAGCGATCAAAGCAAGCAAAATGGCTGAAAAATGGGGTGCGGAAATGATAGGACTGGGTGCGATCTGCGCAGTCATAGGCGCAAGAGGTGTGGAAATCGCCGACAACTGCCGTTCCGCCGTGACAACCGGAAACTCTTTAACCGTCCACGCATCGATCTATGCATTTGAAAAGATCATGCAGAGAATGGAGATCAACCCTTTAAAACAAAAAATAGCAATTATCGGTTTCCCCGGCAGTATCGGACTTGCGATCACAAAAATACTGCATGCAAAAGGGATGAACCTCCTGCTGGTCAGCCGTAGAAAAACAGCTTTTATCAGGAAGTTTATTGACGAAATGAAAGACGGTAACGGAACAATAGAAATAACTCAGGATATAAACAGCGCGTTGGAAACATCAAGAGTAATTTTTACCACCACATCAACCGGACAGATAATAGACCAGGACACCCTTCAGCCCGGCTCAATTGTGTTTGATATTGCCCAGCCCAAGGATGTGATCTACAAAAATCCGCCCCGAAAAGACGTGCTGATCCTTGATACCGGGCTTATTTCGCTGCCTGGATCAACAACGGACACATACCGCTATTCAGGACTGGGGCCAAATGACATCCCTTCCTGTTTAGGTGAAACAATGACACTTACTTTTGAAGAAAAATGGGAAAGATTCTCCCTAGGAAGAGAGCTGCATCTTGACAGGATATCCGAAATAGGCAGACTCGCAGAAGAACACGGATTCGTGTTCGATGATTTCCGCAGCTTCCAAAAACCGGTTTCAGAACAAAATATAGAAGCAACCCGAAAAGCATTTAAACTTTAACCCTGGCACCTGCTCCAGCCAAATTACAGGAGAAAAAAACATGAAACTACAAAACAAAGTTGCAATCGTAACAGGAGCATCAAGAGGAATCGGAAAAGTGATCGCTATTTGTCTGGCATCTGAAGGAGCAAAACTCATATGTCTTGATCTAAACGACTGTGACAATACAGTTAAAGAGATAGAGGAAGCAGGCGGAACAGCAATAAGCTTAAAAGGAAACGTAACAAAACTTGATGAGATGGAAAAAATAGCCCAGGAGGTTATTGACAAATTTGAACGCATTGACATCCTGGTCAACAATGCCGGCGTCACCAGAGACGGACTGCTGCTGACCATGCCGGAAGAGGACTTCAGGCTGGTAGTGGAAACAAATCTTTTCGGTACATTTAACTGCACAAAAGCAGTTGCCCAACAGATGATGTTTCAGAAAAGCGGCCGCATCATAAACATCTCCTCAGTTGCAAGCACAAAAGGGGGAAGAGGCCAGACAAACTATGCTGCCTCTAAAGCAGGCATTAACGGTTTTACCCGTTCAGCAGCAGTAGAACTGGCTTCAAAAAAAGTCACGGTAAATGCCATAGCACCCGGTGTGATTGAAACCGAGATGAGCCAGGAGGTTGTCCGGCGTGCAAAAGATATTGTAATGGACATGATCCCTTTAAAACGGCTTGGCAACCCGAATGATATTGCAAATATGGTACTTTTTCTTGCATCCGATGAAGCGGCATACATTACCGGACAGATCCTTTACGTTGACGGAGGATTCCGCGGCTAAAAGGATCAGACTTGTCTTTTAAAGCATAGAAATATCAATAAATATTAAACTGAAAGGAATAAACCATGGAAGAAAAAGAAATTTATGAGGGAGTAAAAGAAGCTATTGTTGAAGCACTTGGGGTTGAAGATGATGAAGTTGAAGCAGGCTCATCTCTTTTTGATGATCTTGGCGCGGAATCACTTGATCTTTTAGACATTGTTTTTAGAATCGAAAAAACCTTTGGAATAAAGATCCCGAGAGGCGGTCTTCAGGAAGAGATCCTTTCCTCAGAAGGTGTCAAGGAGGAAGATGTAGTTGTGGATGGCGCACTCACTGCTCTTGGCGCTGAAAAACTTAGAGAAAAAATGCCGGAAGTCGACGCTGAAAAACTGCAGGAGGGTTTTCGTACAGATGATCTGCCGACTCTCTTTACGGTTCAGACCTTTGTTAACATCGCAAAGATGGAAATCGAAAAAAAATAATCCGGGCTTAAGGAAAAGAGTGAAATTTTCCCTCTTTTCTTTTTTTTAAATTTCTAATTTAAATTACAAAATAATTATGCGCTGTCTTCTTACAGATAAAATAACAAAATGTGAAAAAAAGGCTTCGATCACAGGAATAAAAAATGTCACCATGAGTGAAAATTTTCTGGCTGATCATTTCCCGGGATTTCCGGTTATGCCGGGTGTTCTACAGCTTGAAGCTGTTTCACAGCTTGGATCATGGCTGGTTTTTGCATCCTCCGAGCACAAAAAGAAGGCGAGACTTTCATCCGTAAAGTCAATTAAATATAAAGAATTTGTGGTTCCCGGCGACCAGATGAGAATAGAAATCAAAATAAGAGCCTACGAAGAAACCGAAGCTCAGTTCGATGCCGAGATATATGTGGCAGACAAACTGAAAACCGTAATAAAACGGGGCACGTTAAGCTTTGTTAATGTCTCTGACCTGGAAGATCCTCAAAAAGCAAAGACCCATTTTAATTTTATATCCGGCAATACTCCCAAGGGTGCATACGGCGGATAAAAATAAGCAGCCTTTCGGGCTGTAGAAAAAGGCTTATTGAATGATGACCCCTGAAAACAAAAAAAGAGAGATCGTTATAACCGGAATGGGAGCCGTTTCGCCTATCGGCACGGGAAACGACAGCTATAGAGACTCCCTTAAAAACGGAAAATCAGGCATAGACCATATCACTCTTTTTGATGCATCAAAATTCTCAACAACTTTTGCAGGCGAGGTTGAAGGCTTTGAACCGGAAAAGATCCTGTCAGGTCTTGAGATCTTAAACATTACAAATGAAAGACGCATACTACTTGCCAACTGTGCGGCAAAGCTGGCGATTGATGACGCAGCACTTAAAGCAGATGATTTTCAGGAAGCAAAAAGCGGGGTTATTTTATCTTCAGGTGTTCATGCCGTAATCCCCGATCTTAAGGAACTGATGGACTCTGGAATCTACAGCAGTATATTCAATGACCCCAACCTGGATCCCGGCAAATTTTCAGAAACAGTTAAAAAAGAAGCGACCGGAGAAAATCATTTTTATCCTCTCTTTAACAGGGTTAATGCAGGCGCACTATCCATTGCCAGTCAATACAAAATAAAAGGCCCCTGTTACAAT
Source organism: uncultured Thermodesulfobacteriota bacterium (assembly GCA_964387595.1). Lineage (GTDB taxonomy): Bacteria > Desulfobacterota > WTBG01 > CAIYCZ01 > CAIRTM01 > JAHEEI01. The sequence goes on along the minus strand of CAYLYF010000019.1, from coordinate 11,729 downwards.
ATTATCTCGGCCTGCGCCGCTGCAACACAGGCTATCGGACAGGCCTACCATCTTATTCAAAGAGGAGAAGCAGATATCCTACTCACCGGCGGGTATGATTCAATGGTCTACCATTTTGGTGTTTACGCTTTCAGCCTGCTGGAGCTAATGAGCAAACAAAACCATGATCCGGCAGGAGCCATGAAACCGTTTGACAAAAACAGGGACGGTTTTGCCCTTGGCGAAGGTGCCGGAATATTAATACTCGAAGAAAAAGAACACGCTATAAAAAGGGGCGCTAAAATTTATGCAAAAATGGCCGGCTATGGGTCTTCCATTGATGCCTATAAAATAACCGATCCTCATCCTGAAGGAAAAGGCGCCATGCTTTCGATGCAGAGAGCCATAGATAATGCCGGGATGAAACCTGCACAGATCGATTATATTAATGCCCATGGAACCGCAACCTTAAAAAATGACCGTATTGAAACAGAGGCCATAAAAAAAGTCTTTGGAGAAAAGGCGTATAACATTCCTGTTTCGAGCACCAAGTCCATGATAGGACATCTGATGTCGGCAGGCGGAGCCCTCGAGCTGATTGCAACGGTGCTTGGAATGGAAAACAACTTTATTGCGCCGACCATAAATTACAGCGAACCGGATGCTCTGTGCGACCTGGACTATGTTCCAAATAAATCCAGGGAAGCAGAGATCCGTACGGCTATTTCAAATTCGTTCGGACTGGGCGGTCAAAACGGAACTATCGTCGTAACCAAAGACAATTAAACAATAATTAAAACAAAGTGTAAAAAAATGACCAGAAAAGTTGTAATAACAGGACTTGGCGTAATAAGCCCGATTGGAAATGATCTTAAGACGACCTGGCAGGGAATCATAAACGGAGCTTCGGGCATAAAAAGGATATCCGGTTTTGACGCATCAACCTTTCCGGTGCAGATCGCCGGAGAAATAACGGATTTCTCTTTTGACACAAGCCTCCTTCCGGAGGAACTTCAGAACCTTACCGGACGCAGTATTCAGCTTGGAATTGAAGCTTCCGGAATGGCTTTAAAAGATTCAGGACTTGAACTGAAAAAAGAAGATCCTGTAAAGATCGGTGTCTCCCTTGGCGGCGATGAGGAATATATTAAGATCGGAAATATTGAGAACATCTACGCAAAAGACCTGGTACACAATGCTTTTGTGGAAGGCCAGAACGCATACTGTCATCTCCTCAAGCATTCTCCTTCTGTGGCAAAAACATGGTCCGCAAGAAGAAGAACGGATACCGGCACAAAGATACTTTCCCTGCTCTACAACCTGCAGGGCCCCCTGGAAACATCCCACACCTCCTGCTCCTCAAGCGGACATGCGCTTGGAAAAGCAAAAAGACTTATCGAAGATGGAGACTGCGACATTGTTTTATCAGGCGGACACTGTTCTATGCTTTCTGAGTTTTCAGTCGGTGGATTTCATTTACTTGGGACACTCTCAACACGAAATGACGAACCGCATCGTGCAAGCAGACCTTTTGACCTTGATAGAGACGGTTTTATCATGGGCGAAGGCGCCGGCATTGTAATCCTTGAAGAACTGGAACATGCTAAAAAAAGGGGGGCTCACATCTACGCTGAATTCGCAGGATACGGGTCGTCATCAAACGCATACCGCCTAACAGATACACCGCCGGACGGCCGTGGAGGAGACCTGTCAATGCTTCGTGCTGTAAATGATGCCGGAGCAAACAAAAAAGAAGTCAGTTATATAAATGCCCATGGAACAGCAACCCTGGTAAATGACAGAAGTGAAACTCTTTCCATAAAAAAAGTATTCGGCGATCAGGCCTACAACATTCCAATCAGTTCAAGCAAGTCAATGCTCGGCCATCTTGTCTGCAGTTCTTCTGCGGTGGAATTTGCAATAACCACTCTGGCAGTAAAGGAAAATATTGTTCCGCCGACTACAAACCTTGAGACGCCTGATCCAAAATGCGATCTTGATTACATACCCGGTCAAGCAAGAGAAACGGAAGTAAACCTTGCCCTCTCAAATTCTTTTGCTTTTGGAGGACAAAACGCAACACTCGCAATCAAAAAATTTAAAGGCTAAAAAATGCGCTTCTATCTTTTTGACAGAGTTATAGATTTTATACCGGGAGAAAGTTCAATCGGCATAAAAAACATTTCATCAGAAGAAGATTTTCTGATTGAGCACTATGACAGGCTCCCGGTTATGCCCTCACCGCTTATCGTAGAGGCTCTCGCCCAACTGGGCGGATGGACCATAACAACATCAAATGATTATAAATACTTAGCTGTCATGGTAATGATCAAAGACATCGAAATAACCGGAAATGCAGTCCCGGGTGATCAGCTGACCCTCAACATTAAAATTGAAAACATTAATGAATACGGCGCAACCATCAGCGCCGAAGCAGTTATAAATGACAGCAGCATCCTTAAAATAGGCAATTTGACTTATGTCCTTTATGAACTCCCGGCAAAAGACCGTGAAGAAGTAAAAGTAAAATATACAAAACTCAACAAAATGGTTTCAGCCTGACATAAAAGAAAACTCTTAAAGTGGGGGAAATTATCATGCGTTTTCTGATGGTAGACAAGATCTGCGAAATAAACCCGGGCAAATCAGTCAAGGGGATTAAAAACATATCCTGGGATGATTATTTCCTTGAAGAGATATTCCCAAACATACCGGTTTATTCACCTGTCATAATTGCAGAAGCTGCTGCTCAGCTTGTTTCATGGGCAATAATCAAAGAAAGAGACTATACGGTTAAGCCTGTTATCACAATAGTCGACACCTATACTTGCGGCAAGCACATCATGCCGGGAGACCAGCTCCAGCTTGAAGGTGAGATCGAAAGCTTCAGCGAAGAAAGCGCTCTTTGTAACGGAAGAGTTCTGATCAATGGAAAAATTGCGCTTGAACTCAATCATGCGGTATGCTACCTCTATCCGCTAAATGAGCTGGACCCTCCAGAAAGAATTAAAACCCAGTTTAAAAATCTTTACAGTGAAGGATATCCTTTACCGAAAAAAGAATTGAACAGAAACATTACCTTTCGGGAAGAAATAAAAATTCGCAAAAGAAAAGCAATTGACAGATTCATAACAGATGAAGATCCTGAAAAGATTACAGGAATTAAAAACATCACCTCAACGGAAGACTATTTTAACGACCATTTCTCTCTGCGGCCGATACTTCCTGGAGTACTGACCATAGAAGCCATGGTTGAAACCGCAAAAAAACTGGCCGAAAAAAAACTGATTGAACAAGGCCTGACCGACCTCAAACCTGTATTAAAAAACTGTTCAAAAATAAAGATGCGCAGATTTATTGAACCCGGAGATCAGCTCATCACCGAAGCAAAAAACACTGAATTCTCCGATGAAAAAAGTCTGTTTAAAACACTGGGAACCGTAAACAGTAAACGGGCAGCAACAATAACTATTGAGTTTGAACACCTGACGGTGGAGAATTACAAAAAAGCTTACCTTTCCTGAAAATTTTCTGCAGACTTAACCCAGAGACAGGAAAGGCGAACCCTAACAGGCTTAGTCTTTTAAAGAGGAAGTTTCTGCTGCGGATAGCACTTCATAACCATACTGCTTTATAATATCACCCAGTTTACCGCTGACAGCATTATATAGTTCAGGATCCATTACGAACTTATTGGGCTGATAATCTGCCCGGTCAGCAAAATACCTTTTTAACGCCGGCTGAAGATTCTCTTCATAACTGCCCAGACCAAGCCCTTCATAAACTTTTTTCAGTTCTTTGTCCGGGTCTAAAATGAGATCCTCATAGAAAATCTCCTGATAATTGCCTTCCGGAATCAGGCTCTTGGTCGCATTAAGCTTTGCATGCATTTCCAAAAAAACATCCAGCACAAAATCTTCAAGACCGTTTTCTGCTAAGGGACCGATATTGTAGGAAGCGGATACCGATTTGTACAGATTCAGGGTTGAATTAACCACATGGTATGGGTTTCGTATAATATTTACGAATCGAGCTTCGGGGAACAAACGCAACAAAGTCTTTATCCGAAAAGCATGTGTCGGAGACTTACTGATAAGTCTTCCGGGCCTAGTATAAATAACACGTTTAAGGAACCATAAATAAATTCTCTGCCACCTTTTTTGATCAGACTTGCTCTGTTTCTCAATATCATGAAGTGAATAATAAGCCTGCCTGTTTTTTGGAAAGAAAAAATGCATATAGGCTGACGGCGCGCCCAAACAGGAAAGTGCACATTCGTCCTCCTGCGGAAGATCAAACTCCACCGGCATATTATCCTGAGGTCTTTTGTCCGGCAATAATCTTTTTAAAAGCGGCTTTAAAAACCAGCCGGTTAAAAGGAAGTGATTGGCCACAAAACAATCCCAGTTTGTTGGATATACGTGCCGCCGGTCCAATCCTATAAGTTCATGAATAAGCGTTGTTCCGGAGCGCCAATGTCCTAAAATAAAAACCGGCGGCTCATTTATCTTTATTTTCGAGACCCAAAACCCGAATACGGCCCATTCAATCCAAAATAAAAGGGTATTAAAAAAGGACGTTACGGTTATCAGTACTGCCAGAGGAATTTTGTTTAAAGCTACATAAAAACGGATTTTGACAAGAACACGTATCCAGCCAAAAAAGTCTGTGCCGAGAAGAACATTCACAGAGGAACTTTCTTTCATCTTTCCTTTAAAATATTTCATTTCTTTGTTTTGAGACATACAAAACTTTCCATTTCTGATTTACTGCAAATATTTTTCGGGATCTAGCGTGATCCGCTCAAGACTTTCACCAAACCTGTGTGCATGGATACCATGCATAACTCTATGGTCAACGGCAACATGAACAGGAAGAATCTCCTTAATCACTGGCTGACCGTCTTCAACCATTGTTTTCTCTTCCCATCCATGTGCATGGATCCGGAGACTTATCTTCATCGGTGTAATAACAGGCTTTATCACCTTAAAAGTTGCCGGTTTTTGGTAGATCTGATTAATAAAAACAATATTTGAGATCAGACCTTTTTTCAGCGCTGTACTGAAAACAAATTTCTCACTTACAAACCGCAAAAGATTGTAACGAAAAATAAAACGCTTTATAGTCTCCGTGAAACGACTGCGCTGGGCTAAAAACTGACCTGCCCTTTCTTCCTGTTTCCTTAGAAGATCTTTCCGGATCTCCTCTAAAGAAAGCTCATGGGCATTTTTTATAAGAACATATGAAAGAGCACATTCTGTTCCGGGGATAAGATATCCGTTAGCAATAAAAATATCTTCAAGCTGATAAATATCTTTCCCAAGCACAACCTGGTTAAACACCGGATTTTCATCAACAGCAATTGCCAGAATTTTATTTAATACGTGGGTCATTGTTATCCTGACACCTGTTTCTGCTGTTAGTTTTTTTGACAGAACCTTACACCTTGTAATATCAATATTATATTCCAGAAAAGCAAAAGGGTCAGGTGATGAAGCAAGCAGACTGGCCATCTCAAGCCTGAAAGGCCCAAGTTCTTCTGAACTTAACTTCTTTATCTTTATTTCACCAAATTTATAAGACATAGGATCTTTTCAATTTCATAAACAGTAAATACTTAATGTGAAGATTATCCTTCTACCTTTATTTCCAAGATGCCTGAAAACATCTTTAAGTTACAAAAAAGCTGATATTTACAGATATTTATAATGGTATATTAATCTTGTTATATTATACACAAAAATCAGCTGAGTCATAAAATAAATCTTTTTCATTACCTGATTATCGACAAAGCACATATTATGGAATAAGAACCGGGTCTTCAAAAATACTTTGCTGGTTGAAACAGGCCGCCAATATTTAAAAAAAACTTAATAATCAAAGCAAAACAAACAACACGTCTAGCTGCCCGGACATATGTTTTTAATCAGCAAAAACTCCTTATCTATTGACATATTTTCCTGTATTTCCTATACTTTATAGTCATTAAAAATTCTCAAAACATCTATTTATTGTCAACCAGATCGGAACAGGAAGTGATAAAAAACAGATTTAACCCCCTATTTTACTCAGCACTTATTGTTTTCATCCTTCTTTTTCTGGCTGAAATATTTTTAATGACAAAGCTGAACCCATACCCCTGTGAAGACGCTTATATTACCTATCAGTTTTCTCGAAATTTTGCAGAAGGAGCAGGCCCTGTTTTCAACCCGGGAAACCGGGTCGAGGGGTATTCAAATTTTGTCTGGATGTCTCTCATTGCTTTCGCACATAAATCGGGAATCCGAATGACATCCTTCAGTGTTATCGGCGGATGGATATTTAATATCCTTTCTCTCTTTCTGGTCTGGTATATTCCTGTGCGCCATTTTTCAGTAAAAGGAGTTATAAGTCTTTTCGGACCGCTGCTTTACCTTTTGTTCCTGCCGCTCCATTTTTATGCCGCATCAGGCCTTGAAACACCCTTCTATTCATTTCTGTTACTGTTGTGTATCAACCTGATTTTATATTCAGGAAAAAAACCCTTTCCTTTCGCTTTAACCGGCTTAATATTTTTGCTGATTGCCCTGACAAGACCGGAAGGCATTATTTTTGCTATTTTTTGGGGAGCTTATCTCATTTGGAATGCGGTGTTTAAAGGCGAATCAATAAAACCGTATCTTCCGGGAATATCCGTACTGATTACAGGTTATGCTGTTTTTATACTCTGGAGATTGAGTTATTACGGCCTGCCGCTTCCAAACACCTACTATGCCAAAGGATCTTTCCCTTTTAGCCTCCGGTTAATGATCGGTGCCATTACAAGTAAAAGCTTCTGGTCGCAATACCTGCACTTACCGCTTATTTTTCTTACCCTGATCGGATTCGTAAAATTTAAAGAAAAAAAGGCGGCTGCCCTTTTTGCCTTTGCGGCCGCAGGGATCTTTTTCAGCATGGGATTTTCCGGTTTTGACTGGATGCCCTTTTTCAGGTATACCCTGCCCATTGTCCCGCCAATAATCATCCTGTGCCAGATAATTTTCGGGCGCCATTGGGAAAATATTATTAAAGAACGCCTCCTGAAACGAAAACTCATCTGGGGGCTGGTAACTCTTTTTTTCATCTCTTTAGCAGGTTTACAGTATTATAATGATCTAACCTTCAACCTGAGATGGAAATGGATAAATGATTTTGCAATGCACAACCAAAAATTCTTTGGATCCTGGGTAAAAAACAATCTGGGCAAAGACCCTGTCATAGCAATAGGAGATATAGGACGCATCGCATATTTTTCAGAAGCAACTATAATTGATATTTACGGGCTTGCCCACAAAAAATTTGCTGCCCTGAAAAAAGAATACGGAACACCGGACATCAATATAAAAAATCTTACTGCAAATTTTGATACTTACAAAAAGAAAGAGACTGAGCTTCTTCTTGAGGTCGCTCCGGATTATATATGCTTTTACAATGCAAAGCTAAAAATCTTTACAACCTATACCGGCAGTGCAAGCGGTATAACAGAATCACCGGAATTTAAGAAAAAATATACCTACATGACCACATTTAGTGTCATTCCCCGTCATGAAAGCAGGGCATGGCCGGAGTTACCTCACTATGTTGATATTCTTGATTTATCCGCAGGTCTTTTAGCCTGGATAGAAAACGGATGGGGTTATGATATTTATATCCGAAAAGACAGTCCATATCCTCCGTTTATAATTGAAAGTGATCCGGACGGAAAGATAATAAATATTATTAAAACCGGAAAAACAGAAGGGTAAAGATTTAATTTTTATCTAACCTTAGTTGATATTAAATCTGCCTGAAATAATGTATAAATAAAAACATTATTTACTTCATAAAAAGCAGGACAAACATGACAGCAGAAAACAACACTAAACCGGTTTATCTGCACAAGTGCAGCGAATATGACTACCCCGCAATAAAAAAAGCGGTTGTAAATATCGGAGATGAACTGGTTGGAGGATGGAACACTTTTATTCCGGATGGCGCAAAAGTACTTCTAAAACCAAACCTCCTGATGTCATCTGAGCCTGCCAAAGCGATTACCACACACCCTTTTATTGTAAAAGCCGTTGCTGAAGTCTGCAAAGACGCCGGGGCCTCAAAAGTCACCATAGGTGATTCACCCGCTCTGGGAAGCACCCGCAAAGTCGCTGAAAAAACAGGGGTTCTGTCTGCTACAGAAGAAGCTTCCGCAGAAATCGGTGATTTTACCGAAAGCGTAAAGGTCTCAACAGCTAAAGATTTTATGCACCGTAATTTTACAATTGCAAAAGAGGTTACTGATGCGGATATCATCATAAACCTGCCAAAGTTTAAAACCCATGCGCTTATGGTCCTCACTCTTTCTATAAAAAATAATTATGGACTTTTTGTCGGCAAACAGAAAATGCGCTGGCACCTCCAGTCTGGAAGAGACTATGATTATTTTGCACGGCTTCTGGTTGAGCTTGCATATACGGTAAAACCATCCCTGTCAATCATAGATGCTATTGTTGGAATGGAAGGCAACGGTCCGAGCAACGGAACCCCCCGAAACCTTGGATTTATTGCCGCATCTGAAGACATGGTAAGCCTTGACAGTGTATGCACTGAAATCGCAGGCGTAAAACCGGACAAAAACTACTGCCTTAAAGTAGCAAAAGAAATGGGCTTTGAAACCGAATTAAAAGATATCCCGCTAAAAGGAGACCCGATAGAAAAGTTTAAGGTAGATGATTTTAAAATGGCATCAACCATGGCAATCGACGGTCCGCTCATTATAAGACCGTTCGTCTGGATGCTAAGACCGCTTTGCACCATTAAACCTCATGTCAACAAGGGCCTGTGCAAGGGCTGTGGGATCTGCATGAGATCATGTCCCCCTCAAAGCATAAGCCTGTCTGAGAAAAAAGGCGTTGTTTCAATAGACCATAGCAAATGCATCCGATGCTTTTGCTGTCAGGAACTCTGTCCTGAAGGTGCCATCCACGCAAAAGATTCCATAGGGGTAAAGATCATGAAGGCACTCGGTCTTGAATAACAATCCAAAACACATCTCACCCTGCCGGCCAGAAATATTGGTGCACACAATATCCGGCGGTATGATACTTGAACAGTCAAAGACATGGGTAAAAATTAACTTTCTCGCCGAATCGCTAAAAGCTTTTCGGGGCACACGGCGAAGAGCCGTGGTTTAAACATATAATTAATGAACCGCTCAGGTCCTGATTTATGAATTTTACACTCGAACACAAAGATACAGCAACAAAAGCACGGGCAGGAAAGCTCTCCCTTGCCCACGGTGAAGTCCTGACCCCTGTTTTTATGCCCGTTGGAACACAAGGGGCTGTAAAAGGCATGACCTCGCGCGGTCTTGATGACATTAAAGCTCAGATCATCCTCGGAAACACATATCACCTTTTTTTAAGACCCGGCTGTGAGATCATTAAAAAAGCCGGGGGCCTTCATAACTTTATCGGCTGGGATAAGCCGATTCTTACAGATTCAGGAGGCTTTCAGGTCTACTCCCTGGCTGACCTTCGGAAGTTAAATGATGAAGGTGTTGTTTTCCGGTCCCATGTTGACGGAACATCGTTTACCTTTACCCCTGAAAATGTAGTTGAGACCCAGGAGGGCTTCGGGGTTGACATCATGATGCAACTTGATGAATGCCCTCCCTCAGAGGCTACAAAAAACAAGATAGAAGAAGCGGTTGACAGAAGCATCCTGTGGGCAAAACGTTCTGCGGATAAATGGTCCAGTAAAACTTCAAACCTTTTTGCCATTGTCCAGGGCGGCCTTCACCATGACCTGCGGCAGAAAAGCGCTGAAGCACTTATTGAAATCGACCTTCCCGGATATGCTCTCGGTGGCTTCTCTGTTGGAGAAGAAATGGAAAAGGCCTATCCTGTCATTGATAAAACAGCTGACCTCCTTCCGCAAAACAAACCGCGTTACCTGATGGGTGTGGGTTTTCCTGAAGATATTGTAAGGGCTGTTAACTCCGGCATAGATATGTTTGACTGCGTCCTTCCCACCAGATGCGCCCGCACAGGAATGTGCTTTTTTTCAGAAGGAAGGCTTAGAATAAAAAATGCAAGATATAAAGATGATATGACCCCCATTGACCCTTCCTGCACCTGCTACACCTGCCAAAATTTTTCAAGGTCATATCTACGTCATCTTTTCATGGCAAATGAGATAACAGCTGTGATTCTGATGACTGTCCACAATCTCCATTACTATTTAAATCTCTGCACAAAAATGCGGGGTGCCATCAAAAACGATAAATTCAGCGAGTTTTATAAAAGCTTTTTTGATTCCCTCATATATCTCTAAATTCACTGTGTACCTTGAACTTAGAGATACTCCATTTCTGCTGTTATTTTTTTGATATCTTATCTCTTAACTATAAAGTTCCGTGTAGGTCATGGCCAGCCCGATTATTTCTGCAAGTATCGTAAGAGATTCAATATCGCCTTCTGAGATATCCCAGTTTTGATGATGATACAATCTCAGCACACCCACCAGCCTTTGTGAAAACAGTATGGGTACGGACACGATAGAACCGATACCTTCTTCCAGGACCCTGTCCGGATACTGCAGCTGATTCGTCTCATTGACATCTGCTATAACAACCGCCTTGCCGTTTAGAGTTTCTGAAATACTGCTGTCGCATAAGATCGGCCCCTTGCTTAAATAGTGTGAACTCATTCCAAAACTGGCCAGGATCTCAAGCTCTTTTGCTTCCTGATTTAACACAAAAACCGTACAGCCCTTGACCTCAAGCGTGCCTACCAAAATCTAAACCAGATGTTCTGCCATAATTACAAGATTTTAGGATTCTGCAATTGCCCGGGTAACAACTCTAAAGATATCTTTATCTATTCTATCTTTTGTGTCCATAACCTTCCTCCCAACATTTAATTGACAACACAGATAGCCGTATCTTTCAATGCAGGTATAACCTTTTCAAAAATATTTCCGGTAAAAAACCGCGTGAATTTCCCCTGCTTATGATTTACCACGATCACGTCAAAGCGTTCCTGTCTGCTGAGTGCAATAATTTCACCGGCGGTATCTGTTTTGCGAACTTTAAAAATACAGAGGGCATCATCTTCTTGAAATCCTTTTTTAATAAGCGTTTCTCTGACTTCAGAGAGGGCCTTTTCCTGCACTTTGATCTGACCGGAGATCTGATTCAGGTTTTTTTTCAGTTTATCCAGGATCTGTGCTTCGTGAACAAAATCCTGGATTTCAGGAACCGGCGAATAGACATTAAAAAGAGTGACTTCCACGTCCTTAAGGTGAGCAAACATCTTTACAACAAAATCCAAAACCCGGTGATCGTAATCGGAAAAATTATGTGGCAATAAGATCTTTTGTCTGGGCATAGTATTCTCCTTACACCCTGTTATAAATTTTGTTTAGGCTAAAAACACCTCCTGTACTTCTAAAGGGCCATCTATCTTGATTTGTGACAGAATTGTGTAGAAAAAGCAAGGGAACCCGAAACACAATTGATCGTTTTTTCCAACCCGCATCCATTTCAAGGAGCTGTATATCTTTTAAAGTTACTTATTACAACATATGCATAAAACAAAAATCATCATTTTTGATCATATTCGGGTTTCCGAAGCAAAATGCCCGGCCAAAAACATTCTACAAAAGTAAATTTTCTCTTGCCAAATAATCCCTGCCCCCCCGATACTTCCATCCCGGACAGGAAAACATCCGGAAACCCCTTTTTTTAATAAAAAAAG
>CAYLYF010000018.1:0-44882 GCA_964387595.1 uncultured Thermodesulfobacteriota bacterium | reverse complement strand
CTGTGTAATATGATGGGGATATTTTATTGCTGTTATACGGGCTATTCGTGGCATAGATAATTTCTATATGCTTTTTCAGACCCTGTCAACATAACAGGGAAGTGTCCCTAATTAATCTAATTAATCAAGAATATTAATTCTTTTCTCAAGGAGCTGCTGGTATTTTTCAATTTGTTCTGTCCTGCTTTCTTTATGTTTTGAGCCCATTTTTTATCCTTTTTATTTTTATTGGTTCTACTTTCGATCTATCGAATATAAATGAACTGCCATATGTGTCAAACAAAAAAACATCTTTCTACTTAACTGAATATTCTGAATGTTTCTTTGTAAAATTTTAGATTTATTTAATTTGACACTAAATTTGTGTTAATTTATAATAATAAATAATAAATAATCACTTTAGTATTTTTAATAAATCAGGAGGTTTATAAATGAAAGTAATGCTGAAAGGAAAGATAATCGGGCTGGTTTTTATTGCGGCAATTCTTCCGGTTCTAACCATGCTTATAATTGCTGGTATCCTAAACTGGAGAATTAGCAATATTGTGACTAGAGAGATGAATGTTCTTTCAAATGATAATATCGCACAGATTGCCAGTGATGTAAGGGGGCTGTGCAATACAACAAATGATCTTATAAAGCAGCAGGTTAATTACAGTCTCAAGGTTGCAAGAAAAATGCTGGATGTAAAGGGAGGCATATCCTTTACTGAAAATAAGGTTAAATGGAAAGCCGTAAATCAGTATAATAAAGAGCTCGTTGAAGTTTCTCTAAATAAAATGATGCTCGGAAAATTATGGTTCGGTATTAACAGTGATTTTAATATACAAACACCTCTCGTGGATGAAGTAAAAGAACTGGTTGGCGGAACATGCACTGTTTTTCAGAGAATGGAAAATAACGATATGTTGAGGATAGCTACAAATGTTGAGAATCTCGATAAGAGCAGAGCCATTGGAACTTTTATACCGGCTGTTAATCCTGACGGAGAAGAAAATCCGGTTGTATCAACTGTGCTTCAGGGTAAAACATATTATGGCAGAGCTTATGTTGTTAATACCTGGTACATCACAGCATATGAACCTATTATAGACAAGAAGGAAGAAGTTGTTGGCATCCTGTATGTTGGTATTAAACAAGAGGCTGTTAAAAGTTTAAGAAAAGCAATTTATAATATGAGTGTTGGTAAAAATGGGTATGTTTATGTGCTTGGCGGAAAGGGCAGTCACCGTGGGCATTATATTATTTCAAAAGATGGCATTCGTGATGGTGAAGATATATTAAATTCAGTTGACAGCGACGGCAGATATTTTATTAAGGCAATAATAAATAAAGCTTTAACCTTAAAAGGAGAAGAGGTCGGCTTTATGACTTATCCCTGGAAAAATCTGGGCGAAAAAAAAACGCGTAATAAAATTGCCGCCATTCAGTATTTTCAACCTTGGGACTGGGTGATTGGTGTAGGCATGTATGCAGATGATTTTTATGATGTTAAGAGAGAAACCGAAGCTGCTCTTAACAGCCAGTTTATTTTCGCTTTTCTGGGTGGTGTATTGGTCCTTATCGTTGCTGTTTTTCTTGCGGTACTTCTTGGAAATAAGATTACAAAACCTATTTCTGAAATTATTAATATTGCAAAGGAAATTGCGAAAGGTAATCTTTATAAGGCAAAAGAAGCCATTGCTTTAATTTTAAAAGATGATGAACTCTGTGAAGATAATATTCAGGGTGATGAAACCCAGCATCTTTTATTTGCCACACATGGAATGACACAGAACCTTAATTCACTTATTGGTCAGGTACAGAAATCAGGGATACAGGTAACAACTTCAACAACACAGATTGCTGCATCCGCAAGGCAGCTAGAAGCAACTATTTCTGAACAGGCGGCTTCTACCCGTGAAGTTTTGTCAACATCTGAAAACATCTCCTCAACATCAAAAGATCTGGTTAAAACAATGAATGATGTAAACGAGGTCGCCGGAGACACGACTACTCTTGCAGATAAAGGCAAAAAGGACCTTGTATTAATGGAAAGCGCTATAATGCAGTTAATGGACGCAACAACCTCAATATCATCCAAGCTTTCTATTATCAAGGAAAAAACAAATAATATAGACAGTGTCATCGTTACCATTAATAAGGTTGCAGACCAGACAAATTTACTTTCTCTTAATGCTGCGATTGAAGCTGAAAAAGCGGGTGAATATGGTATTGGCTTTTCTGTTGTTGCAAGGGAAATAAGAAGGCTTGCTGATCAAACAGCGGTATCAACACTTGATATCGAAAATATGGTCAAAGAAATGCAGACCGCAGTAACATCAGGCGTCATGGAGATGGAAAAGTTCTCTTCAGAAGTTAAGCAGGGAGTTGAAAATACCGCAAATGTGAGTCATCAGCTTGAGTTGATAATTGAACAGGTTAAGGATTTAACCCCAAGGTTTGATCAGGTAAATGATGGAATGCAGTTTCAGTCACAGAGCGCACAGCAGATAACTGAAACCATGACTCAGTTAAATGAAGCAATTTCTCAAACTTCTGATTCCTTAACTGAGTTTAATAATGCAACTGACCAGTTAAATGATGCGGCCAATGGATTGCAGAGTGAAGTTTCAAAATTTAAAGTGAGTCAGTAATATGCTTCTTGTTCCCTTTAAGGTGGGAAAAAACAAATATGCCTTAAATTCAGATCAGATAATTGAGATCATACCGCGCATTAACTTAAGAGAGATACACAAAGCGCCTAATTTTGTTGCCGGTATGTTCAACTATCGAGGACATGTCATTCCTGTGATTGATCTATGTTCCTTAATTGCCGGATACCTGTCAGCTAATTGTCTCGGTACCCGTATTATAATTGTTGAATTTTCTGATAATTCCAAGACTTGTACTTTTGGAATTATAGCTGAGGAAATAATTGATATAGTGTCTGTTAGTGAGGATAGACTTGTTCCATCCGGGATTAAAATTGAAGCCGCGCATTATGCGGGTGATATAGTCACCGAAAATGATGAAATTATTCAGCTTGTGCATATTGATAAACTGATAAACGAACCCTTGAAAAAAATGCTGTTTGATAATCTATAATCCAACTATGTGTTAAAGGGATTGAATCAATGCCGATTTGTTCAAGTAATGATAGAATAAAGTCTTTTATTGAAAAAAAATCCGGGCTGGTAATTGAATTATCCGGCACGAAAAGATATGAAAAAGTCTTAAAAAAAAGGATGAGCCTCACTTCAATAAAAGATAAAAGACAATATCTTGATTTACTGACCACTAACCAGAATGAATTCTACGAACTGATTGAGGGCATTGTCGTACCTGAAACCTATTTTTTTAGAAACATAGAACCTTTCAATTATCTGGTAAAATTTATTCGTGATGAGTGGTTATCTCATAACAATTATAAAAAGATAAATATTTTAAGCGTTCCCTGCTCAACAGGAGAAGAACCCTATTCAATTGTCATCTATTTACTGGAAAACAAGATTCCTGATAATATGTTTTCTTTAGACGCTTTAGATATAAGCAGAAATTCAATTCATAGCGCAATTAGAGGCTTATATGGCACGAATTCATTTAGAGATAATATGACTCCTTTACAGAATAAATATTTTATTAAAGCAGGAGATACTTTTGAAATAGTTGATAAGATTAAAAATAAAGTAAATTTTTCTCATGGAAATATTATTGATAAAAAGTTAGCAAGGTTTAATAAAAAGTTCCAGGTGATTTTCTGTCGCAATCTTTTGATATATTTAAATATAGATAAAAAGAAAAAACTTCTGGACTATCTTAAAGATCTGCTTGATGACAGTGGCTTGCTTTTTGTTGGACATTCTGAAAATATCCTGATGCTTACAGAAGGGTTTGAGCCGGTACAGCACAACATGTCTTTTGCTTTCAGGAAAAAAAAGGAGGGTCTTAATGAAAAGTTTAAAACGACTAAATTAAAACTCGTAAAACTAACGAATAACATTCAACCTGTACAACATGCAGTTGACGAGTCCTGTTCAGAAGTATGTAAAAAAGAATGCGATCTTGAATCTGTTGATAATCTTTTAGAAGCAAAAAAACTTGCTGATATAGGCTTGTTTGAAGAAGCAAGGCTTTTATGTGAGGCTTATCTTAAAGAGAACATTGCTTCATCCGATGCTTATTATCTTATCGGTTTAATCGATGAACTTAAAGGTGATTTTTCTGAAGCAGAGAAACACTATAATAAGGCTTTGTATATTGATCCTTGTCATATTGAAACCTTATCACATTATGCCTTGCTTCTAAATCGGTTAAAAAGATTAGATGATGAAAAAGTAATCGTTGAAAGAATCAAGCGGATCAATTAATAGTCTAGCTTTAAATTAAATGACAAATAACAGGTTTTTTGATGGGAAAAAGTGACCCTATCTGTAATGAAATAAAAAAGATTGTTGATTGCTGGAACCGGATTGGTGTGCATGGCGATATAAGTTGCGAGGAACTAAAACATGCAGTCCATTGCCGTAACTGTAATAAATTTAGTCTTGCTGCAAGAGCGGTATTTAGTAGACTTCCGGATACTAGCTATATAGATGAATGGTCAGAACATCTTACTGCTAAGAAGGAAATTGTTAAAAAAAATATTGAGTCTGTAATGATCTTCAGACTGGGATCTGAATGGCTTGCCGTTAAATCTGAATTTGTATTACATGTGCTTGAAGTTACTAAGGCACATTCTGTACCCGGTTTAAATAATGATATTTTTAAGGGAATTGTAAACGTCCGGGGTAAATTAAACCTGTTTTTT
Source organism: uncultured Thermodesulfobacteriota bacterium (assembly GCA_964387595.1). Lineage (GTDB taxonomy): Bacteria > Desulfobacterota > WTBG01 > CAIYCZ01 > CAIRTM01 > JAHEEI01. The sequence goes on along the minus strand of CAYLYF010000018.1, from coordinate 40,093 downwards.
TCTCTTAAAAATACAATGGGTATTGATGATTTTGATGATTATGTAGATAAAACAAAAAAAATCTTCAAAAGAATGGTTGTGATTGATTTTGACGGAAATTCCTGGGCTTTCATCGCGGATGAGGTACAGGAAATTTACCGATATAGCAGGGATGAACTGAAAGAGTTACCCAAGACCGTAGAAAAGTCTAAAGATAAATTTACAATTGGTACGTTTGCCTGGAATGGTAAAACTGTCGCACAGATTGATAGTGACGTTTTAAATCGTTCATTAAATACAGTAATTATTTAATAAAGTTTTACTATGAGTAATGAATATTCAGATTTTTCAATGATTGATCTTTTCAGGATTGAACTTGAGAATAATATTTCAGTACTATCAGACGGTCTTCTTGCTCTGGAAAAAGACACAGAAGAAAAAGAATGGCTGGAAAAATTGATGCGTTCCTCGCATTCAATAAAGGGCGCCGCACGGATTGTTCAGCTTGATCCGGTTGTTAACCTCGCGCATAAGATGGAGGACTACTTTGTTAATCTTCAGGAGGGTAAGCTTAGATTTAATACCACTCAAATAGATAAATTATTTGAAGCAATAGATTCTCTGAAGAATTTATCCGAGATTTCTGTTAAGGAGATTGAAACATGGGTTAAAGATAATTCTGATGAGTTCGAAAGGTTAACCTCACTTCTTGATACCCTTGAAGAATCCGATGATGAAGTCGTGCCAGAAGTAGAAAATGAGAAGATAGTTAATCCTGAAAATAATACTGATTTTGATAAGCAAGTAAAATCTGAAGAAAATAAAAAAGTTGTTGAAGCAGAAGACAGAGCCAGTGTGGTGAGAGTTACGGCTGAGAATCTTGACAGTCTAATGGGCCTTGCAGGAGAATTTTTCGTTGAGGTTGGTTATCTTGAACCTTATTCAAAATCACTTCTTCATCTAAAAAAGCAACATGATGATCTTTCCAGGATTATAAACAAAATTAATGAATCACTTGATGTCAAACTAATCGACATAAATATTAAAAATTATTACTATGAACTCAGAAATAAACAGAGTGAGATTAATCAGTCCTTTATTGACCGTATAAATGAATTTGAGTCTTTCGCAATGAAGTTGCCCTCATTATCTGACCAGTTAAGCAGAGAAGTTGTTAAGATCAGGATGAGACCTTTTAATGATGGTGTGCATGCCTTTTCACGAATGATGAGGGATTTGGCAAAGAAACTCGGTAAAAATATTATGTTTGTGATTTCAGGCAAGTCCACTGAAGTTGACAGAGATATACTTGAAAAGCTTGAAGCTCCTTTAAATCATATTCTGCGAAATTCTGTTGACCATGGAATTGAATCTCCGGATGAAAGAAAAGCTCTTAATAAGCCCCAGGATGGACTTGTTGAAATTAATGCTTACCATAAGTCAGGAATGTTGATTGTTCAGGTATCAGATGATGGTAGAGGTGTTGATTACAGCAGTTTGCGGGATAAAATTATTAAGAAGAATCTTGCAACCGCTGATGTGGCACAAACCTTAAATGATTCTGAACTGCTTGAGTTCATGTTCCTTCCGGGCTTTTCAACAACTAATAAGGTTTCTGAAATATCAGGTAGAGGTGTTGGACTTGATGTCGTTCAGAATATGGTTTATGAGGTCGGTGGTGTGGTTAGAGTTTCTTCTGAAACCGGAAAAGGCACAACTATGACCATGCAGCTTCCGCTGACATTATCAGTTATTCGCACGCTTCTTGTTGATATATCAGGAGAGCCCTATGCTTTCCCCATTTCTAGAATTGATCACTGTTTTGTCATTAATACTAATGAAATTAATATTGTTGAGGGCAGACAATATTTTAATTATGATAATAAAAATATTGGCTTGGTTGACGCTTCTCAGGTTTTAGGATTTAAGAGTCAAAGCTCTGAGAGTAATTCAGTCTATGTGATTTTAATTGGAGACAGCTTTACTAAATATGGATTAGTGGTGGATTCTCTGATTGGAGAAAAAGATATAGTTGTTCAAAGACTTGATAAAAGACTTGGCAAGGTAAAGAATATAAGCGCGGCTTCGACCATGGCAGACGGTTCACCTCTTTTGATTGTTGATGTAGAGGATTTAATGCGCTCTATTGAAAATATCTTGCTGGAAAAAAGACTGCGCAGCATTGATAAAGTAGACAGACAGTTTAAGCACAAAATTAAATCCATACTTGTTGTTGATGATTCGATCACTGTGCGTGAGATGGAAAGGAAAATCCTTGAAAATTACGGTTATCACGTTGATTCTGCGGTAAATGGTGTGGATGGCTGGAATGCTGTTCGGACCGGCAGTTATGACCTGGTTGTAACTGATATTGATATGCCAAGGATGAATGGTTTTGAGTTAACAACACATATAAAAAATGATCAAAGATTAATGGCGCTACCGGTAATTATTGTATCTTATAAGGATAGTGAGGCTGACAGACTAAAAGGCCTTGATGCCGGTGCGAATTACTATCTTACCAAGAGTAATTTTTTTAATGATAAACTTGTGAATTCTGTTATTGACTTGATTGGCGAGCCTTGAAATGAGAATTGCGATTGTCAATGATATCCCTATAGCTGTTGAGATTCTGAAACGTGTCGTGATGTCCGATTTCGAAAATATTATTTCATGGGTTGCGATGGATGGCAGGCAGGCAGTTGAGAAATGTGCTGTTGATATACCGGAGGTTATTTTAATGGACCTGATAATGCCGGTTATGAACGGTGTTGAGGCTACCGATAAAATAATGACTGATTCTCCCTGTCCGATTTTAGTTGTTACTGCTACTGTAGACGGCAATCAATCAAAAGTATTTGAAGCAATGGGAAAGGGTGCCCTTGACGTAGTTGAAACCCCTGTTTTTAAGAGTAATGGGAGGATTTTCGGTGGAGATAAACTGCTTTTTAAAATTAATAATATTAAAAAACTTTCAAGAAAAATAGACACGGAAATATTTAAAAATAAGAATGTCCGGAAGGAACGTAAAGATGCACACCATAAGCTTCCAAATCTTATTTTAATCGGCGCATCCACCGGTGGACCAAAAGCACTTTTGGAAATATTAACCGGATTGGAACATAATATTGATGCCGCAATAATTATTGTACAGCACATAAATTCAAAATTTGCTAAAGGTTTAATTGAATGGCTTAACAGCCAAAGTCCACTTGATGTTATAAAGATTGAAAATGGGATGCAGGTTGAAAATAGAAAAGTTTATGTGGCTGCAACTGATAATCACATGGTAATAGGTACCGATTTAAAGTTAGCCTATACAGATTCTTTTAGTAATATAAGTTACCGTCCATCTGTAGATGTTTTTTTTAAAAGTATTGCGGTAAACTGGCCACACAAATCTATAGCCATTCTTTTAACCGGTATGGGAAATGATGGAGCGCAAGGCCTTAAATTTTTGTCTGAATGTGGCTGGCATACAATTGCTCAGGATGAAAACAGTTGTATTGTTTTTGGTATGCCAAAATCAGCTATTAATCTTGGAGCTGCAAAAGAAGTTCTGGACATTAATTTTATTGCAAAAAGGATAAACAGTTATCTGAAAGAAAATAAATAATTCTATCTAACATATAAATAAAGGGAAATCATGGACAAAAGGAAAATAAAAGTTCTGCTAATTGATGACCAGATGATTATTGGAGAAGCGGTGAGGAGAATGCTCGCGGAAGATAAGGACATAGAATATAAATCAATTCAGGACCCATCCTGTGCCATAAAGACTGCAATTGAATTTAGCCCCACAGTAATTCTCCAGGACCTTGTCATGCCTGATATCGACGGTTTGACCCTGGTTAAATTTTTTAGAGCGAATGAAAAACTGAAGGATATCCCCCTGCTTGTTCTATCAACTAAAGAAGACCCAAAAATAAAGGCCGAGGCTTTTTCTCTTGGCGCAAATGATTATCTGGTTAAACTTCCCGATAAGATAGAACTGATTGCAAGAATAAGACACCATTCTAATGGTTATATCAATCTGATAGAAAGAAACGAGGCCCACCTGGCGCTTATTGAAAGTCAAAAAGAACTGAATGCCGAACTGTCACAGGCTGCGGAATACGTGCGATCACTCCTTCCTTTGCCAATTGACGGTAAAATAAAAACTGATTGGCGGTTTATTCCTTCTACCTCACTTGGAGGTGATACCTTTGATTATTACTGGATTGATGATAAGCATCTTGCCATGTATCTACTTGATGTTTGCGGACATGGGGTTGGCGCGGCCTTACTTTCAATTTCTGCAATGAATGTATTAAGGTCCCAGTCTCTGCCTAATGTTGATTTTAAAAAACCTGAGAATGTTCTGGCAGGGCTTAATGAAAACTTTCAAATGGATAATCATAACGGTCTTTATTTTACAATCTGGTATGGTGTTTTTAATGTTGAGACTAGAGAAATAACCTATTCAAGCGGCGGACATCCTCCTGCGGTGTTAGTTTCGGGTCCGGATGCTTCACATCTAAAGATTAGAGAGCTTCAGACAAAGGGGTTTATTATAGGTGGTTTTCTGGATGCTGTCTTTGTCAGTGATGTTTGTAAACTGGATGAGATTAATTACCTTTATTATTTCAGTGACGGTACCTATGAAGTTTTTAATGCCGATGAAAAGATTATGGAATACAGCGAGTTCAGCGCTGAACTTTGTAAACTGTCAAGTGAAAGTGATGGAAACCTTGACAGTTTGGTCAAGTTTGTTCAGAATTATCAGCAGTCTGAACAGTTTGAGGATGATTTCTCTATTGTAAAGATAATTATTTAAAACAGTATTTGAGAGTGTCAGATATTCTGTGTAAATGAATTTTCTTTTTCATGATTAGGGCATCCCTTCTTTAAAAATAATAGCAAATTGATTCAAAGCCTTACCTAATTCCTTAGGGGCATTGTCCACTTTTATATAATATTTTTCAAGGATAAATAAAGCAATTTCAAAGCAGCCTCATCATTTGGAAAAGAGGCCCTGTTTTTTATAGTCTTTTTTAAAGTATTATTCATCGACTCAATTGCATTGGTCGTATAGATTATTTTTCTTATTTCTTCAGGATATGCAAAAAAAGGGATTATCCTCTCCAAGTTTTACTGCCAGGATTTTATTGCTGTTATACGGGCTATTCGCAGCATAAATAATGTCTATATGCTTTTTCAGACCTTGTCAACATAATAGGGAAGTGTCCCTAATTTAATTAAAAACAATAAAAAAAGGGACTTTCCTTTCGGAAAATCCCTTTTTTAAATATGGCGGGGACGACGAGACTCGAACTCGCGACCTTTGGCGTGACAGGCCAACGTACTAACCAACTGTACTACGCCCCCGGTATTACCTTAACTCATTAATCACCCTTTTTAACTTGGTGGGCGGTACTGGGCTCGAACCAGTGACCCTCGGCTTGTAAGGCCGATGCTCTCCCAACTGAGCTAACCGCCCAAACCCAGCGATTAATAATTTTAAATATTACAATAACTTCGAATAGATGTCAATCAAGAAATGTAATGGCTTATTAAAAATCCATCTGCGGTGTTGCACGACATCTTTAGTCCTTCCAACGTACAGATTCGTACGTCTCACTCCTTCAGATTTGTGCGCCTTACACCTGAAGCTTTTACTAAACCATTAAGATTCTTTAATAAAAAGCATCACCGTTTCAACCCCCTACTGCGGCGGATGGACTGTCTCCGTTTTTTCAGCGAAAAAATGGGAGATTTCCTCATTCATCTGAAGAAAATTCTCCGGGTCATCAAGAACCAGGGCCTGTTTTAACACTTCATCCAGATGATCAACCATAATAATGTTGACCTTCTTCAGTATTTTATCAGGAATATCCTTTAAATCCCGTTCATTTTCTCTGGGAATGATCACCGTGGTAATCAGCCCCCGGTGAGCGGCAAATATTTTTTCCTTTAATCCACCGATGGGCAGCACCCTGCCGCGCAGAGTTATTTCACCGGTCATGGCAATATCCTTTTTAACCCTTATCCGGGTGAGAGCGGACACAATAGATGTTGTTATGGCCGTTCCTGCTGAAGGACCGTCTTTCGGAATCGCCCCTTCAGGCACATGGATATGGATATCCATGTGATGATACAGCTCATCTGACAGCCCAAGCATAGCTGCCCGGGAACGCACATAACTCATGGCTGCCTGGGCAGACTCTTTCATAACATCTCCGAGCTTTCCGGTAATACTCAGATTCCCTTTGCCCGGCATGGTGGCCACTTCAATCACCAGAAGTTCTCCGCCGACCTCTGTCCACGCAAGACCAGTGGTGATGCCGATCTTATCTTTCTCTTCAGCGATGCCGTACCGAAATCTGGGGATCCCCAAATACTTTTCAATGGAGTGTTTCTCAACTTTAACTTCTGTTTCCTTGCCGCCCCGAACAACCTTTATGGCCACTTTACGGCAGATCGATGCGATCTCCCGTTCTAGGTTTCTGACCCCCGCTTCCCGGGTATACCGTCTCACAAGCTCAAGAACTGAATTATCCGTAAAAACAAGGTTATCCGCTTTCAGCCCGTTTGCCTCTTTCTGTTTTGCGATCAGAAACTGTTTTGCAATTGAAAGTTTTTCACTTTCCATATAACCTGAAATCCTTATCACTTCCATCCGGTCCTGAAGGGCCGGCGGAATACCCTGCAGCGTATTTGCCGTGGTAATAAACAGCACCTGCGACAGGTCATAATCAACATCAATATAATGGTCATTAAAGGTATTGTTCTGCTCCGGATCTAAAACTTCAAGCAGAGCAGAGGCCGGATCCCCCTGGAAGTCCTTGCTCATTTTATCGATCTCATCCAGCAGAAAAACCGGGTTATCTGTACCTGCTTTTTTAAGCGACTGAAGAATCTTTCCCGGGAGCGCTCCTATATATGTCCGTCTGTGCCCCCTGATCTCAGCTTCATCCCTGACTCCGCCAAGAGACTGGCGTACAAATTTCCGTCCGGCTGCTCTTGCAATAGATTTTGCAAGGGATGTCTTCCCCACTCCGGGAGGACCCACAAAACAGATGATGGGGCCTTTTATCTTTTTCACCAGGCTCTGGACAGCTAAATATTCCAGGATGCGTTCTTTCGGATCCTTTAAGCCGTAGTGATCTTCATTTAATATCTTTTCAGCCGCATCAATATCCATCTTGAGTTCAGATTTCTCACCCCACGGCAGCGACAACATCCAGTCTATGTAGTTCCTCACCACATTTCCTTCAGCAGACATGGGAGGCATCATCTTTAATTTTTTGATCTCTTTATCAACCTTGGCTTTTGCTTCTTTACTTAACCCCTTTGATTCCAGTTTTTCCTCAAGCTCATTTAGCTCACTGGTCTTTTCATCCTTATCGCCCATCTCTTTCTGAATCGCTCGCATCTGTTCAGTAAGATAATAGTCCTTCTGGCTCTTTTCCATCTGCTTCCGGACCCTGGTCTTTATCTTCTTTTCAACCCGAAACATGCCCAGTTCTGCTTCCATGGAACTGTATATCTTTTCAAGTCTTTCTTTCGGTTCGATAATATCAAGCAATTCCTGTTTTTCATAAAGCTTTAAGTTGAGCTGAGGCGCTAAAATATCTGCCAGTTTGGAAGGATCGCTGATCGAGGTAACCTTTGCATGGACCTCCTTTGAAATACGCTTGTTAAACTTCATATATTCATCAAGGGTGGAAAAAACTATTTTCACAAGCGCTTTTATTTCGGGTGTATCCGCAGCATCTTCTTCAAGCGCTTCAATCACAGCTGAAAAGTAATTTTCACCAAGGATAAACTTTTTCATCCGGCATCTTTTTACACCTTCAACCAGGACCTTCACGCTGCCGTCGGGAAGCTTTAGCATCTGCAGAATGGTACAGACCGACCCGATAAGATGCATATTTTCCTCTTCAGGATTATCAACAGTAGAATCCTTCTGGGTGGCTAGAAATATCTTTTTATCTCCCTTAAGCGCTTCTTCAACGGCATTAATCGATTTCTGACGTCCCACAAAAAGTGATGCGACCATGTGAGGAAAAACCACAATGTCCCTTAACGGCATCATCATGATAGAAGTATTGTTCTCTTTTTGAGATCTAAAAATCACCTTATCTGTCCTTTATTAAAGATTTTAGAATTTGGCATTGGTGTTTTTCAGTTTTATTTGGCATTTTTAATTTGAACTTTGAAATTTTATGTTAATTCATTAAACCGTTCAAACTATTGATACAGTCGCCTTGGGGCTATATTAAAAAAGAAACTGCTCTAAAAAAGGCGCGGGCCGGAGCTTACCATGCTGGACATCCTGTCTTAGTATTAACACGCTCAGAGTCCAGCATCAAGGTCAAATGAAAAGTTTAAAAATACCGGAAAAGTAACTTTCTGCAGCACAGAACTGAACATTTAAGAAAAGTGCTTCCGGGAGGTTGTTCGAGAATGGCTTCGTCGCGAGATTGAGCGAACATTTCGTTGGTAAGGCGGAAGGGACGAAAACACCAGAGGCTTAGTGATAGCTACGCTGAAGATGTTTTTGGCCTTTCCAACACGGCCAGCGGAATGTACAGCCGATCGCAGCAGAAGTCTTTTGTCGGACAGCCTCCTACATATAAACTATGCAGATTCTTTCTTATTAGCATAGACCATAATCGGCTTTGCCTTTTTCGTTAAGACATCACTGTTGATAATACATTCTTCTATGTTGTTGTTGGAAGGAAGATCATACATAATATCAAGCATAATATCTTCAAGTATCGCACGCAGTCCCCTGGCACCCGATTTGCGCTCTATTGCCTTTTTTGCAACAACTTCAAGCAGATCCTCGTTAAACCGGAGTTTAACATTCTCAAGCTCAAACAATTTTTCATACTGCTTGGTAAGCGCATTTTTAGGCCGTGTGAGTATCTCGACCAAAGCTTCTTCATCAAGATTATTTAAGGTGGCCACCACAGGAAGCCTTCCCACAAATTCAGGAATCAGACCATGTTTAATCAGGTCTTCGGGCTGCACCTCACAAATCACCTCACCCACATCTCTCTTCTTCGTACTTTTTAACACTGCACCAAAACCGATCGTCTTTTTACCGACTCTTTGTTCAATAATACTTTCAAGTCCGTTAAAAGCCCCACCGCAGATAAAAAGAATATTTGCGGTGTTTACCTGCAGAAAATCCTGCTGGGGATGTTTCCGTCCGCCCTTCGGAGGCACATTGGCAATGGTTCCCTCAATTATTTTAAGCAGTGCCTGCTGAACGCCCTCTCCTGACACATCCCGGGTAATAGACGGTGTGTCAGATTTTCTGGAAATCTTATCGATCTCGTCTATGTAAACGATTCCGCGGGAAGCACGTTCAATATTGTAATCTGCCGACTGAAGTAAACTTAAGATAATATTCTCAACATCCTCGCCCACATATCCTGCCTCGGTTAGAGAAGTTGCATCAGCGATGGTAAACGGAACATCCAGCATTCTGGCAAGCGTCTGCGCAAGCAGGGTCTTACCGGTGCCGGTCGGGCCGATGAGGAGGATATTGCTCTTCTGCAGTTCAACATCATCCTTATCTCCCTTATATTCGATTCGTTTATAATGATTATACACTGCAACAGAAAGAACTTTTTTGGCTTTTTCCTGACCGATAACATACTGATCAAGAAACTTTTTGATCTCATGGGGGTTGGGAACAGAGTCCCGTTTTTTGGACAGCGCCTCTTTCTGCTCCTCAGCAATAATATCATTGCACAGCTCTATACATTCATCGCATATATAAACTGACGGACCGGCTACAAGTTTTTTGACTTCCTCCTGACTCTTACCGCAAAATGAGCAGAAGAGATGACTTTGTTTCCCTGATCCTTTTTTTGTCGCCATTTTTTATCCTCTCACGGTTACTGTTTAGATAACTTTACGACAGGTCCCTGTTGGTGATTACCTTATCAATGATCCCGTATTCTCTTGCTTGTTCCCCGCTCATAAAATAGTCTCTTTCCGTATCATTATGGAGCTTATCAGCGGGCTGTTTGGTATGTTTAACCAAAATGTTGTCAAGCGCTTCTCTCATGCGCAGTATTTCTTTTGCATGAATATCAATATCTGTCGCCTGTCCCTGGAACCCGCCCATTGGCTGGTGAATCATTATCCTGGAATGCGGCAACGCATATCTTTTTCCGTCTGCCCCGGCGGCAAGAAGCAGAGCACCCATACTGGCCGCCTGACCAAAGCACAGGGTTGACACATCACATTTTACGTACTGCATGGTATCGTAAATGGCAAGACCCGCGGTAACATGTCCGCCGGGAGAATTCACATAAAGATGAATCTCTTTTTCCGGATCTTCCGACTCCAGAAACAGCATTTGGGCAATGATGATATTGGCCACATGATCATCCACCTGACCGCCCATAAAAACAATTCTATCCTTTAAAAGTCTTGAATAAATATCATAAGCACGCTCACCCCTGTTCGTCTGTTCCACAACCATGGGTACAAGCTGCATTGTCTCCGGCATATTTTTGTTCATAAGAGATCGCTCTTTCTACTTTTCTATAATTTTTGCCTTTGCAATAATAAGATCCAGTGCTTTTTTCTCAAGGACCTGAGGTTCTATCATATCATCTGACACCTTGTCTTTTACAAAATCAACATCTTTGCCCACCTGTTTGGCAAGCTCTTCGTATTTTGCCTCGATCTCCTCTTTCTCTGCAACAAGATTTTCCTTTTTTGCCACGGCTTCAAGAATAAGGGCTGATCTTACCTGTTTTTCAGCAGGCTGCTTATAATTTTCAATTAACTGATCCGGGCTCTGGCCCATATCAGACATATTCATGCCCTGAGCAGTAAACATCTGCTGCATTTCCATTATCATATTTTTTGCCTGGGCCTCAACCATTTTTTTAGGGACTTCAAAACTATTTTTTTCAATTAACGCGTCAAAGATCTTTTCCCTTAAATCACCCTCAGACTTCTGTTGTTTTCTTTCAAGCATTGATTCTTTAAATTTAGCTTTAAGTTCCTGAATATCCTTATAATCTCCAAGATCCTTGGCAAACTCGTCATCCAGCTCAGGCAACGATTTTTCTTTGATCGCATTTAAAGTAAGGCTAAACTCCGCTTTTTTGCCTGACAGCTTCTCATCACCGTAATCTTTCGGAAGATCAATGGAAAAATTTTTCTGTTCACCCTTGTTCATTCCTATAATAGGGTCGGAAAAACCGGGAATAAAAGCCTCTTCAGAGATTTCCAGGGAAAAATCCTTCTGTTTGCCCTGAGGAAGAGGTTCGCCATCGACCGTTCCTTCATAATCCACCAGCACACTGTCTCCCTTATTAACAGGTCTTCCCTCTACCTCTTTAAGTGTAGCATAACTGTTTCTAAGCGTTTCTATTTCCTTATCGACATCTTCGTCATTAATCTCAACCTTTTCATTCTCAAGTTCCAGACCTTCATAACCCTTAATATCAATTTCAGGTTTTACCTCAAAAACGGCTGTATAAGTAAAGTCCTTACCCTGTTCAATAACGCCATTCTCGATTTTAGGCTGAGAAACAGGCCTTTCCTTTGCTTCGTCCAGAGCCTTTGGATAGGAATCACTGACGATCTTTTGAATAACGTCCTCTTCAACCTGCGCTTTAAAATGCTTCTTGAGTATCGCAAGAGGAACTTTTCCGGGCCTAAACCCCTTGATTTTAACCTCTTTTTTTAAGCCGTTGTAGGTATTATCAATTTCACTGTCAACCAAATCCGCAGAAATGCAGACGGTCATCCTTTTTTCAACATCATTTACACTTATAACATCTACTTTCATGTTTAGTTTAGACTCCTTTAATTATGCGAGAGGGGGGACTTGAACCCCCACGGTGTTACCCGCTGGATCCTAAATCCAGTGCGTCTGCCATTCCGCCACTCTCGCTGTTTTTTTAACAGTAATGTCTTCACCCTAAATTTTACGCAATTTTTAAATATTACGTTTTTTAACGAAATATGTCAAGATATTTAGAATAGTTATGGCTTTCTCAATAGTTTAGATAACCGGTGTTTTTTTCTTAAAGAGAGGGTTTTGAATACAAAATCAGAGTTTTTAAATAATACCTGAAAAATTAAAGGATTTTGAGCTTAAAAACAGTCAATTGACCATCACACTTAAGCCGCAAACTCTAAACAGCATCAAAAACAAGCAGCGGATCCATTGCGCTTTAAAATTAGTGAGTACCGTCCGCATCAAGCTCACTGGCAGCGCTTTCCGTTTCTTGAGAATATCCGCTTTGAATTCCAACCAGTGTGTTATAAACACCTTGGTGACCGATAAGATCTTCGTGACTGCCCGATTCAATTATTTCCCCCTCTGACATCACAATAATTTTATGGGCATTCCTGACAGTTGAAAGACGGTGGGCAATTAAAAAGGAGGTACGGTTCTCCATCAGGTTTTCAAGCGCTTTTTGAACTTCCTGTTCAGAACGAGAATCAAGAGATGACGTTGCCTCATCAAGCACCAGAATGGGAGCATCTTTCACGATCGCACGTGCAATTGATATACGCTGGCACTGCCCGCCTGAAAGCATCACGCCCTTTTCACCGGTCAAGGTGTCATATCCTTCGGGAAGCGACATGATAAAATCATGTATATAAGCAGCCTTTGAAGCATTAATGATCTTTTCCTCTGACATCTCTTTCCCGCCATAAGCAATATTGTTCCGAATGGTGTCATTAAAAAGAAGCGTTTCCTGAGTCACAAAAGCGATCTGGTCTCTTAAAGACTTCATCTGTACATCTTTAATATTTATACCGTCAAAATATATACCGCCGTCATTAACATCATAAAACCTTAACAGTAGGTTTGCTATCGTGCTTTTCCCCACACCACTGTGTCCCACAATAGCCAGAATATCCCCTCTTTTGACTTCAAAGTTCAGTTTTTTTAAAACAGGAGTATCCTCATATTGAAAAGAAACATCCTTAAACTCTATTGAATTTTTCAGCACCGGCAGCGGAACCGCCCCGTGAGAATCTTTGATATCAGGAATAATATCAAGAAGTTCAAACACCCGTATTGCCGCAGCAATGCCTTTTTGTATTTTTATGTTTTCATTGGCAAAACTTTTTACGGGTTTATAAAGCATGGCAAGCGCCGTAACAAAGGAAAAGAACTTACCCGTGGTCATTTGATCCCTTATCACCTGGGACCCACCATAGTAGATAATGGCCGAAACCAGTATTCCGCCAAAAATCCCCATCAGGGGAGAAGCAAGAATATCGACTTTTATACTTTTCAAATTAACATTAAGAAGTCTTTCCGTTTCCTTAAAAAACCCCTTAACCTCATAATCCTCCATACAAAACGCCTTAACCGTCTGATTCCCGGATATTGTCTCATCAAGAAAAGTGCTGACTTTACCCATTTTTTCCTGTCCGCGTTTACTGTATCTCCTGCTCTTTTTCCCGAGTTTTGTCACCAGAAGGATAAGACCGGGGAAAATAATGAGACAAAACAGCATCATCTTCCAGTTCTGATAAAAAGCAACGCCGGCAAGCGCTATGATCATAAAAAAGTTTTTCAGGACCTTCATCACCGAAGATGACACTGTGCGCTGCAGGATAGAAACATCATTACTTATCCTCGACATGATCATACCGGTTGAAGTCCTGGAAAAAAAAGAAAGCGAAAGCGTCTGAATATGCTGATAAACTTCATCCTGAATATCAACAACCACCCGGCTGCCGACATTTCCGATAAGATAGGCCTGACCAAAATCGGCAAGCCCTTTAATCAGGTACAGAACAACGATCAAAACCGGAACAAGACAAAGCATTACAAAATCTTTTCCTTTGAAAACCTTGTCAATCGCAGGCTCCACAAGATAAGCAATAGCACCGGTTGCACCGGCAAGGATTAGCATGCAGAAAACAGCTCCCACAAAGTATCTTATGTAAGGCTTTGAATAATTAATAATTCTTAAGTAAGTTTTCATATTTTTCAACAATCAGCATTAGAGATTAAACACAAAATGACATCTATTAAAACAATAATTATTCAACCGTTACACTTTTCGCCAGATTTCTCGGCTGGTCAACATCCGTTCCTTTAAAAACTGCCACCTGATAGGCAAAAAGCTGAAGCGGGACAACCATGACAATCGGCATTAAAACCGGATCTGCATCCGGTATATAGATCACATAATCCGCTTTTTTTGCTATCTCCTGGTCACCTTCTATCGCAACAGCAATAACTCTTCCCTTGCGTGCCTTTACCTGCTCGATATTACTGACTATTTTTTCATACACACGATCACCCGGAACAAGCGTAACAACCGGCATGTCCTCATCAATAAGCGCTATGGGACCATGTTTCATCTCACCGGCAGGATAACCTTCAGCATGGATATAGGAAATCTCTTTCAGCTTTAACGCGCCCTCAAGCGCTATGGGATAATTAATCCCCCTGCCCAGATAAAGAAAATCTCTGGCATCAGCAAATTTTTCCGCAACCTCTTTAATTGCGGGCTCCAGGTCCAGTACTTTTTCAATAAGCCGCGGCAATTTTACAAGATTTAAAAGCAGATCTTTTGCTCTTTCATTATTTAAATTATTTTTTTTTCTTCCGAGATAAAACGACAAAAGAAAAATCGCTACGATCTGACTGGTAAACGCCTTGGTTGATGCCACTCCGATTTCCGGCCCGGCATGCGTATAAAGGACATGATCACAGTCCCGCGCAAGTGAGCTTTCCACAACATTACAGATACAAAGAAGTTTTGCTCCTTTTTTCCTTCCCTCCCGCATCGCCGCCAGGGTATCTGCGGTTTCGCCGGACTGTGAAATAAGGACGATAAGCGTTTTATCATCCACCAACGGATCGCGATACCTGAACTCGGAAGCAAGGTCAACTTCAGCCGGTATCCGGCCCATGTCCTCAAGCATGAATTTTCCCACGAGGCCTGCATAGTAGGATGTTCCGCAGGCAATAAAACAAACCTTATTAATATTTTTTATTTCATCCGGCTCAAGACTTACCCCGTCAAGAAACACATCGCAGGTATCCTCTGAAATTCGGCCCCGCAACGTATCAATGATTGCGCGGGGCTGTTCAAATATCTCTTTCAGCATAAAATGTTTATAACCGTCCTTTTCCGCCATCATCGGATCCCAGGTAATATGCGTCGACGCTCTCTCAACCGGGCGGCCTTCGAGGGTTTTTATTTCAACACGTTCCGCGGTAAGAATAGCCATCTCACCATCATTTAAAAAAACCATATCCCGGGTGTGAGAAAGAATTGCGGGAATGTCAGAGGCAACAAAATTTTCATTTTTCCCAAGTCCCAGGATAAGCGGACTCTCATTTCTTGCGGCAACAAGCCTTTTTGGCTCGGATTCTAAAATAGCAGCCACAGCATAAGACCCTCTGACCATGGCAAGCCCTTCTCTTACCGCGTCTTCAAAAGAACGTCCCTTTTTTAAGAACCGGACAAAAAGATGGGCTAGAACCTCACTGTCAGTTTCCGAGGAAAATATTCCCCCCTCATCTTTAAGCATTTTTTTCAGTTCAACATAGTTTTCAATAATACCATTATGGACAACGGCAATACCTTCATAAAGATGGGGATGGGCATTTGCTTCAGACGGCCTGCCGTGCGTTGCCCAGCGGGTATGCCCTATTCCGGTTTTTCCGTCAAACGTTTCTCCGACAAGGACCTTTTCCAAATCAGCTATTTTACCTTCACACCGGCATACCCTTATTTTTTCATTATCAAATATTGCAACACCTGCAGAATCATAACCTCTGTACTCCAGACGCTTAAGGCCCTCCACCAGGATATCTCTGGGTTTTTTTACACCCGTATAGCCGACGATACCGCACATAAGGAATTCCCCTGAAAAATGTTTATATAATTATTATCCCCCCCCGGCAAACCGGGGCAACTTGGTGCTGCGCTGCATTCTTCTTATTTTTTGTCAGTGTCTTTTTTTGAACCGGCCCTGAAATAATTATTGTAGTTGACCTGCCTGACCCGGGTCACCCCAAGTGCATTATCCGGAATGTCTTTTGTAATGGTGGAACCCGCGCCGATCAGAGCGTTTTTCCCGATCTTAACAGGTGCGACCAGAGCTGTGTTACTGCCTATAAAAACACCGTCTTCGATAATTGTCTGATGTTTGTTCTTTCCGTCATAATTGCAGGTAATCGTTCCGGCCCCAACATTCACACCATCACCAATTGTTGCGTCCCCGATATATGTCAGGTGACTGGCTTTTGAACCTTTGCCGATTGTTGATTTTTTCACTTCCACATAATTGCCGACTCTGGCATCCTCACCAATAACCGCCTGCGGCCTAAGATGAGCAAATGGACCGACAGCAGCATTATTTTTAACAGAAGCTTCCTGAATGACACATGACGGTTTAATGTGCACATTATTTCCAATATTAGAGTCCGTAATCACAGAATTCGATTCCACAAGGGTCCCCGAACCGATTGAAGATTTTCCCTTGATAATATTGTTCGGATAAACAACCGTATCTCTACCGATAGTTACGCCGGCATCAATCAAGGTTGAGCAAGAATCCATGAGGGTAACCCCTTCCGCCATATGGTATAAGTTTATCCGCCTTCTCATCTCCTTTTCAACCTCTGAAAGGTCAATCCGGTCATTTACGCCTTTAACTTCCATGGGATCATCTGTTTTTACTGCCTGAACTTTTTTTCCGAAGCCCGCAGCAATTGAGATAATATCCGGAAGATAATACTCACCCTGCTTGTTATCAGTTCCAATATTTTTAAGCGCGTCAAAAAGAAAAGAGGCTTTACAGCAGTAGATACCCGTGTTTATTTCTGAGATCTTTCTCTGCTTGTCTGTTGCGTCCTTTTCTTCCACAATACCGGTAAACTCCCCATTTTCACCTCTGATGATCCTGCCGTAGCCAAAAGGCTCATCAAGCACAATGGAAAGTACACTGACAACAGAATCGTTTTTTTCATGAAGCGTTAAAAACTTTTCAAGGCTTGAGGAATTAACAAGCGGAACATCACCGCACAGGATAAGAACATCTCCATCCAGATCATCAAAGCAGCATTCTGCAACCATAACAGCATGCCCGGAACCCAGCGGCTCCTCCTGGTATGCAAACAGGACATTCTCATCTTTAAACGCAGACTCGACCTTATCCTTCTGGTGACCTGCGACAATAATTATTCTGCTGCATCCGATCTCTTTTGCGGCTTTTAAAGGATAGAAAAGCATGGGAGCACCTGCCACGGGATGAAGGACTTTAACCAGATCTGATTTCATCCGGGTACCCATACCCGCAGCAAGTATGACTGCTGTTAAATTTTGCATAAAAAAACCCTTTCTTTAAAAATCACGCCGTGATATCACCTAAGAAATATCGCTTTTCACAAGGCCGCCACATCTCCTTGACAAATCACACATATTCGTGGCACTATCAAAAACATATTAGCAACTATAACCGATTAACAGTTTAATATCAATTACGGACATACCCATGAAAAAACAGACTATTATAGCACTTTTCGTCGTACTCGCCTGCCTCGTTTCATGCTCTACTTCTCCGCAAACAAAAAAAGAAAAAGTTAAAGGCAAAGCTGAGCAGCACTACAATAAAGCACTAAAAATGTTTAACGCCAGAAACTACTTTGAGGCTGCGCCCTCTTTTGAAGAGTTAAAAGAAAAATTTCCCGTTAGCCCTTATGCAACTATTGCTGAACTGCGTCTGGGCGACTGCCATTTTCTTCAGGATGAACTCGAACTGGCAATTCATTATTATGATAATTTCAAGCGTCTCCATCCGAATAATCCAAACGTGCCCTACAGCATATATATGACGGGCATCTGTCACTTTGAGCAATTACTTTCAACGGACAGAGACCAGACAGCAGCACTCGAAGCCGTTGAGTATTTCCAGTCACTTATAGAACTTTACCCCGAAAGCCCATACACCGGAAAAGCAATGTGCAAAATGTCTGAAGCTAAAAAACAGATTGCTGAACATGAATTTCTTGTTGGACAGTTCTATCTTACAAACAAAAAGTATAAAGGCGCCACTGAACGTTTCACCAAAGTATTAAAGCAATATCCAAAAGCCATTGACAAGTCAAAAATATATTATCATATTGCCCAGGCTGACTTTGAATCCGGAAACACCCGGCGCTGCACCAAAATAGTTGAGCTGCTGACTAACAAATATCCTGAAAGCGAATATACTGCCAGGGCAAGAGCTCTAACCGGACAAACGCCTGTTCAAAAAGAAAAATCTGAGGAAAAAGATAAAAATGAAAAAGAGGATAAAAGCAAAAAGAATAAGTGGCTTTTCTTTTAACTCTCTTCCCTGCTGAGTTTTTCAATTAACTCACAGGCTTTTCCAAGGGCTTCATCAATCTTTTGCGGTTCACTGCCGCCGGCCTGTGCCATATCCGGCCTCCCGCCACCTCTACCGCCAACAATCGGCGCAATCTCCTTGATCATGGTTCCGGCAGAAACCTTATCCTTCTTATCTTTTTTCACCATAGCCAAAAGGTGTGCCTTACCTTCAAATTCTGTTCCCAGCAAAATAATACTGTTCATATCCATCTTATCCCGCAGTTTGTCCCCGTAATCCCGCATGGCTTTCGGGTTTATCGGATCAATCCGGGATGATATTACACAATATCCAAATATCTCTTCTTTTTTATCAAGGATAGAATCCGCCTGCTTTGAAATCGCCTGTCCCTTGAACTTCTCGATCTCTTTCTCCATCCCCCGACTATCAGACAGGATACGCCCAACCCGGTCCACCAGCATCCTCGGCTCTGTCTTAAGCAGATCCGAAAGGCTTGAAAGAATATCTTCTTCCTTCCGGATAAAGTCAATTGCCGTGTTCCCGGTGACCGCTTCGATCCGTCTCACGCCTGCAGCCACCGCACCCTCACTTACAATCTTGAACAGACCGATCTCACCGGTGCAAGAGACATGGCTGCCACCGCAGAGCTCCATACTGTACTCAGGGATATCAACCACCCTCACCTTATCTCCGTACTTTTCACCAAAAAGAGCCGTTGCACCCATTTTCATGGCGTCCTTAACAGGCAGCTCCTTTACCTCAAGGGTGATGTTTTTACGGATATGTTCATTCACCAGGTCTTCAACCGTTCTTAAGTCCTGTTTTTTTATGGATTCAAAATGAGTAAAGTCAAAACGCAGACGATCCGGCGTTACCAGTGAGCCCGACTGTTTAACATGATTTCCCAGAACTTTTATTAATGAGGCCTGAAGAATATGGGTTGCCGTATGATTGTTTGCGATTGCCCTGCGCCTTGGGACATCAACACTCAAGGTAACACTGTCACCCTTATGAACCTTTCCTTCTACGACTGCCCCCTTGTGAACGGTCAGACCGGGCACCGGTTTTAAGGTATCAGTGACCTTAATTGTAAATCCATTACCCGTTATCACACCTTGATCACCGACCTGTCCGCCGGACTCTCCGTAGAAGGGTGTTTCTCCTGAAACGATCTGAACCTCAGTCCCTTTTAATGCTTCGTTAACAAGAGAATTGTCAACAATCATATTTATGACTTCGGAGCTGCTTTCATCTTCATCATAACCGGTAAAATCAATCGGGATACTTGCTGGAAGAACCTCATTATATATATTGGCGACCTTGTCATCCCCGGAACCCTTCCAGGCCTTGCGTGCCCTTTTTTTCTGCTGTTCCATTTCTTTCTCGAAACCGGCGATGTCTACTGAGATATCGTGCTCCCGCACGATATCATTTGTCAGGTCAACCGGAAAACCAAATGTATCATAAAGTTTAAAAACAATATCTCCGTTTATGACCGTCTGTTTTTCTTTTTTGATTTTATCAACCGCTTCTTCAAGAATCTCAAGTCCGGCCTTAAGGGTCGATGAAAATGCTTTTTCCTCATTAAAAACGACCTTTTTAATGTAATCCAGAGAACGATTAAGTTCCGGGTAGATATCCTTCATCTGATCGGCCAGAACTTCAACCGCATCATGGAGAAACGGTTTTTCCAGGCCCAGAAGTTTCCCTCTCCGGGCAGCTCTTCTCATTATTCTCCTCAGCACATATCCCCTGCCTTCATTTGACGGAAGGACCCCATCAGCAATCAGAAAAGCTGTTGCCCTGCTGTGATCAGCGATTACCCTTATGGAGGTGTCATGTTCGGAATCTGCACCGTACTCAATACCGGAGACTTTTTCCACAAAGCGGATAAGCGGCTCGAACAGGTCAGAATCATAATTGCTTTTTTTATTCTGCAAAACAGCGGCAACTCTTTCAAGCCCCATACCGGTATCTATACTCGGTCTTGGAAGAGGCGTCTTCTTACCATCCTTGTCCCGGTCAAATTGCATAAAAACAAGGTTCCACAGTTCAAGATACCGATCACAATCACAGCCCACTTTACATTCCGGATCACTGCATTTAAATTCTTCCCCCTGATCAATCAGTATCTCGGAGCACGGACCACAGGGACCGGTTTCTCCCATTGACCAGAAATTATCCTTTTCTCCCAGTCTTACAATCCGGTCGGGAGAAACCTTCACCGTATCTTTCCAGATATCGTAGGCCTCATCATCATCTAAAAACACGGTTACCCAAAGTCTGTCAGGAGATATTTTCAGGATACCCGTAAGAAACTCCCACCCCATTTTAATAGCATCTTCCTTAAAATAGTCACCGAATGAAAAATTTCCCAGCATCTCAAAAAAAGTATGATGACGGGCAGTACGCCCGACATTTTCAAGATCATTATGTTTCCCGCCGGCCCGCACACATTTCTGAGAAGAAGTTGCACGGGAAAAACCTCTCTTTTCCTCACCGAGAAAAACACCCTTAAACTGGACCATACCCGCATTGGTAAAAAGAAGGGTTGGATCGTTCAGAGGAACAAGGGCCGCGCTGTCTACAATGGTGTGACCTTTTGACTCAAAATATTCCAGAAACCCGTTTCTTATTTCAGCTGCTGTTTTCATATCCTGACCATCATAAAGTTTAGTAAGTATAGATTATCTCAAAATCCGTGTTTCATAACCTTTTTAATTACTTTAGACACCCTTCAAGTATTTAAAGTATTTGAAGTATTTGAAGTACTTAAAATTAAAAACTATTCTGTCCCAGGCACTTTAAATACTTTAGCTCACTTCAAGTACTTTAGACACTTTTAGTTTTCATCATCACTATTGACCAGACGGTATATCACGCTTGCGGAAAACCCCCGTGATCTTAAAAACGACAAGACCTTTGACCGGACAGGCCGGCTTAAAGCGGAAAACCGTTTGTCAACAGCCTTTTGGGCAATATCCGTTTCGCTGAACTCCTCCCAGACCGCTTCCTGAACCCGGTCTATGATCTCTCCGTTAATCCCCTTTTCTCTTAGGAAACCATAGACCTTTGCACTGCCCCAGCATCGGTCTCTTATCCTGGACTGTGCCCACCGGTAAGCTACATCATAATCATCAAGCAGACCTCTTTTTAAAAGCACCTCAATAATATTTTTTACAAGACCGGTCTCAAAACCCTTAACCAAAAGTTTTCCCTCAAGCTCTTTCGTGCCGTGGGAACGGCGTGCAAGAAAAGCATATGCAGTGCTTAAAACTTTTTCAAAAGACTCATCCCTTTCCATCCGGCCTAAATCTCTTTTTCAGCCGCATTTTCAGATTTCTTAAAACCTGCTTTTTCCAAAACAGCGGTCTCGATCTCCTGAAGCATTTCCGGATGCTCCTTTAAAAACGTTTTCACATTTTCACGTCCCTGTCCAAGCCGGTCACTCTTATAAGAATACCATGAACCGCTCTTTTCAAGGATCCCTTCTTCAACGCCTATATCAATAAGGTCTCCTTCTTTTGATATCCCCAGACCAAACATGATATCAAATTCAACCTGTCTAAATGGCGGCGCCATCTTGTTTTTAACCACTTTGACCCTTGTCCTGTTACCCAGGATCTTATCGCCATCCTTGATCTGTCCGATCCTTCTAATATCCATGCGGACCGTAGAATAAAATTTAAGCGCATTTCCGCCTGTCGTGGTCTCGGGATTTCCGAACATTACCCCAATCTTCATCCGGATCTGATTTATAAATATAACAGCGGTTTTTGACCGGCTTATGGCAGACGTGAGCTTTCTTAAAGCCTGTGACATCAGCCGCGCCTGCAGCCCCATATGAGAATCACCCATGTCACCTTCGATCTCTGCGCGGGGAACAAGAGCTGCCACGGAATCAATGACCAGGACATCAATGCCTCCGCTTCTTACAAGCATCTCCGTTATCTCAAGAGCCTGCTCTCCGTTGTCAGGCTGGGAGATTAAAAGCTCATCGGTTTTCACACCAAGATTTTTTGCATAGGCAACATCAAGAGCATGTTCTGCATCAATAAAGGCAGCAACCCCGCCCATCTTTTGTGCTTCCGCAACAATATGAAGAGAAAGAGTGGTCTTTCCTGAAGACTCGGGTCCGTATATTTCAATAACCCTTCCTCTGGGTATTCCGCCAACCCCCAGCGCAATGTCAAGGCTTAAGGCACCGGTGGGGATAGAAGGCACTTCATCCGGAGACAGTCCATCATCACCCAGACGCATTATCGCCCCCTTACCAAACTGTTTTTCTATCTGGCTGACTGCCATCTCAATTGCTTTATCTTTATCTTTATTTTCTTCTTTCGCCATGTCTTTCCCTCCGCCTATATGCTATTTGAAAGTTGAATGCTTTTTAGTACTGTATAGACCGGACCCTCCGGCATAAGATCACTTTTATAAAAAGTTATTTTTTTTACTTCAAAACTGTCAAGATCTGCCTGAATATTCTCAAAAGCATCCTTTAACTTCTTCTTTGCGCTACCGTCTCTCACCCTGCCGATAGTAAGATGCGGTGAAAAAGGACGTTTTTCTCTGGAAAAGCCAAGGGGCTCAAGCGATATCTCTATCTTCTTTTGAAGTTTTATAAGAGCCTCATCTGCTTTTAGTCCTGCCCAGATAACCTTTGGATTGTTTCTGCTTGGAAAAGCGCCAAAGCCTGAGACAGAAACAGCAAAACTATTTAAGCCGCCTGCTGTATTTTCAAGAATATCAGAGATCTCACCTATTTTATCTTCAGGGGTAAGCCCCAGGAACTTAAGGGTGAGATGCATGTTATCAGGCTTGACCCATTTTATGCCGCCTGTTTGTGTCCCTATTTTCTGCTGGACTGCGGCAAGTCTTTTTTTCAAATCTTCTTTGATCTCAAGCGCTATAAAAGTACGGCTGCGTTCCATTCAAAGCCTCTTTAGACAAATGATTACAGGTACCACAGGAGCTGTTTTTTGTCAATCCAGCCTGAACCGGGACGGGTTTTCTCCTGTTTTAAGACCTATTATAGAAAAGCGTTTTGACATATACGGTCAAAAGATTTTAAAAATAATTTTTAAATATAAAAAATCCGCTGGCCTTCAAATCCTTCAGGCACTTTAAGTACTTTAGGCACTTTCAACACCCCCTTCGGCAAGGCTTTATTAAACTACCCACAATCCAAACGCCGCACTCGGCTACCGGATCGATATCCCCAGCACCGTCTTTCTTAAATAATCAAGGGCCATCTGCGAAGTGATGAGCTTTATTCGTTCACGGTTGTTAAAGAAAAATCCATGTTTTTTAACCTCAGTTTTTTCTTCCGAGGCAACAGCAATATAAACGGTTCCAACCGGCTTTTCAGCGGTTCCGCCGGCAGGTCCTGCTATTCCGGTAACAGCAAGTCCAAAGGTCGTACCTGAAACCTTTCGGACCCCCTCCGCCATGAGCTTTGCCACAGGTTCACTCACTGCGCCATGATCTTTCAAGACATCTGCAGGCACTTCAAGAATCTCGTCCTTTGCTTTATTGCTGTAAACCACAAAGGATCTCTCGAGATATCCGGAGCTGCCCGAAATATTTGTCAGCCGGTGTGAAATAAGCCCGCCGGTACAGGACTCGGCAACTGCAACCGTAGCTCCCTTTTCAATTAACACCCGCCCCGTAACTTCCTCTAATAACTCCCCATTTGTAGAATAAACATATTGACCGATTCGTGCATCAACAGTCTCAACCGCTTTTTCAAGCGCTGTTTCAACTTTTTTCCGGTCCGTTCCTTTAGCTATTAATTTCAGACTTATTTCAAAAAGACTCGGGTAATACGCCAGACTGACCAAACCATCATCCGGCAGAATACCCGCAAGTTTTTCCTGCAGCATAGACTCCCACAGCCCGAATACTTTCAGCGTTTTTGAAAGGATAACATTTTTATTTCCGCTTTCTTTTTCAAGATATGAAAGAAGAAAGCTGTTTGACATCGCTCTGACTTCAGCTGGAACTCCGGGAAGAAAAATAAAATGTTTACTACCCTCTTTTATGAGAAAACCGCATGCAGTCCCTGCGGGGTTAGGAATAACCGTACACCCTTCGGGAAGAACAGCCTGTTTTTTATTAACCTCACTTACCTTTCTGTTTGCTTTTCCAAGAAGCTTCTCCATCATTTGAAAAGCCTCCGGGTTTAAGATAAGTTTTTTCCCAAAACAAAAAGCCGCAGCTTCAGAAGTCTTATCATCTTCAGTGGGACCCCGCCCGCCGGTAACTATTATGAACCTTGTATCATACTTTAGATTCTTTAAAGCTCCGGAAATATCACCCCGCCCATCTCCGACAGTTGTTATTTTAGAAACGGAAAACCCTCTTAAATAAAGCGCCTCTCCAAGGAACCTGGCATTCTCATCCGCAGTTCTTCCGGAGATAAGTTCATCACCGATGGTAATTATTTCAATCATACTTTTTAACCCGTTAAAAATTTGTTCCTTGTCCGTGGTTCGCCCTTCGGTTTTTCTCAGGACTTGTTGTCAGCCGTCCATGGAAAATTCGTAACATTCCGCAATCCACATTCGCAATTCCGTATTTTAGAGCATTTTTATAACGTGTAGCCATATGTTTTAAGTGACGGCTGGTCAAATTCAATCTAATGTCAAAAGCCAAAGTTCAAATGACAAATGAATGCCAAAAAAGAAAAGCGCAAAAAGGATAAATGAGTTTGGCATTGGTGTTTTTGAGTTTCATTTGAGATTTTTAATTTGAAATTTCATGTTTATCCGTTAAAACCGTTCAAACGGCAGCCCAGCTGTCCCGAGGCTATAGTAAAACAGAAACTGCCTTAGTGAATACACTATGCTCTATGCCCTGGTTTATGCAATTATTCTTACCGCCTGAAGCACCAGGTTCGCATAAATCCCGGCAACAATATCATCAAAAACCACCCCGACCCCGCCATGCACATTATCATTTATCCGGTTTGCCGGATACGGCTTAAAAATATCAAAAACTCTAAACAGCACAAAACCTGCTGCAATATACCTCCAGTCCTTGGGCAGAAAAGCCATGGTAACGAGAAAACCCGCGATCTCATCGATAACGATCTCTGAAGCATCTTCCTTTTTAAATATTTTTTCAGCTCTTTCTGAAACCCAGACAGAAAGAGCAATAATTGCTAATGTGGTCAGAACATAAACGGGAAGACTTAAGGATGAAAGTATTATAAAAAGGATAACACCCACAACTGTTCCCACGGTTCCGGGCATGAAAGGAAAAAAACCGCTGTAGGCACCTGTGGCAAGAAAGACAATAAACCCTCTGTTAAATCTGCTCATTCTCCTGCCTTTTCAACAATAAGCTTGTTTCCGGAAAGAACCTTGCTTAATACAGAGGTATCCTCTTCGATTCTGCCGAACACATTTACAGCACTCGCCGGTCTTATCTCACCCTCCCTGCTGATGGGAGTCGGGCCGAAGAATATACAAAAGACCTCACCTGTGGGCCAGTAACCAAGATCTCCGTTTAAAACAACTTCCCGGGCATCTTTTTCAATACCGGCCTGTACCGGAATGGAAAAATATATCTCATTGCCCCAGATATTTACATCTTCTTCAAAAGGCAGTGATTCCCATATTTTATCTGCGGTAACGGTATCATAAATACGGGCGGACACTTCAACTGGCCCTGCTGAGATCTTTATTTTACGTGCCATCTTCTTTATTATTCCTTTTCCAGATAATGCTTTTCAATAAGATCACAGATTACATGACCGGCACAGAGATGTACCTCCTGAATGTTTGGCGTATCTTTTGAAGGAACAGTAAGACAAATATCAGAAAACGATTCAAGCGTTGATCCCTCTTCCCCGGCAAAAGCGATTGTCATAAGCCCTGCTTTCTTAGCCGACTCAAAAGCGTTAATCACATTCGCCGATGAACCGCTGGTACTTAAACCCCATACAATATCCCCTTTTTGGCCAAGACCTTCAACCTGACGGGAAAATATTGCATCATAATCAAGGTCATTTGAAATGCTGGTGAGAACCGATGTATCCGTGGTAAGTGCGATCGCAGGAAGTGCTTTTCGATAGGTCTTGAACTTGTTAACTATTTCGGCTGCAAAATGCTGGGACTGGGAAGCACTTCCGCCATTTCCAAAAATCAAAAGTTTATTTCCATTTTCAAAGCATTTTATGATCTCCTGAACAATATTGGCAATGATCACTGAATTTTTTTCACCGCTTTGCAAAATAACGCGGGACGATTCTTCAAAAAATCTTAAAATGTCTTCTTTTACCATTATTCCATCCTTCCGGAATTCAAAAGTTTAAAAACTAAAATTAATGTTTTTCATCTTATAAAGCAGGCTATTTTGTGTCAAGCACGTAATTTCAATATTTCCATGGATCTTGTCTTTATCTGTATTTTTTTCAGGAAGTTCTCAAAAAAATATTTATTTATTTTCGTTATTATATGTTTGTTTCTGTAAAATTTTATTTTTTTCCGCCTATTATAACAATAAAAATAATTATTTTATCGATTTTTTACGCTTATTCGCATTCAAAAGGCATAATTCACCATGAAAGAAATATCTGAAAAAATCCTTATTGCTGAAGATGATCAAAAGATTACGGCATCATACTTAGCGATTATGACATGCCGGAGATGAATGGAATTGAATTTTTTCTATTATTGAAGGAAAAAAGATTCAAAGGAAAGTTCTATCTGATGAGCGGACAGGCCCTTGACAGAAAAAAAATAAGGGAACTAAAGATTAACGGCTTTTTAAATAAAGCGTTTGATTTAGTTTCCCTTAAAAAATTTTTCAGAAAAACGGAAAAAAGATAACCGGATCTATTCTTCAACAACGGTCATATAACCGCCTTTTCTTAAAGCCACATTGGTCTCTTCATCCAGATTCACCTTCAGAGCGGCGACTTCTCTAAGTGATTTTACAACTTCCCTGTTGTCTTCTGCATCAACGAGCGGCTTAACCCCTTTAATAAGCTGCCTTGTTCTTTTATTTGCCATATGTACAAGAATAAATCTGTTATCAACGTTTTTAAGGCAGTCTTCAACTGTAATTCTTGCCATTTGCGTTTTTCCTCCGGTATTGTAATTTATATTGATTTAATATATTATCTTCTGTTTACGGCTATCGTTACTTCACCTACAATATAATAAGTTAACAGATTGGTCTTAAACAGTCAATACAATTAAAAAAACAGGATGTTTTCGGCTAAAATTAAACAATTCATCAAGATTACCCCTGATCTTTAAAAAAATGACATCACAAGAGAGATAATCCATGACTACAGGAATAGCACTTTTTTCAGGAGGACTGGACAGTATCCTGGCTGTAAAAGTAATTGAACAGCAAAACATAAAAGTTGAGGCCGTTTCTTTTATCAGCCCCTTTTTCGGCCCTGAAACAGCACAAAAACATATCCGGCACACAGAGGCGAATCTCCATATTATTGATATTACGGATAAACATTTCAAAATGCTTAAAGACCCGCCTCACGGATACGGCAAAAACATGAACCCCTGCATCGACTGTCATGCGCTTATGTTTAATTTTGCCGGAGAGATGATGAAAGAACTTAATGCGGATTTTATTTTTTCCGGAGAAGTTCTGGGTGAAAGGCCCATGTCACAGAACAGAAATTCCTTACAGACCGTTGCAAAGGCATCCGGCTTTAAAGATTACATCCTGCGCCCCTTAAGTGCCCGCCTGCTTCCCCCGACAAAACCGGAGGAGGAAGGCTTAATTGACAAATCAAAGCTTCTTGACATCAAGGGAAGATCCAGAAAACCACAAATTGCTCTGGCAAAAAAGTTCGGCATAACAGACTATCCCGAACCTGCAGGAGGATGCAAACTGACCGACCCGGCCTTCAGTAAAAGGTTAAAAAACCTTCTTGAAAACAATCCGAATGCAAGCCGGCAAGACCTTGAACTTTTGTCCGCCGGAAGACATTTTTACATAGAAGACCAAGTAAAAATAATCGTTGGAAGGGATGAAAAAGATAACAATAAGATTGAATCTTTAAGCAGTAAAAACGATATCCTTCTTACCGTGGATGACATACCGGGCCCAACAGTGATCATCCCCGGCGGCGCTGATGAAAAGACCCTGGAATTCGCTGCGGCAATATGTACTGCCTATAGCAGCGCAACCCCTGGAAGCAAAGTTCCGGTTACCGTTTTAAAGAATAAAAAAGAGATAAAAAAGATTTTGACTTTCGGACTTGAAAAGGAAAAAATTAAAGCGCTAATTCTCTGAGGATTATTCTTCTGCAGGTTTATTATCAGATGGTTTTTTCCCGGTCCCGGCAGATCCTTTATGACTATTAATATAATGCAGATATGCTTTGGCTTCTGAAAAATCAGCGTTGATTTCCAGGGCCTTTAATATCTTTTCGCGGGCACTTTCAAAGTCATTTTTTTCAAAGTAGGCCCTTGAAAGATTAAAATAAAGATTTTCATCTGCCTCGGAAATTCCTATGGCCTTATCATAGTAATCAACCGCCTCGGCATACAGCTCCTGCTTTCGCAGCTGGATGGCACAGTCATTAAAAAAGTGTTTGTTCTTCTGCTCAAAGATAGCATCAATTTTTGATATTTTTACGAAAATATCTTTTGCCTTATCTTTCTCACCCATCTTCAGATAGACATTTCCGATACCAAAATTTGCCCGCAGGTTTTCTTCATCAAGTCTCAATGCCAGTTTATATTCATACTCTGCGCTGTGCAGTTCTTTGCGGTTAACATGCTCTTCCGCACTTGCAATGTTTTTACTAATCTTTTTCTCTTTTTCAGCCTTCCGCTGCTCAAGATAGTAAGGCTGAAAAACAAAATCATGGACAAAAACATTTTTGGATATCAGTTCAGGAACATCCAGAGGTTCGTCGTTGGAGCCGAGATAGCGGACCTCGATCTGGTTGTCCTCCAACTCAACGGCCTGACAGTACATTTTCTGTTTGACCTTTTTTTCGGTCGAACCTGTTCCTATCTTTGCGGTCTTTTCAATACTGAATATACCTTGAATTTTATCTGCCATAAGTTCCCATTTTAATTTTTCAGGGTTGTTTATAAAACAATCATATTACAAATAAACCATATTATAAAAATTATCACAAGGAAACATCAATAATTTTATTCGATACTTTTGTAAAAAAATGCTTTTTTTAAAAAATCCGGGATTACCCTTTTATAATTATACTTCCTGCCGGTTTTTCAATCACTTCCCCGACACAAACAGCACTCACCCCTTTTCCCCTGCAAACTTTAATAAACAATTCTTTTTTTGACATTTCAAGGGCAACAAGAAGCCCTCCCGATGTCTGGGGATCATAAAAAAGATCCATCATTTCAGTTCTGATATCACCTTCGCAGGAAACATTTGTCTGGTAAAAGTTCCTGTTATTATGAGCGCCTCCGGGCACAAATCCTTCTGATGCATATTCTAAAGCCTCATCAAAGAAGGGTACTGAAAGAGCGTAAAAAACAATCGCCTTATGACTTGCCCGGGCAACTTCAATTGAATGACCGATAAGACCGTATCCGGTTATATCAGTACAGGCATGAACTCCGACTTCACGCACCGCCTCTCCGGCAGCCTTGTTAAGTTCAGCCATAGATGCTGCCGCCTTATGAACGGCTGATTCACTTGCGGCTCCGCCTTTTAAAGCTGTTGAAATGATACCCATGCCAAGAGGTTTTGTAATAAATACGGCATCACCTGATTTTGCGCCGGCTTTTGTGAGGACCTTATCCGGGTGCACAAGTCCCGTTACAGAAAGACCATATTTTATTTCAGGGTCATCAATGCTGTGACCCCCCACAAGGCACACTCCCGCCTCTGCCATTTTATCCGTTCCGCCGCGAAGGATCTCTTTTAGAACAGAACGATCCAGTTTGTCGGAAGGGAAGCCGACAATGTTCATTGCAGTAACAGGCTCTGCCCCCATGGCATAAATATCACTGAGTGAGTTTGCAGCAGCTATCTGGCCGAAAAGATACGGGTCATCAACAATCGGTGTAAAAAAATCCACGGTTTGTACAATGGCTGTCGTATCATTTATCTTATAAACAGCCGCATCATCAGGTGATTCAAGACCAACAATAAGGTTCGGATTCTTCTGCAGATTAAGACCGCAAAGTATATTGTCCAGAAACTCCGGACTCAGTTTGGCTGCTCAGCCGGCTTTTTCAGCATATGCTGTCAGTTTAATTTCCTGTTTATCCATCAACTCTCCTCTTTTAAAAAATGCGATACCCCGCAGCATGCTGTAGAACATCACTCTCTTAGATACGTGCCGCAAATATCCGCACCAGGGTACGGCAGTTGCGGGAAACATTTTCGATCAGACACATAACTTTTTTGAAACATCATAAAGGACTTTAATGCCCTTCACAAACAAGTCCACATTTACCCGCTCATTGTGTCCATGCACTAATTCCGCCGACTCGATAGAAGACTCTATCTGAACCCCGTAAGCGGGAATTCCTTTTTCTCTGAAAAATCTTGAGTCCGTAGCTCCGGGTGACATGAAGGGAACAACTTTTGCTTTTGGATCCACCGCCTTAAAACTGTCTTCAATCGCGCGGTATAAAAACGTGTCGACAGAAGATGCAAAGACCTGAGGAATTTGTTTAAAATCTATGGTAAAATTCCTGCAGCCTGCTTCGTTAAGAACCTGCTCTATCTTTTTTACCACCTGTTCTGCAGTGGTGCCGGGCAGGATCCTGCAGTCCACCTCACAGTAGCACTCTCCCGGAACAACATTCGTCTTGGTACCGGACCGTACAACCGTCGGTATTGCCGTATGTTTGAAAGCGGCTGACATCATCTGCTTCATGGCCTTGTCACCTATATTACTCAACACCCCGCTGTTCCTGCTTTCGTCAAGAAGCCCCAAAAAATCTTCTTCCGGCATGTAATTTTGTTCGGAAGCGATTCCTTTAATAAAATCATCCACAGGAGAAACCACCTGCATCGGAAAAGAAATATTCGAAACCGCCTCAACCGCCTTTGCCATATCCACAACACAGTTTTGATCGTTGGGAAGAGAGCCATGACCCGGCCGGCCTGTAAAATTTATTCTGATCCAGCAGGAACCCTTCTCTGCGACCTGACAGAGGTAAAGATTGCATTTTTCGGTTTCCAGTCCAAACCCGACCCCTTCATTGATCACATATTTTGTGTTCAGCTTTTCAGGATGATGTTCCATCAGCCACGGTACCCCCCATCTGCCTCCGGTCTCTTCATCTGCGGTGGCCGCATAAACAATATGTTTTTCAGGATTAAGCCCCTCTCTCTTTAAAAGAATAAAAGCCATAAGTTCCATAATGCCGAGAGACTTACAGTCAACCGCCCCCCTGCCCCAGATCTCCCCGTCAATCAATTCCCCGGAGAAAGGATCATGCTTCCAGTTTTTTTCCTCCACCGGAACAACATCAATATGGTGAAGCAGAATAACCTCTGAACAGTTTCCATCGCCAAGATACTGGGTAATCAAACTTCCCCTGCCGGGCTGTGATTCATATACCTCTGACAAAATCCCTTCAGTTTTTAAAATTTCCTGCAGAAACTTTGCGCCTTCGGTCTCATTACCGGGAGGATTTACCGTATTTATCTGCAGATATTGAGAAAGCAGGTTTACTGCTTCTTTTTCTACTGCGTTCCAGTCAATAGTCATATTCCTCTACTCTTTCAATTAATAATTTTCAAGCAATTAGAAACTTCATGAATTAATTTTACAGTAATTCAAAATCTTGTAGAATATTATATGCTTTAGAGTACAATTTTCCTACTATTTTTAAATGTTTAATTCCTCTTTTTCAAATTTTATTTCCAGAAAGGCGCTGTTGCTTCGAATATTTTCTACGTAACCTTTATTTGCAGGAAATGCACTTACAAAAATAAATTCTTTTGTTTTTACTTTTTCCTTGCAGAGGATTTCTGCTTCACAGTTTTTTTCTTAACCTGTTTTTCTTTTTCATCCATATCAATTCCAAACATGCCGGAAACATCTGAGTCATCTATCACCCTGGAAGATTTATTTTTAGCCTTTAAAAGCATACTTTTTGATTTGTCTTTTACCACTTCTGATACAAGCTCATCCATTTCTACTTTACGAAGAGTAAAAAACAAGGATGGATCATCATCAAAACGGCTTCCAATACCATATAAAGCTGCGGCGATATGCTTGCACATGCTTGCCCAGTCAGGACAACTACAGTCAAAACTGATTTCCCGGGGTGAAGGAAAAAGACCGCTTCCTTTCCCTGTAAATATTTCCTGTAATTCTTTTGGAAACTTTCCCTCAAGCAGTTTTGCTACAGACCCTAATTTACCCGCACAGGATTTTTTTATTTTAGTCCATTTTGCCTTAGGGATTGGCTTAATTTCTATCTCAAGATCATAGGGTTTACTTCTGCTTCCCAGAACAAGGGCGATAACTTTCCCTGGGATTATTTTTAGATCAAGCACTGCGCCATGACGCACATAGCTTCTGCCTCTGCCGATACGATTGGAATAATCTGCATAAGATTCAAGGTTTTTATTCCATGCCTTTCCCCACCATGTATTTACAAGTTTTGACCCTTCAATAATGATCGGGCTTATATCCTTGTTTTTCTTTCTGAGCTTCTCAAGTTTTTTAGCTGCTTTAGCCCGTTTTTCACCGACCGAAACATACTTCGGCCACATGCTGTAATATGACATGAATTATTTCCTTGATCTACAATGAAAGAGTAAACATTTTCAAAAGATCATCATTCTTCATTTCTGTTATCCAGTTCTCACCGGTACTCTGGATAATTTCAGATGACAGCTTCTTTTTTTCTTCGAGCATATCATCAATTTTTTCCTCAATGGTGCCTTTTGTAATAAATTTGTGAACAATGACATTTTTTTTCTGACCGATTCTGAAAACCCGGTCTGTTGCCTGGTTTTCAACTGCCGGGTTCCACCAGCGGTCAAAATGAATGACATGATTTGCGGCAGTCAGGTTTAAACCGGTACCGCCTGCTTTTAATGACAGAACCATAAACGGAATATAATCATGTCCCTGAAAAACATTTATCAGTTCTTTTCTTTTTTTAACAGCAGTACTGCCGGTTAAAATGAGGCCTTCTTTATTAAAAATTGAAGTCAGGTACTCTTTAATGGGTTCCGTAATTTCTTTGAATTGAGTAAAAACCAGAAGCCGTTCTCTTTTTTCAAGTATGGTTTCGCATATTTCTTTCAGACGTTTAAACTTACCACTGTCATTTTCATTATAATCACCGGACCCAAGATAGTGGTCACTATGATTGCAAAGCTGCTTGAACTTCATTATGGATCCCAGGATAAGACCTTTACGGCCAATACCCTCAACTTCCTGCTCGAGTTTTATCTGAAGCTCCTTTACAAACTGTTTATAAAGCACAATCTGTTTTTTACTGAGTTCCGCATAGGTTTTCATCTCAACTTTATCCGGAAGGTCAGAAATAACCTTTTTATCTGTTTTTAATCTGCGTAAAATATATGGGTTTACTACATTTCTGAGCCTGCCATACCCATGAACATTATCCTTTAATCTTTTAGTAAATGAAGTAAACTCTTTTGCCGTGCCAAGAAGACCGGGATTCAGGAAATCAAAAAGAGACCAGAGGTCAGCAAGCTTATTTTCAATGGGAGTGCCGGTCATAATAATACGGTTTGCGGCGTTTATTTTTTTAATCTGCTTTGTCTGCTTTGTGCCTGGATTTTTAATGGCCTGCGCCTCGTCAAGGATAACATAATTCCAGCTATATTCTTTCAACCACGCATATCTTCCGGCTAATGAATAGGTTGTGATCACAATTTCATATTTATTAATTTCATCAAGGCTATTTTCATTGATCATAGTTACATTCTTCTGTTTCAAACCGGGGTGAGCTATATAGTATTTTAATGAAGGCAGAAACTTTTCAATTTCACAGATCCAGTTATCAACCAGTGAAGCAGGAAGTATCAACAAATTAGCGGTTTTATGGGTTTTCCTTAAAGAACATAAATGAGCTAATATCTGAACAGTTTTGCCGAGTCCCATATCGTCTGCAAGACACGCCCCAAGTTTCAATGAATCCAGAAAAGAAAGCCAGTTAAGACCTTTTTGCTGATATTCCCGAAGATCAGCTTTTAAAGCTTTATCAGGTTTTACATTCGTAATACAATCCGGATCTTTAAGTTTTTTTATTACGGATTCCAGCCAGGAACCATTTGATATATTTGAAGAGATGTCTTCATTATCAATTTTGAGCTGGTCTTTCATGTCAAGCTGAAACCGCATTGCATCACGCAGATTGAAATTTTTACTACCCATCAAAGCTTTTGCTTTTTCAAATGCTTCAATCGTTTTTTTAAGCTTTTCATGATCGACCTCTACCCATTTTCCTTTTATAAACGCAAGTCCGTCAGTCTCTCTTAAAAGCCTGCGAATCTCGGACTCTGATATTTTCATGTCCCCGATTAAAAGTTCTGCTTTAAAATCAAGAATTGAATCCATTCCCAGATATGAAGGCTGTTTATTACCAATACTTACATTTAGAGAAAGACCTGCTGATTTATTCTTCCACCAGTCAGGTATTCTGCAGAGAATGCCGGCATCTTCATAGACAGAAATTTCCTTTAAAAAAGTAAAAGCATCTCCAGATTCCCATGCAAGGGGATGAAATATTTCACCAGATTCAAGAATATCCGCAATAAAAGCGCTCTTTTCAGAAGCTGTCTGAACCGTAGACAATAGCTCCAGAAGTTTTTTGCTGTCCTCACCATATTTTGATAAAGCGTGTTTTAAAGGAACATGCTTTGATTTGCCATCGCTTGATATTTCAGTAGAGTACGTTGCAAGAAAGGCAAACGGATATTCCTCCTTTTTACTTTCAACAAGATGAAAATATATCCGTCCTGCAAGATGCACATCAGGTCGGTACTGTTTTATGTATTTATCTACCGTTCCCTTGAAAACACTAATATCGGACTGATACTTTTTATTTAGTGTTAACCATAAACCTTCAATAAAGTTTTCATTTATATGTTCTGACCCGGTGATAAATGGAATATCATTTAATATAGACACCTTGTCGTTCTCTGAAAAAGAAACTTCTACTTTTTCTCTCAGAGATTCAAGGTTTGGCGTTTGTATAAGTTTATTAGAAAAAAGCCCACAGAATGTTCTGAAAAAATCAAGGCTCGCAGAAAGCGAAATGTTTTTGTTACAAAAGCCAAGATAAAGCAGAAACTCGTCAAAACCTTTTTGCATCCTGGCAAATATCTCATTTTGCAAGTCCTCTTTATCTTTGGTGATATTTTCTTGTAATTCATTCCATTCAAGATTAATGGAATCATCGCTGTTAATTACAGCAATTAATTCACGACTCATTATTTTTCCTTTAGCCAACTTCTATTATGACAAGGGGTTGTTTTTTGAATGATATCATCAAGCTGAGCTTTGATCTTCAATAGCTGCCTCTTTACTTTTTTATCAAACTCTTCACAGCCCATGCCTATATTACAGGCTTTTTCAATTTCTGTAGCTTTGTTTACTGTTGTTTTTGTTTTTGCGCCAACTTTTTTGAGATTAAAAAATCTATAAATGGAATATATGCAGAATGCAAAATAATTTTTCCGACTGCGACATCCGGCTGATCATACTTCCAAATATCCGGCCATTCTTCAATATTTTTGCAATATGCTTTTACTTTGTCTGATATCATATCCTCCTCCAGTATAACGGTTCTGTGTACGCCGCCGTGAAATAAGCGCAATACATTGCTTATTTTTCTCTTATTGAGGCTACTGTAATATGATTTTGTCCGTTAATTTTTTTAATGGTGACGGTTGCAATCTGTTTGTTAACATCAGGATATAGTTCTATTTTTTTCTTTATTAATAATCGAATATTTTCTTCTTCGTGTTTTAAATCAGCTTTTGTGAAGGATGGATTTAGTTTTCGATAAGCTTTAATATATTTTTTGATAGCTCGTTTTTGCTCGTTCTCCGTCAAGCAAGCCATATTCCAGGAACTTGCCGCACAATTCAAGTATTCCTGTTTTTCTTCAATGCCCTTTCCCATTGCAATAAAATCCCCTGCAACGTCAAGAAGCAACATAGACATTTTTGGCTCAGTTTTACCTTTATTCATGACTTTTCATAATCCCAGGATAATGTCAATTTTCCAACGCCGCCGGTCAGCTGCGGGCAAAGGTAATTAAAAAAACCTAATAATTCTACGGATTCCCTCGCGCCCCCATCACGTCAGCTGCATTCGTCTTGTTATGAAATTTTCCCATAAGCATCAAGATTTGCCACCGGCGCCTGGCAAAGGCCCCCTTCATTTGGTTAATCGCTATTACAGCCGTTTGCACTTAAACTCGTCAATAGAAGCATCTAATATATTACGCTCAAACTGTATACTCGGCTTCCACCAGACGGTATGATCACGTTGTCTTTTGGCGAATTCTTGCTGTGCATTTATAAGATTGCCCTGATCTTTTTCCGCAAAAATGTTTGGGATTCCGGCATTTGCCACTATGCCACCATCATTCATAAACCTGTCATAATCGAGAATTCCCTTTTCATTGAAATGCAGATAATAATAAATGGCACGTAGAACCTGTGTAGGTTTTCGATTTTCAAGGTTTACTATTATTTCTGCAGTGCGTACACGCTTTCCCGCAAACCTTTCGGTCTTTTCCTCTGATGATCCTTTCAGCAGCCGTTCAAATTTAGTATTAGGTATTCGAAAAATTTCATTATCATCTGAGATAAAAAAATGTCTTAACGAAGCTGAGCTCATGTAGCTACCTCATAATGTCGTTTATCGCCTCAAACACAGGCGCAACCGTTCATTTCTTTTCAAATTGCGACTTAAGTGCTTGATATTTTATGGGTATCATCCCATTACGCATACTTCAGGGAAGAAGTCGCTTAGGATTCCACCATAGTTTGTTTTTGAAAAGACCTAATTTTCCATCATGATATTTTGTATGATGCTCCTCACAAAGCCAAATCACATCGTTGGGCCTTGAATAATCTTCATGATGCGCAATCACATAATGTTTACCACAAATGACACATGGTTGTTTTTGGAGCATTCCTGCTTTTAATAAATCATTTGTCTTCCGCCGCGTTTTTTTCTAACCACGGACAACGGATCCTTAAATTCTTTATATTTTCGCAATTTCCATTTTGATAAAAATGCCGGGACATCACACCCCCTCTCAGATTCAATTATTGCGGCACATTTTTTTGAACAATAATGTTCACTCTTATGATGCAGCTGATTTCCGCATACGATGCATTTCTCTGGTTTTCCGTCACGAACAGTTGGATTGAATTTTGGCCTCATCTCTCTTGATTTTGTCTACGTTTACCCTTTAATAAACGACTAAGAACTAATCAAAATAGGGCCCCTGAACTCAAACGAATGGTTGTGAATAAATTAACTTGCAAATAAAATTAGTATTGTGTCCCCGGATTTCCTTTTGACATAACTATCCTATATTTTTCTAACTGTAAACTGTGTAGCCGCGACCCCTTTGTTTTCTCTCACATTCTTTGACGATTTTCCAGCATCGTTTTTTTATTTTGATAAGTGGCCAAGTATTACCGGAATAGGTGGCCGAGTATTACCGGAATGGGTGGCCGAGTGTTGGCGAAATATACAATAGTGATGCTCCCCGCCTAACGAAGATCCCGTTTACGGGGCAAGGCGGGGCATCCCGGTAATTAAGATTGATTTCTTGGATTGTATCGCTCGACCCCGCCCACAGGAGCGGGGCTTCCGCGAAACACTCCGGTCAAAGGCAGACCTGGTACTCACTCTGGTTTGCCGTTTTCTTTAAGCCCGTACCAGATCGAGTACAGGCTGCCACAGGGTACAATTTTTCTTTGTAATTGCCAATCCTGATGCTATTTCCCGAGGGCTTTTCTTGCATCTTCAATTCTCCAATCCAGGCTGTAATCTTCACCATCCACTACCGGATATGTCCGAGCCTCTTCCAAAACCTTAAGCTGATCCTCCAAGGACGGCGGGAATCCGTTTTTTTCCCTTAACTCCATAGCTTCTGCAAGACGGGCATAGCCCAGGGTCTCTTCAGGATGAGATGCGATAATCTCTCGGATAATTGTTTCACCCTTTTCCTGTGCACCAGTTCGGCAATACATTTCCCCCAGAAAAGCTTTCATGGTATCGTCCGGTTTTTTGTGATCCGGCGGAAACTGATCAACAAATTCATTATAATACCGAATCCCAATATGCGCATAACGCTCGTTTTGCGAAGATGCGTTTAAAAGTGCTGTTTCAAAATCCTGGTGCCAGTTGAATATGCACTGGGTGCCTTTAAAAAGAGAATCAGCTTTTTCGATTGATCGTATTTCTGGTCCCAAAAACGTTCGGATATGGCCCCAGACCTTCCACCAGATATCGCTTGATTCCTGATCGTTGCAAAGATACCCCTTTTGCATCAAGTCGTCGATCATTTCAAAAGACGGTCTCTCCGTATACAAGCGCTCCCAGAGAATACAAGCGGCCAGGCCTGAAAAATCTTCAAAATCAAGCGAAGTCTTTTGCACGGGTTCTTTAATCCAGACATCAGAAACATCCCAGGCGTTGCGGTTCTTTTGGCAGTCTTTCAAAAACTGTTCGATTGAAAAGTCGATTCCGGACTTTTTGAGCTTTTCAATGATTTGATCGTTTGAGAGTGCCCGTACTTTTGACGGAGTCCAGCGCTTCAGCAATTCTTTGTAAGCTGAGGGGCTTGATTCTTTTGAACGTTTCATATTATCGCTGTCGGGTTCAAACAACTTTGATAATGAATATGGTGAAGAATCGAAGTTATTTAAAGCCGGTTCCGTCTCTTCAGTAAAACCGGTTGATATTTCAAAATCATCATAGTCTGGGAGGGCGACTTCCGCACGAGGTTTGTTGAGACAACACTTTTTGTATTTTTTGCCACTGCCGCAGGGGCAAGGTTCATTTCTTCCGATTTTCATGGGAAACCTTTCAAATCGTAAATGGTTATACAAGCTCAAGCTTTAACTTCTTGCCAATTGCTCTGGCAGCACATTCCATTGTCTTTAATGTTATTGAATTATTACCGGGATCAAGAAGTCTATTTACTGCCGACCTGCTTGTTTCCATCATTTCTGCCATTTTTGATTTAGAAATATTTTCCTTTTCCATTTTTTGACTGACTACTGCAGCAAAACATTTCTTAATGTCAACAGCCTCAACTTCGTGGTAAATACCTTCTTCTTCAAGAAAATCATCAAACGAGCTACCCACATTTCTTTTCTTTTTCATTTTACACCACCTATTTTTTTCATTCGTTTTCTTGCCAGATCCAAATCTTTTTTTGGAGCCTTCTGGTCTTTTTTTATTATTCCATGCAATAAAATCATTTCCGATTTTTCGATACAGAAAAATACCCGTGCGATTTTATTTCTTAGATCCGATCTTATTTCCCAAAGCCCGTCTCCAATGTTCTTAAACTGTGGGCATACCAACAGGCCAACCAAATTTAACAGACATGATGTCCGCGCCTATAGCCTTCTTCGCATCGATATTCAGTGACTTTATCCATTCTCTGACCGGTTCAACGCCTGAGTCTTGTGCAAAGAAACGTGCGTATAATATTTTTTTGGGGTTTACCATTCGCTAAGTGTACCATTATTGATACACCAAATCAACTGCTTTTCTTACATTTAACCATCGTTTTTTAGTCTGTTTTTAGGGATTTTGGTAATTTTTAAGAAT
>CAYLYF010000017.1:0-45834 GCA_964387595.1 uncultured Thermodesulfobacteriota bacterium | reverse complement strand
GTGGGGGATTTTGACCCGGCCACAGGTGGGGGATTTTCAAGTGGCCATCGGGGAGCTCAAGATAGACCTTTTCCGATACTTCGCCCAAAATAAAACGCTCTTCAAGCTTTAACAATAGCTCTTCTAAAGTCGGCATAATGTAGATTCCTCCCTGTTAATATTTTTAGACAGTTAAATCCATTATTTTTTCAACAGCTAAAATAATCTCTAGCAGATTTCCAATTAACTGTTCAATGATAAGTCCTGCTACCGGAGTATTTAAATACATATCCTAAACCTGAGTGAAAATAATTGAGTTATAGTATAAAATTCTAAATTTATCTACACTTTTTTATACACTAAAATTTTAATCAGGCTGAGAATCTATAATCACAGAGTAAACATTCTTTTTTATGCTCATAATTAAATGGCTTCGGCAATGAACCAGGAATGGGCTTTGTTAATAAAAACAACTATTTATCGTTGAGTGAAGATCTGAATCCAGGTGAATGTCTGGGCGGGATTCTTAACAGCTGCATATCCTAGGAGGCTGTCTTAAAATAATCTTACAACTATTTAGAAAGTTTGCTTACAATAAAATCATAATCTTCTTTTGTATTAATACTTCGAAACATTTCCGCATTATCCACCCGAACAACCTTTACATCAAGAGTCGGGAAAAGATCGATAATCCTGCACTCATTATGATCGATCAGCTCATTAAGCGCATCAAGACAGGACCGCCGGTAAACCGCACAAAGCGGCTCAAAGTTCTTATGTTTAAATATAGTAATATCATGGCCCCTGCATGAAGAAACCAGAAGCTTGATATGATCAGAACCCACAAGCGGGATATCACAGGACAAGACCAGTACATATTCTGAAGGAGTAAGGCTTAAGGCAGCGTGTATACCGGAAAGGGGCCCGCATCCGGGCCTGATATCTTTTGCTGTTTCAATCTCAAGATAACTGTATTCTTCCGGGCTGTTGGTGATTATCTTTACCTTCTGCACATAGGGAGATATTGTGTTCAGCACTCTTTCGACAACCGTACTATTGCTTATCTGAAGCAGAGCTTTGTTTTGCCCAAGACGTTTGGATTTACCTCCCGCCATTACAGCAGCAGAAATAATGGGCACCAGAAACGATTCTTCAATAAAACCGGCGATACCTTCAATGTCACTAACTAAAAAGCAGGGGAGATCATCACAGCTTATACCCTTTCCCACAACTGCCATGAGTCTTTTGTCCTCTTTACAAAGGAGGTCTTCACCTTCCTTAACAATTTCTATCTTATATTCACCGTTTTTATTCCCGCCTTCCATGACCACCAGATCAGCATCACAAAACGAATTTTCCAGCACTGCCACCTTTTCATTCCAGCTGCCTGTTGGAATAAAAAGATTTGTCTCCTTGGCGGTTACAAGGGCAATTCCTTTTGCACCGGCCTTTTTATAGAAATCCGTATCTGTTCCATCAGTATCAACATCATGGTCATGCGGCGAATGACGCACCGCTGCTATATTATATCCTTTTTCAGAAAGCGAACCGATCAGACCGGTTACCAGACCTGTCTTACCCGAACCCTTCTTTCCCACAATATTTACAATAGGCGGCCTGTTCACGACAGGTTGCTCCTTACCCTTTGGGTTTGTATTTATGATTTAGACTCGTTATGATTGTGCAAATTAGACAATGACTGCAAAGCGCATGGCGGTAAGCGCATAGGGATTAAACCTTCAAACAAAAACCCCTTATTCTATGTTCCATGCCCCATGCTATTTTATCACTG
Organism: uncultured Thermodesulfobacteriota bacterium; assembly: GCA_964387595.1. Classification (GTDB taxonomy): domain Bacteria; phylum Desulfobacterota; class WTBG01; order CAIYCZ01; family CAIRTM01; genus JAHEEI01. Next base: position 44,063 of record CAYLYF010000017.1, on the reverse strand, counting down.
CCATTCTTGCACCGGTTTCAAATGCAAGGTTAAGATCAACATCTTTTTCCTTTACCTGTCCCCTTTTAAGGTTCCCGGTACTGAAAACTTCGCCCACCTTCCTTAAATGAAAATCTCTTAAATTCGCATCAAGCACCATTAAAAGAAGCGCGGATGAAGAAGCAGCAAAATCACCCTGACTGATAACCGTAACGGCTTTCTTTCCCCGAATCAAAGGCTTTGTCTCGGCGTGAATTATTTCGCCATTTTCATCTCTTTCAATCTGCATTTTTAAAAGCGGCATCATCCTGGAAAAAAAGTTTGTCAGCCCTGCAGATATCGTACGTCCGTGATTAGGAGAACCGAAAATCAAGACATCTGCTTTCTGCATGCGTTTGAGTATATCTGCCATATCATCTTCAAGCGGACAGTCTTTCGCACCCTGCAGAATTGAATGCGCCCCGCAGCCGGTACAGTATTTTATGTCTGATTCATATATATAGACCTTTTCAACATCTACATCTGTTTTACTTTTAGCCCCTTCAATGACCCTGTCGATAAGAATATCGACATTGGAACCTTTTCTCGGGCTCCCTACAATAGCCATTATTTTCATGACATCACCCCCTGTTATTATGGTTATAATATCTTTTAAACAGCTGAAAATATACAGCAATATCAATTCATAATCAATGATTAAAAAAAGGGCTATCCGAAATGGATAGCCCTTTTGGTTATTTTTAATGAAGGCGACGACCGGATTCGAACCGGTGATAAAGGCTTTGCAGGCCTCTGCCTTACCACTTGGCGACGTCGCCAAAAAAAAATGGAGCGGGAAACCGGATTTGAACCGGCGACGTCAACCTTGGCAAGGTTGCACTCTACCACTGAGTTATTCCCGCTCTATTAATCCTAAATTATATATATATAATATTTTTTGTCAAATATAAAATAATAACTGTATCGTTATTATAATAATAGTCTATTAATTAGAAAATATTTTAACAAATTTATAAAAATAATCAACACCTGTCCAAACGGTAAGAACCAGCGCTGCATAGAGAAAGGCCATACCCACCAGATGAAAATCAACCGAAAAATCAAAAAACTGAAGACCCAGGTTGTATTCATAATGGAAAAGAAGCGGAATGATAGCAGCAATCTGAAAACCGGTCTTATACTTTCCGGTCATACTGGCCTCAATTATATTATTATCCCTTTTTAAAGAAATAACCCGCAAAAGGGTAACAAGGACCTCTCTTCCCAAAATCACGGCGACTATCCATAATGGCACTCGTCCAAGCGGTATCATCATAATAAGAGCCACACCGACCAGAAGCTTATCTGCCAGAGGATCAAGGAACTTCCCGAACTGCGTCACCAGATTCATCCTGCGGGCCAGATACCCATCGATACAGTCGGAAATTGAAGCGACTGAAAAAACAAGTCCCGCAAAAAAACTCTGCAGTCTGCCCGGAGAAAAGAAAAGCAGGAGAAAAAGTACAGGAACAAGGGCAATACGAAAGAACGTAATCATATTAGGAAGATTTAGGATTGAATTTTTTGTATCTTCATTCATGTCAGAATCTATTTCTTCCTAACCAGCATCTCAGGATTATAATCCTCTATACTCATTTCATAGAAAAGACCGTCTTCAAGTTCAACAGAAATCTTCTTTGAAACAATATTTATCTGTTTGATCTTACCCACTCCCTGAGGCGTCGTTATTTTTTTACCCACCTTTGGAAGCCCCTTTTTAAGCTCCACATAGGTCTCATATTCAAAAGCCAGACAGCACATCAGACGCCCGCATACACCTGATATCTTTTCAGGATCAAGGGGCAGTCCCTGCTCTTTGGTCATCTTAACCGTCACCGGACAGAACTTCTGTAAAAATGTGGTGCAGCAAAGCTCCCTGCCGCAGCAGCCGATACCGCCGATCCTCTGTGCTTCACTGCGTGCACCGATCTGTCTCATCTCTATTCGGGTCCTTAAATCTGAGGCAAGCTCCTTAACCAGCGAACGGAAATCAACTCTGTTTTCAGATACAAAATAAAAAACAACCTTGCTGCCGTCAGGCATGATCTCCACATCCACAAGTTTCATGGGAAGATCATATTTCCGGATTTTCTGCTGACAGATCTGAGAATATTCCCGTTCCATCCTGATATTCAGCTCTTCCTGCCTGAAATCATCCTCATCTGCTTTTCTCATCACTTTTGGAAAAACCCTGTTTTTACACTTTAAATTAAATTTATAGCTTGCCATTGAAATTACAGTTGCAAGCATGGGACCGATTTCTGTTTCAATAACCACCCTGTCATTTTCCCGAAGATCCAGATCCCCGGCATTTGCATTGATGTTTCTCAGCTGTTTCCTGAATTTAATATCAATAAGATTAATCTCTTTTGTTTCAGGCGTACTGCTTTCATTTGTTTTTTTATTATCTTTATCCATTTATATACCCTGTATAAACAGGCTCTGAAGACCCATTTCAATATTTACGGTTGTGGCGGGATTGTTGTTAAACCACTGAAGCTTTTTTATTTTCTTCAGAACCCCCTCCATTGTTTCACTTCCTGCCATCAAAGACATTTCCTCAAGCAGATCCGGATTACAAATAAGCGAAGCGGAAAGTCCTTCTTTTATAAAAAGGATATCCCGGTACCAGGTCTGCAAAAACTCAAAAAGAGCCGCCCGGCCCGGATCATCATAGATCAGCTTTGCAATATCAAAAGCCGCTTCAAAGTGCCCCTTTGACAATCTGGAAAGATGCTGAGTAACTTCAGCACGCTTTGATAAAAAATCACTCTCCAGAAGAAATAGCGCTCTTTTTATACTGCCCTGTCCGTGAGAAACAACCTTTTCTGCAGCCTCGCCCTCTGTCCCCTTTTCCTTTAACAGACGAAACATCTCAGCATCACCAAGCGGCATAAAAGATATTTTCTGGCACCTGGACACGATTGTGGACAGCATACCGGCAGAACCCTGTACAATCAGGATAATGACCGTGTCATCAGCAGGCTCTTCCAGCGTCTTTAATAGACAGTTCGCAGCCTGCTGATTAAGCTTTTCAGCATCGTCAATGATAACAACCTTTTTTTTTCCTTCAAGCGGCTTATAAACAATCTCCTGCTGTATAAATCTGACCTGATCTATTTTGATAATGTTCTTTTCATCCGGCTCAATCACGAACACATCCGGATGAATCATTCTTTCGATCTTGCTGCAGGACAGACAGCTATCACAGAAATCGTCTGTTGCCTCCATACAGTTAAGTGCCTTGACAAAAGAAACAGCCGCCTTTTTCTTGCCTATCCCTTCAATTCCAGAAAACATAAAAGCATGGGGGACCCTCTCCGAAGCAAGAATGTTCTTCAGCATCCGCAGAGGCACGGCATGTCCGCAAATTGATTTAAACGGCATAGCCCTTCTCTTTTAATCTGTTTTCAAACAGCAGACATATCTCACGGTGAATCTTTTCAATCGGCTGGGAAGAATCAATAATTTTTACCCGGTCTTTATCCGCAGCCGCAATCTCCAGATAGCCCTGTCTTACTTTCCGGTGAAACGCCATCACTTTATCTTCGAACCGCCCCTCTTCCTTCTCTTTCCCGTCAAGCACGTTTCTTTCCCTTGATCTTTTAATCCCGATCTCCACCGGACAGTCCATAAGGATCGTCATCTCCGGCATAATGTTCTCAAGAAAAAGCGCATGACTCTTATTAATAAGCTCAAGAGAAATATCTCCGGCATATCCCTGATACGCCTGGGTTGCACCAAAAAACCTGTCGCACAGTACGATACTGTTATTATCAAGAGCCGGCTGAATAATCTGATGCAGGTGCTGAACTCTTGAAGCAGTAATCAGAAGAAGTTCTGTCAAGTGAGTGATATCAACATTATCACTGTGAAGAAATATTTTTCTAATCTCTTCACCAATGGGTGTACCACCGGGTTCGCGGGTTACCACACAGTTAAGCCCCTTCTGCCTGCAGTAATCTCCCAGCAGTTTTATCTGAGTCGTCTTTCCGCACCCCTCAATTCCTTCAAAAACAACAAAAAATCCCATATAAAGGGTCTAGCCTTTCTTAATCCCATAGCTGTCGTAAAAAACAAAGTCTTCTATCTTTTTCCGGGGTGTCACTTTACCCTCTTTCTCAGGATATCCAAGAGGAAGAAGCTCAACAACAGCCACCTCTGAAGGAACATTTAATACGGCTTCTGCTTTTTTCGAATCAAAAAAACCCGTATGCACAGACCCCAATCCTTTTTCATAGGCTGCAAGAGTCAAGTTCTGCAGGGCAAGGGCAACATCAAACAGCATCCAGTCCCCTTTGTCCGTAACCGGGGTTCCTTTAAAAAAGCCTGACTTTTCTTTTTTCGCACAGACCGCAATAACGATCGGGGCCTGTTCTACAGCCCGGCGTGCCGGGTTTGTCTCAGGCAATGTCTCAGCAAGTTTCATCCGGGTATCCGCGTCTCTCACCAGGACAAACTCCCAGCACTGCGTATTTGCCCAAGAAGGCGCCAGCTGTGCGGCCTCCAGAACATAAGAAATAATCTCGTCAGAAGGCATATCCTCTTTATACTTTCTGATACTTCTTCTTCCTCTGATTGCATCCATCAGTTCCATCATAGATCTCCTAAATTGAACTGTTAGCGGCTAAAAACAAGTAGGCATAGTTCTTCCGCTGAAGCGGACAAAAGAAACATAAACCCATAAAAAAATTCTCCAGAGAGGATAATTGCGTTTCATTATCCGCAACAGAAAAATCGGTAAACATTCTTTAAATAAATGTCAGGCCTCACCCCCGGAAGGAGACAAAAAGCTGAAATTCCTTAGTTTTACAAGGCTAACAGAAATAGATTTCACTGTCAAGAAGGTTCAAAAAGACACCTTGACAAGCTGATATCTTTTGGAATATATTTTCCGGACGGTAACACAAATCATACTATTTAACAGTTAATTTTCCTATTCAGCATGTTTGAAATAAAAGAACTTAAAAAAGCCCTTACGCTTCCTGATTTTGACCCTGTCAGCGCACAAAATAGGATGTCTCCAAAACCAAGGACATCTGTTCGTCCTGCAAACGCAGAAGGAAAGCCTAAAACAGCTGCTGTAATGCTTATCCTCTATAATAAAGAGAGTACGCCAAACATCCTCCTGATAAAAAGGCAGGGAAATCTCAATTACCATCCGGGGCAGATATCTTTTCCCGGAGGAACACACGAAGGCACCGAAACCTTTGCTGAAACAGCACTTCGCGAAACGCACGAGGAAGTCGGCATAAATCCTGAAACCTTAACCGTGGCCGGGAACCTCCATCCCGTCTATATCCCCCCTTCCGACTTTATGGTGCACCCCTTTGCTGCATGGCATGACAGCCGGCCTGTCTTTATACCCTGCATGGAAGAAGTCTCTGATATCATTGAAGTTAAGATCACAGACCTTTACGACCCTGATTCAAGAGGCTCTGAAACAAGACAAAATGATGGGTCTGAAATTACGGTTCCCTATTTCAAGGTAAATGAACATAAGGTCTGGGGAGCAACGGCCATGATCCTGAGTGAATTTCTGGAAAGGCTTAAAAGCGCGGAGATAAAAGGTCAGCTTACTGCCGTTAAAAGTTTATCCTCATAAAAGCCCTAGACTTTTTAAGTCAATACTGTCCTTTATGGTATCGACAATAAACCCGGTGTCGCTTCTTTTTTCATCAGAAATAAATGGAACCTGTCCCAGAACAGGGACTTTAGAAAATCTTTTTATGACATCCGGGTTGGTCTCTTCCGCCTTTCCTGTTTCGCCGGTTACATGGTTTAAAATGATCCCCGCAACTTGAATACCGCAGGCCAGAGCATATTTAACAGTTAACAGGGTATGATTTATGGTACCGAGAGACAAACGGGAGACAATAATTAAGGGCAGGTCCAGCTTTTTTATCAAATCAGAGGTCAAAAGGTCCTTCGTAACAGGAACCATTAAACCGCCCGCTCCTTCCACCAGAACCTTTTCATACTTTTTTTCCATACCTTGAAAAGTGGCCTTCACCCTGTCCAGATCAATAGCAACACCCTCTATCTCTGCCGCGACTCCCGGAGCAAGAGGATGTTCCATCCTGTATGGGCAGATAACATCTATATCATCCGGACAGCCTGATATGTCTTTCAAAAAAAGAGCGTCCTTTGGAACAAACTCGCCGTCCATAAGACTGCAGCCGGTTTCAAAAGGTTTCAAAACACCCACCTTTTTGCCGGACCGCCTGAGCACACCCGCAATGCCTCCGCCCACAAGGGTCTTTCCAACGCCCGTATCCGTTCCGGTTATAAAGTAGCTTTTCATCATCTAGTAAAAAGTCTGCTCAGGCTTTTTTCCCTGGGGAATATACTGAAAAAAACCCTCGTCTTTAAATTGTATTTCTATTTTCTTTTTTGAAACCGCTGCTACTGCTTTTCCGGAATCATGGTCAAATATCTTCAAAAAAGGCGAATGACCCATAATCTCTCTCGATCTTGAAAGGTTTTTAAGAATCTCTCCCCGCTGTTCAAATTCGAGTTCACCCCAGGCTTCACCGGCATACACATTATAAAAATTCTTTTTTGCAACGATTCTTTTCAGTATCCCGCTTCCCATTAAAAGTGAAAGATCGTTATTTATCCACTTTACCGCCCGTCTGCACTCTCTTCTGGTAAATTTATTTGTCTCATTATCTGCCTGAACTTCTTCATCACAAAATGAAGAAACAGGGAGAACAACAGTCACCAGAAGGACTAAAAAGAGAATAATTTTATATTTATTGTTCATAAAGAAGTCATTTGTTAAGTTTAATGTTCAAATTGTTGTACATACTTTCTATCTCCGCTTTATCAACTGCAAGCGTCCTCCAGGTTGAAGCATCAGCCGTATTTCTTTCCTCATGCTTTCTTCTTTCTTCTGCATACATACCCACCCGTTGTTTCGGAGTTTTTTTAACCTGTTCCGTCTTGTCTAGCTCAACAGATACCCCCTTTTTTTTCTTCTTTACTCTGGCCATTATCTTCCACCTGTTATAGCCATCCATGTCCATGGTATGCACCCATCCGGTCTCGATCTTACCGGCTTTTTTATCAGTAACTTCAGCAAAACAATTCAGATCTTTCAGCAAAAGATCATTTACCGCCTCCCACACCTCGACATAACTTTTATTATATAAGTGTATTGTGCTTTTTAGCACCCGGCCTCTCGATGAAGCACAGCCGGAAGCGACAAAAAAAGACAGTATAACCATTAATGAAACAGCCTTAAAAATCTGTTTTTTCATATTTTTTCCCGTTTGTAATATAATAGGTATTTAAATCTGAACACCATCGTCAGAAATTCGTATCCTAATAATTTTGCTTGAAATCAGCATTATGTCAAGGAAAAGCTTTCAATGATAATTTTCAGTTTTAAAAACAGAACTATTCTGTTTGAAATCAAAGAGTTTTGTTGTAATATGGAAAATAAACACCGTACTTTTAATGTTAACATTAAGAAACGATCCATATGGACTTTAAAGATTTACAGGAATATATAAGCTCACTGGACTCTGCAAACGACCTTAAAAATATTGCGGCAGAGGTCGATCCAATTCTTGAGATCACTGAAATTGCAGACCGCATGGTTAAGTCAGGAGGGCCTGCGCTTCTATTTGAAAACGTAAAAGGATCTCCTTATCCGGTTGCCATAAATCTTTTTGGAACATATGAAAGAGCGTGTGCAGCCTTTGGAATTAAGAACCCGGATGAGATCGCTGACCGGATAAAGACCTTTATCCCGGATGTCATGCCTTCTACAATCACTGACAAGGCAAAGCTTCTCTGGCAGATGAAGGACATTAAAAATTTTCAGCCCAAAACTGTCCGCTCAGGAATCTCCCAGGAAGTTGTAGAACAGGACGCAGACCTGTTTCAACTGCCTGTGCTGAAATGCTGGCCAAAAGATGCCGGAAGATTTATAACCCTGCCGCTGGTGATTACAAAAAACCCTGAGACAGGAAGCCAGAATCTCGGCATGTACAGGATACAGCTCCTTGATAAAAACCGCGCCCTGATGCACTGGCACATCCATCATGACGGTGCAGGACATCACCGCATGCACCGGGAAAAGGGAATGGATATGGATATCGCAATCGTACTGGGATGCGATCCGGCCACCATATACGCTGCAACGGCACCATTGCCCCCGGGAATAGACGAGATGATGTTTTCAGGATTTATCAGAAACAAACCGGTTGAGATGGTTAAGGCAAAAACCGTGGATCTGCTTGTTCCGGCCAATGCTGAATTCATCCTGGAAGGCACAGTCTCCTGTTCTGAAACAGCTTTGGAGGGCCCTTTCGGAGACCACACCGGTTTCTATTCAGATGCTGATCATTACCCTGTTTTTAATCTAAAAACAATTACCCGAAGAAAAAACCCGGTCTATCCGGCAACGATTGTCGGAAAACCCCCAATGGAGGATTATTTTCTGGGCAAGATCACAGAAAGGATATTTCTGCCTTTGCTAAAACTTCAGATCCCCGAAGTCATTGACATGAACTTTCCGTGTGAAGGCACTTTCCATAACTGTGTTCTGGTCTCTATTAAAAAAGAATATCCGGGTCAGGCCAGAAAGGTTGCCTCATCGATCTGGGGTCTGGGACAGATGATGTTTACCAAAACAGTTGTTATCGTGGACAGTGACGTTGATGTTCAGAACGTCTCAGAAACAGCATGGACAGCTTTTTCAAATGTAGATCCTGAAAGGGATATTTTCTTCACAAAAGGCCCCCTCGATGTTCTTGACCATTCATCACCGCAGCCCATTTTCGGTTCAAAAGCAGGAATAGATGCCACCCGGAAACTTCCTGCAGAAGGCCACCAGAGAGAGTGGCCTGAAATCATCGAAATGGATGATGAAACCAAAAAAAAGGTGGAAAAACGCTGGCAGGAATATGGTCTTGATTAGGAAGTTAAAACTCCTCCTCGAGATGATAAAATTTGAACATACCCTCTTTGCGCTTCCCTTTGCCTATCTCGGCATGATACTGGGCGCAGAAGGCCTGCCCGATCTACAGCCATTCATATTCATCACTCTTGCCATGGTCGGAGCAAGGACCTATGCCATGGCATTGAACCGGCTGTTTGATCTTGATATAGACAAAAAAAACCCCCGCACCAAAGACCGGGCGCTTGTCAAAAAAACCGTTACCAAAACTGAAGCGATAGCCTTAACGGCTGCTGCCCTGCTATTGTTTTTTGCTGCTGTTTATATGCTTCCGCCGCTGTGCCTAAAGTTATGGCCGGCCGTCATCATCCCCATGACATTTTATTCCCTGGCAAAACGCTTTACCTGGCTGTGCCATTTTTTACTCGGGTTCTGTCTGGGGCTTGCGCCTCTGGGCTCATGGATAGCTGTTACAGACAGCCTGCCTAACGCCGGGCTATATGCTTTGGGACTGGCTGTTATGTTTTGGACAGCCGGCTTCGACATCATATACAGCTGTCAGGATCACACCTTTGACAGAAAAGAAAATCTTCACTCAGCCCCTGTCCGCTTCGGCGTAAAAACTTCACTTAATATCACTAAAGCACTTCACGGGCTAACCATAATCCTTTTGATATGCTGCGGAATATCTTTTTCTCTTGGAATAATCTATTATACGGGAATATTACTGGTAGCTGTTTTTCTTCTTTATGAAAATACGATCATCTCCGAAAACGACCTGTCCCGGGTTAATGCCGCCTTTTTTACGGCTAACGGATTTATAAGCATTATTGCCTTTATCTTTACCTTTATTGCGGTCTGCCTGCAAAAATAATCCGGTAGATTTCATTCATCAAAATTTATTGAGCTGTAACCGTAATTAGGTCGGACGCGGTTGCACCACCGTTTCCGGTGACCAGAATACTGATCTCATGAAACCCGGAGAGGGATAGGACAAAGGAATGAATTCCCAGCCCCGAAAAGAGAGGTAAAAAAATCGGGGTCCCCTTTTGAACTCACCGACAGTTTGTACAACAGGTATCTTAGCTGCCGGTCACGTCATCGGTGGTCACAAAAAACACGTGGTTTGGCATGACCCGCAACCGAAATATCTTTGTCGTAAATGAAGATACCGTTTGATTCTCCGGTATCAATCGTCGATCTGTTTGAGTACGCGAAACCCCACCATGCTTGATCCCATGTAACGAAAACCAAACATACGATGTGAACAGCGCAGTGGATAAACCGGCCAGTCACTGTAGTTATCTGCACCGATCGAATCCATCTTGTAGCTGGTACCCCGCTGGGTGCGTGCCGGGTTAATCCAGAATGGCGGTACCGGTATAACAAATGGAGGCAGGGCAATTAACGGGCCCTGCGGATCTGTGGTTTTATCCAGGTCAATGCACAGCGGATAATAATTGCCGCGGAACCAGTCGGCCGTAAGCTCGGAAATATTGCCGGCCATATCATAACAGCCCCAGTAGGAAACACCTTCCAAGTAGCTGCCCACAGGCTGTGTGACGCCATCAAGAATGGCCATTTCGCGGCTGTGATCTGATTCCTCGGGCACAATACCGCAATTGGCCTTTGCCCCCGTGCCGGGCAGACCGCACATCTCCTCAGCCGTCAGATATTCGTTACCCCATGGAAATACATTGCTATTGGGCCCGCGGGCCGCATATTCCCACTCCGCTTCGGTTGGCAGCCGGAAGGTTTCGCCGGTCTCTTCGCTCAGCCATTTACAGTAGGCATAGGCTTCATACCAGACAATGCCGATTACCGGTGTATCCGCCTGATTGGAATAAGGATCATCTTTCCAGTAGGGATCAGTGTTAAGATCCCAGGATGCAGCAGAATGACCGGGAGCAGTACGCCCGGACAGCAGCCGCCAGATCCAGCCGGTGAAAGGAGCTTCGTGATAGGAGGAATCAATAATCCAGTAGCGCCAGTTATTATATCCGCCGGCATCCACAAAATCTGCAAATTGTTGGTTGGTAATTTCATATTTTCCCATGGCGTAGGACCGGGTAAGGGTCACCTGGTGGGCGGGAGCTTCCTTGAATTCGGTGGCGCCAGTGTAGCCGTCCACACCAAGGGTGTCACTGGTAACATCCATTCCCATCATAAAGTTACCCGGCTGGATCAGCACGGTTTCGGGAATATCAATTTCTGCGATGGCAGAATTAACGAAGACCGTCAACCAGACAATAGCCAGCAACGTTAATGAGTAAGCTACAATACGTTTGTTCATGGTATCCCCCTTTTTTTTTGATGCGAATCTGTTTTGTATACTGGCTAGTATATAAATACATTAATTGCATGTCAATAAAAAACATGAACCGGGTCATAAACAATCTTATTAGAAAACTTACTATGTAATTAATGCTTGTAGCAAAAACATGGAAAGTTAGAAAATGCAAAATTCAGCCATAATGACCATGGTCAGATAATAAAAATGGAAGAGGATATTCATGAGAAGACTTGGCTGCATCGGTGAAACAACTGTAGAAAAATGCCGGGTTATGCGCGAAGCAACTTCGTTCAAAAACCAAGGCGACTGGTAATTTATATTAAACCTTTTTTTCTTAAAACAAACCTTGTTATCTCACGAGGACAATTAAGGCGTATCGGCGGACCCACAACACCGATACCTTTATTCACATAAAGAAATGAATTTTCTTTTTGATAAAGACCGTAATCATACTCATAGGCAATAGAAGCAAGGGACAGACCATGGCCTGCAACAGAAGGAAGAATTATCTGTCCGCCGTGGGTATGCCCGGCAAGCGTCAAGTGAACATTCTGTTCAGAGGCAAGATCAAACACATTGGGACGATGGGAGAGAAGCACTTTAAATTCACCCGCAGGAACATCCTTAAGCGTATCCTTTACAAAGGGAAAATCCTCATTTAAGTACCAGCTTCCGCGCGGATCATCAATTCCTGCCAGATAAAAGCATGAACGTTTATCCTCACAATAAATTTTTTCACACCTGTTCCTCAAAATATGAACCCCTGACTTTTCAAGATTTCCACAAAGGTCTTTCAGGTTCCCATAAAAAACATGATTTCCCAGAACCGCGAACACACCCTTCCTTGCCTGCAGCTCAGAAAGGACATCAATAGCTTCTTTAATGAAGGTCGATCCCCAATTGATAATATCACCGGTAATAACAATCATATCCGATTCAAGAGCATTCATCTTCTGAACAAAACCTTGAAGCCTGTACCCATCCATAAACGGGCCGGCATGAATATCACTTATCTGCGTGATGGTGAACCCGTCCATCTTCTCAGGCAGCTCTTTAAAAAAAAGCTCTTGTTCTGTTACCTCAATGCTGTCTTTTCCCACATAGGCGCCGTAAACAGAACAGCCTGCCAGCGGAACAGCAATACCTGATGTGAGCACTTTCATAAACATGCGTCTTCCGGGATCAAAGAGGGCACCTTCAACAACCGTGCTATCTCCTACCGCCGTCCACAAAAAGGAAAAAACACGAAGCAAAAAAAGGCAAAGTCCCGTCGCCACAAAAAAAGGCGTGAGAACCATGCAGAAAAGCATGTAAATAAAATAGGGATTCAGAATCAGATATTCCACCGTTAACCTCACCATAAGCGATGAGGAGACCGGAGCAAAAAGAAAAAAGTAGGAAGAGTGAAGGAAGAGGATATAAAGAAAAACAGAAAAAAGAAGCTTTCTGTTTTTCGGACGGAACACATAAAACAGGCCTGCAACCGTTACCGCCTGCAGCATAACAAAAAACAGAAGAGAATAAAGGATCATTGTTGCTTTAACGTGCATAACGAGCAAAAACTTTCAGACCTTAGGGCTGAAAAGAGTTACGCCATGCGCTCTGCTCTTTGCACTGTGCAATAAAAATAACACGCCCATCAACAAAAAAGGGCAGATCACATTGACCCGCCCTCATTATTACAATCGAATAATCACCTACTGAGACATACTGTCACTGAGCGTCTTACCCTGCTGGTTGACAATCTTATCCCATACATCCGGACGCTCTTTCTGGATCCGAACATCTTTCTTGTGAATCTCATGCCACATCATGCGCGGTGAGGCATACTGGCTCCAGGAACCGTCCATGGTCACGCCATCAAGCAGAGAGAAAAGATACACGACCTGCTCGTCGGTGTAGTACGGAATAAGCGCATAGCCGCTCTGAACCTGCATCATACCATCATCGTTAAATTCAAAGGTTTCCTGCCAGGTCTTGGTATATTCTTCAAAACCGGGTTTTCCGTCAAGCTCTTTGACCAAAGCTTTGGCTGCCCAATCGCCGCAGTTTAAAGCGCCCTGCATCTGGGTCTCAACAAAGGCAGCTGCATCACCGATAACCAGCACATTACCTTTATACGGTACTTTCATCGGCGCATAAGCCTTGGTGGCACAGGAATGCTCACGTTCGACCTTTGCATTTTCAAACATGTACGCAATCGGGCTCTTTTTGATAAGAAAATCGAAAAGCTCGCCCGGCATCTGAGCCGGATGACCGATCAAAATTATGTCTGCCCAGTCAAAGTGACCTGCCGGACCGGTACCCATCAGAGGTGCAAAGTTTGAGCCGTAACAAAGCCCCCAATAACCGCACCATTCAGCCGGGCTATAGTCCTTAACATTAGACATATAATAGGCCCGGGTCAGGGCTGTGGCAAAATAAATCCTGTCTTCGTTCATCCCCAGCGTCTGGGCCACCTGAGCACTGGCTCCGTCAGCGGCAACAACCTTCTTGGCCTGGATGGTAAACCGTTTTCCATTGCTCACACACTTCAGCAGTACACCCTCTGATTTTTCAGAGTCACGGGCCTCATAACAGGTTGTTTCCGAGATATACTCAACCCCCAGTGCCAGCACCTGATCCAGGAGCTGCTGGAGAAATCCGGCCTTGTCATATTTCCAGGCAAAGGGATGCCTGTCCGGCCAGGCATAGTGAGCGTTATGCTCGCGCTTGGCTGAATAGTAGTACTTGTCGCGTACCGGGCACAAGGGTCCCACATACTCAACTTCCCAACCATAATTGGTCGACTTGATCAAATTTTTTGTGCCTTCAGGGATCGCACCGGTTGAATCCAGCTCGGCACCCACATCCACCGTGATCGTGTCACCGTTATACATCTCTTCCAGGATGATATGCTCACTGCAGTAACGGGTCATCTTGGAGATATCTTTACGCTTTTCAATAATTACACACTTCAGCCCTTTTTTCGCTGCGCATATTGCAGTATATAATCCGCCGGGGCCGGCACCAACTATAGCTACATCATAAACAGACATGTCTGTCCTCCTTAAATTCATTGTTAGTTTAGCTGATTGCCCCTACCGGACAATACCTTTCACATGTATGACAACCCATACAGTTCTGCGTATAGACCTTGGCCTTCTTGTCATATCCGCCCTTGTCTTCTAACTCTAAAGCACCGACCGGACAGTTTTCCATACAGGAAGCACAGCCCAGACATTTATCTTCGTCAATTACGATATAGTTGCGGCACGATGGACAATAGTTAAAAAACTGCGGAAGCGCATTCAATTCTTTGGTGAGCTTATCAAGATGCGGCTGCGGTGCAAAAGGATTACCGCATTTAAAACATTTCTTCAGTTCATACTCAACCTGCCAGTTGAGTATCTCTCTTTTCGGGCCTTCCTCTTTTGTTCCCTCAGGTGAACAAACGGCAGAAGCCTCAAGATCATTCTTTTTAATGATTCCGGTCGGACAGACAAATGCACACGAACCGCAGGCAATACAGTCTTCTGCTGAAACATGGAAGGGACTATCAACCACCTTATCAGCTCCTTTACCGACGAACTGTATCGCTCCCGCCCCGACAACCTCATTACAGGCCCGGACACACAGCCCGCACAGAATACAATATTCATTTTCTTTCCCAAAGTCAGGAGAACTTTCTTTTACGCCGTATTCTTCAGCAAGTTTCTGAATCACTTTCACATTCGGACAGCGTGCGAGAAGAAGTTCGATAACCACTTTTCTGCCTGCAACAACCCTGGGGCTGTCAGTCTTAATATCCTGACCTTCTGCCGCAAGATATGTACAGGAGCTTTCAATAATAGTTCTTTTACCCTGTGTGACTTCAACAATACAAAGACGGCAGGCGCCATATGATTCCAGAGCATCATTAGAGCAGAGAGTCGGTATATGGATACCGTTGGCACGGGCCACCTCAAGGATTGTTGAACCCTCGTTTGCCTTTATTTTTTTATTGTTTATTTTTAACGTTACCATAGGTTCTTTACCTCTATTCTGATTCTTGTTAATTACACTTTAAATTTTGAAGCTCAACCAATTTTCTTAAGCATCCTGCCTGAAATTTCTTTTGGGAAATGTTTCATAACTGAAAGGATCGGCACAGCCGCTGTCTTGCCGAGAGCACAAAAAGAAGTGTCACTCAGTGCTGTTCCCAATCTCTTAATTGTGTTCAAATGCTCTTTAGTCCCGCGTCCATCAGCGATGTTTCCGACAATTTCCTGAAGACGTTTAACACCTTCTCTGCAGGTTGTACACTTACCGCATGATTCATCAGCAAAAAAGTCGGTGAAAAATTTAGCCATATCGACAAGGTCAGTATCTTCATCCATAACAAGAAGACCACCGGAACCTAAAAGACTGCCTGCCTTATTCAGTGCATCATAATCAAGTTTCATCTTTAAAGACTTGGCAGGTAAAATACCGCCTGAAGGACCGCCGGTCTGAAACGCTTTTACCTTTTTACCATTGGCCATACCGTTCCCAAAGATCTTGATAACATCTTCGATGACTGTTCCCATCGGTACTTCAGCCCAGCAGGACTGAGCAACATGACCTGAAAGGGCAACGATCTTTGTTCCCTTGCTCGACGGTGTTCCGATTCCGGCCAGAAACTTTCCGCCTTTTATAGCGATCACAGGAATATTTGCAAGAGTCTCTATATTGTTGACCACGGTAGGTTTTCCAAAGAGTCCTGTTTCTACAGGAAAAGGAGGTCTTGTTCTCGGCTCTCCGCATGCGCCTTCAAGAGAATTAAGAAGCGCTGTTTCCTCACCGCAGATATATGCGCCACCGCCTCTTTTGATCTTTAAAGTAAAAGAAAAACCGGATTCGAAGATATCTTCGCCCAGAAGTCCGATTTTCTCAGCCTGCTTGATTGCAGTTGACATCCTCTCGATTCCAAGGAGATATCGGTCGTTCAGATAAACATATCCTTCATCCGCTCCCACGGCGTATCCGGCAATGATCATACCTTCAATAATAGAGTGAGGATCAGACTCAAGAAAACTTCTGTGCATTCCGATTTCAGGATCACCCTCGCTACCGTTGCACACAATATACTTTTTATCACCTTTTGCTTTGCTGCATGCTTCCCACTTTAAACCTGCGGGAAATCCTGCACCGCCGCGTCCTCTGAGCTTTGATTCTTTAACCTCTTTTATAATATCTTTTGAAGACATTTTTGAAAGAACTTTTGCCAATCCGGAGTATCCGCCAAGAGCAATATATTCTTCAATGCTGTCAGGGCTCACGGTACCTGCGTTCCGGCTGACGATCTTTTTCTGATTTTTAATAAAAGGAACTTTTTTACTTTCTTTTACGGCTTCAACGGCTTTCGTGATTTTTCCCGCTGCATATTTGATCACATCCGAAGTGACCGCTGATTTCTGCTCGTCACATCTCATTAAAGCCAGGTCAGCATCAACCTTGCCGGAGGAAATCGCCTTAACGATCTGCTCGACATTTTCCGCAGTCACATTACCATATGTAATTCTTGGCTTTCCGGAACTGATCACCTCAACAATAGGCTCTGCATAGCACATTCCGTTACAGCCTACTTTTACAACATCAGCTTTGATCTTCTGTTTTTTGATCTGATATTTCAGTGCTTCGACAACCTTCCCTGCTCCCTTAGCATTACCGCAGGTTGCTGTTCCCACAGTAATTCGGGTATTGCCCGGAGAGAGCAGATCCATCCCCTGTTTTTTAATGTTCGTTAGATCTTCGGGTTTTTTAAGTTTCATTTATGTCTCTCCTTCGTTCAATTTAAGATAGCTGCTAGTTTATCCTGAGCATCTGCTCCGGTGAAAATTTCTCCATCTATCATAACGGCAGGAGAAAGATCACAGCATCCAAGGCAGCGTACCTTTTCCACCGTAACATCAGCGCCGTTTTCTGCAACCTTTGCCTCAACTTCTTTAATCAAGCTGCCTCCGCCCTTGACATGACAGCTGGTTCCGTCACAAAGGGTGATGATATGTTTGCCCGGCTCTTCGATTCTGAAAGCGGCATAAGCCGTAACCAGACGATAAAGTTTACTTAAAAATATATCTTTTCTCTGGCTGATAAGGACAAGTGCCTCTTTGGGAACATAACCGAACTCTCCCTGTATTGCGTGAAGGATATTGATCAGCACTTCCTCTCCACCGGGATTTGATTCGATCATAGCCTCGACCTTTGTAAGGTCAACGCCGCCCATTGTTGCAAAAGCCTTTAAAATACTTGTTTTAAAAGGATCGGGTACGATCTCTTTTACGATATCAACGATATGCTCTTCTTTGATCGGTCCGCCGGCTGCCTTCTGATTGGCAACTGCCATCAGTTTACCGCGAAAAACTTCGCGCATCATATCAGGCACTTCCTGAAGCATTCTCTCGAACATATTCTCGCTGTCACTGTCCCATCCGGCTGTAGCTGCCACAGGGGCTTCTGCTTTCGCCTTGGGATCCTTGATTCCAAGTGCTGCCATGAGAGCACTTCTCTGAGGTTCAGGAAGATCGTTCGTCACCCAGTCCTCAACAATCTTTTTACTTACCGGTTGACCTTTTGCCGCACCGCCAAGCATCTGCAAAAGCTTCGGGCGCATGGTATCGCGCATAGCTTCAGGTACAGCTGAGATCAGCTTTTCAAAAGTTTTTTGTCCATCTGGTAACCATTTTATATCTGACATGTTCCCACTCTCCTTTCGGGGATTAATTCATCAGTCGATCAGCCCTTGGATCAACTACTCGGGCTGAATGTTCTCAAGCAATTTTGAATATTCTTTCTTAACAGTATCTTCCGCTGTTTTAAACTGTTTACTGGTAATTTTTTTAAACCTTTCCTGAGCTGAAAGATAATCTGCCAGATTTCTCGGATTCACTGTTTTAATCGTCTGGTTGTAAAAACCGGTACCCACCTCATAAAGAGGAAAAGCATTTGATTCAACAGCCCAGAAACCAACTTTAACTGTGTTTTCACAATCAAAACCCCACTCTTCAGGACAGGGGCAGAGAACATAAATATAAGAATTTCCTTCAGTATCAAGCGCGTTTTTCAGCTTATCATAAAAATCAAAAGGATAACTCGGAGAAGCCGTGGCCACATACTTGTAACCTTCTGCAACCGCAACAGCGGGCATTGTCTTCTTAACAGCCTTATCCAGGTTACCGCCGGCTTCATTATCGAAGCAAATAGTGATCTCATTCTTGCCATTTTTTATCTTGAGCAAAGAACCTGACGCCTTACCCGAAGCCGGTTTTTCCCAAACCGCTTTTTCAATAAGGTCTTCAACGGCTTTGTAGGTCTGCCTTACAGCCAGAGAAATCCCGCAACCGGGACAGGCATTGTTTTTCTTCGGATCAAAATATTCTTTACAGGGTAAAAAATTTGGAACATATAAACTGAATTTATCCATAATCTATTCCTCCTCAACCATACAGATTACGCCGAACCAGCACTCACGATGGCAAATACCACAGCCTTTGCACTTTTTCTCGTCGACATCAAAGTAACCATCATCCAGCCTCTGAACTGCGCCTTCCGGGCAATACACATAACACACACCGCACTTTATACATCTGTCTTTGTCCCACTGGGGCAGCCCTTTCTTACGGTCACCCGTTTTGAATGGCTTGACAGCACCCTTATCAATCAGTGAGCACTCTACCATTTTTTTTGAGAATTTTGACGTTGCCTCCAAAACCTTCTCCTTTCATGAGATATAGATACATTTAAATATATAAAAATTAGAAAAATGAATTTTATACTTCCTGAGGTGCCTTTACAGGACAGACCTTTACACATGTTTTACACTCGAGACAAAGCTGGGTATCAATACAGGCACGGTCCTTTATAAATTTGATAGCTGTTCTCGGACAAAGATCTACACAACCGCCACAGCCAACACACTTTTCCCTGTCAACTCTTATCATTTTAATCTCCTTTTAATAAAGCATACTATTTTATGACTTAATCATGTTTCTCAGTGCTTCTATATGCGAAACATCTAAGCTGACAGCAAAGTATTCTGTCTATATAATACTTTGCTAGCTAACCTTTTGTAGACTATATTTTATACAGTATAACATGAACGCCTGTCAAGTTTTTTAGAAAAACAGACAAACCAATATTTAATTATAACAGATATTTACGGTTAAGCTATTTTTTAGCAGACGAAACCGGTTTCTTTTTAGCCATAGACTTCCTAACTCTTCCAAAAAACTTTACTTTTATCTCTTTCTGCTCTTCATTATCTGTCTTTATCAGGACATCCCCCCTCAACAGATTCTTTGTATAACCATCAACCGGGGACACGTTTATCCTGTATGATTTACCCGCCACAACCGTCTCTATTTCAGTCTTTACTTCGGGCTCTGTTGAAACTGCGTTTAGGATCTTAAAAGATGTATTTTCCGAGGCATCCAGTTTTATTGTTTTTACAATTTTTTTGCCTTTTTCCAGAACACCCAGAGAAAGATATTGCGGCTGAACATTTATATCTCCCGTTACCACACCATGAGCATAGACCGTCAGTTTTTTTATTTTCTCATGATCCGTATGGATAATGATCCTTTCCCTTAATTTACCCACTTTCAAATCAGGAAGAGCCGTAAGCATTATTTTTTTATTTCGGAGCTCTACTGTACTCTCAGGAGCGATATCAATCTGAAAGGACTTGTTCTTGCCGGCAGTCTCAACCTTGGTTATTTTTGTTTTTTCACTGTCCTGCCCCTCAAGCGTAATATATCTTATAGGAGTCTCACCTTTTTTAAAATTTCCAAAATATATCCGGTTTGGCTTTGCGGCTAAAATGATGTTTACTTCCGCAGAAATTTTAAGTTTTACAAGTTTATTCTCAGGATCATTGGTCGTTACGTTTATCGTCTTTGTCCGCTTACCGGATTTTGATCCAACCTTAAATTTAACCTCTATTTTACCTTCCCCACCCGGGGGAATCTCCTTGGCAGAAGCCAGGACTGCTGTACAGCCTCAGCCAGCCTTTACTTTTTCAATGACAAGCTTGCTTGTACCGGTATTTTTAAAGGTAAAGATATGTTTTGGTTTTGAATCCTGCACAACCTTTCCAAAATCATGGGAACGTTCTTTAAACTCAATACGGGGAACATCTTTTTGCTCAGCCTTGATCTCTTCCTTTTTTTCTTCAGCATTTACGGCACTAACAGATACAAACACAAAAAACAGTATGCAAACAAATATTAGACCTGCAACTTTCTTCAGTACACGTTCCATAGGTGAAAAACCTCCTAAATAATTAGTCTTAGTTATTCCAGGGACTTGAATGAAAAATAATATTTTATCATTTATAAAAAAAAACATCCATTTTTTTATTACAGATTAACATACCTTTTACTTTAGCCCATGGGGTCACCATCATATGTCATATAGCAGAGCGCAGAGAGCATGGCGCACAGCAATAAGCAAAGCTTGGAAAGCTGAAAAGATATAAAGCCCGGCTACAAGCAAGCAGCACGAAGTATTCAAAAAAATTGTAAAAGAATGAAAATCATCGAATCTTTTATATTAAAGTAATTGACAAGCCTAAACAGCAAATATATCCTTTTTCTTTTAAACATTTGGTTCTTCAACAGAATCTGTGGGTAAAACATGAGATAAAAAGTTAGAACCTGTTGTATGGTTTTGTAATAAAGTTTTCCACCAAAAAAAACCAACAAAACCAGAGAACAACAGATGCTACTAAAAACTATCTTAAATAATTGTCAGAAATACAAGTTATTTGTTTACGGTGAAACCAGATTTGTAATACACGAAGGCAAAAAAGCTATAGAAGTAGAAATAAAGCCTCGGAAGAACTCAAAAACTATTTGTTCAGGCTGTCATAAGCCGGCACTTGGCTATGACAGTCTGGATGAAAGAAAGTTTGAATTCATACCGATATGGGGATTTTTGGTTTTTTTCATCTACACAATGCGGCGAGTCGAATGTCCGCGATGCGGAATACGAGTAGAAGAAGTTCCATGGTCCGACGGCAAGCGGCACCAGATAAAAACATATATGCAGCTTCTTGCCTATTGGGCTAAAAAACTGTCCTGGAAAGAGGTTGCTGAAAGTTTTCAAACTTCATGGCCAAAGGTATTTCGTGCTGTTGAGTATGTAGTTGAATGGGGGTTGGCACACCGGGACTTGTCGGGCATAACAACTATTGGAATTGATGAGATACCGTGGCATCGCGTCCATAAGTATTTAACACTGGTATATCAGATTAATGCTGACAAAATTCGACTGCTTTGGATCGGTTTCACATTGTTGCCCGGATAGATAAAGCCATAGATGAAGTACGTGCAGATGAACATAGAAAGCTGAAAAGTGATGGTCACGAACAGATCTTAAAACATTCCCGGTGGTGTTTGCTAAAACGTAAGGAGAACTTAACATAAAAACAAGAGGTAAGACTGAAAGGCCTGCTGAATTATAATTTAAAAAGTATACGTGCTTATTTATTAAAGGAAGATTTGAGTGGACTGTGGGCATATCTGTCTCCGGCATGGACAGGCAAGTTTCTGGACAGGTGGTGCACACGTGTTATGAAGTCAAAAATAGAACCTCTAAAGAAAGAGGCACGGACGCTTCGCAGGCATAAACAATTAATTTATAGCGGAGGAACAAATGCTCAAACAATTATCGTCCATCTTTTTAATCATACTCATTCTTCTTCTTGTGCCGGCCTGCACAAAAGATGAAGATGCCGGGAAAATAGGGGAAATGGCTGAAATAAAAGAGCCGTCCCCCTTTAAAATCCCCTCTTCAGAAGAAACTGATCTATTTAGACCGGAAACTGCTGCAGCTGAAAAAATAAAGTATGCTTACCGCGGCAATGAAATACCCGGATCATTCCCGAAAGAACTCCCGGTCTATGCCCCGTCAAAAGTGACCTCCTGCAGAATACTTGAAGATAACAAAGGCGCAATAGCAGCTCTCTTAACTCAAGCCCCCCCCGAAAAGGTTGCTGAGTTCTACTTAAACTTTGCAAAAGAAAAAAACTGGGACATAAAAGATAAGATAATGACGGAAAACATATTTTCACTAATGGCAAAAAAAGGACTGTCAACCATAAGCATAAGCGCAGTCAAAGGAACAAATGGAACAAGCCTGACTCTGGCGATATCGCTGGATACAAAATAATATTTTCCTCTCACAGAGATCGCAGAGCTTTGGAGAAAACTGTAAATTATTTAAATCATTAAACTATAAAATATTGTATTCAGAAAGTTCATCTCCTAATTTTAATTAGACATTTAATATGCTATGTTATTAAAAAAGAGGTGCATTATGATAACTTTCTCAAAAAACAGAGGTTCCGTTTTTTTACACACAATTTTTCTACTATCTTGCTTCACATGCCTGTCCTGCACAATCGAAATTCAAAAATCATCAAAATCCAGGGACCTGTCCCCGCTGCTCCTTGATAATGAACAGGAAGAACTTGTTGAAGGAAACACCGGATTTGCTTTTGATCTTTACGAGGAAAGCATAAGGTCTGATAACAATTCAAATATCTTTTTCTCCCCGTTCAGTATTTCCATTGCACTTGCAATGACCTATGCCGGTGCCAGAAACAATACGGAAACCCAGATGGCGGAGACACTCCATTTCACTCTTTCACAGGACCGTTTACATAATGCATTTAACGCGCTTGACCTTGCGCTTAAAGATCTTGGACAGGAAGCCGACAGTGACAAGTTTCGCCTGAACATCTGTAATGCGACATGGGGACAGGAAAACTATACTTTTTTGAAAGAGTATCTTGACATTCTTGCTTTAAATTACGGGGCAGCCATTAGGCTGCTTAATTTTGAAAACGAGTCCGATGCCGCACGAAAAACCATCAACACCTGGGTAAGCCTACAGACTGCTTTTAAGATCAACAACCTTCTTCCTCCCGGATCCATTTCTTCTTCCTCCCGGCTGGTCCTGACAAATGCCATATACTTTAAAGCAGACTGGCTGAGTCCGTTTGAAAAAGAGCTGACACAGAATACACCTTTTTACCTGCTGGACGGATCACAGGTCAATGTCCCGACAATGTTGCAGGAAAACAGGCTTAACTACTATGAATTTAAAAACGTATTTCAGGCAATCGAACTGCCCTACAAAGGAGAAGATGTTTCCATGCTGATTATTATCCCTTCTGAGGGGAACTTCAGCACAATTGAATCCTCTTTAAGTCCTGTCCTGATTAATGATATCATCTCAAATATGAACGAAGGCCTTGTCCGCCTGTCTCTGCCAAAATTCTCTTTTAAATACAGCTCATCTCTGGTTGATATCCTGAAAGAGCTCGGTATGACTGATGCGTTTGATAATAAGGCAGACCTGTCAGGAATAAACGGACAGAGAACTCTTGTCATAACCGATATTCTGCACAAGGCTTTTATTGCAGTAGATGAAAAGGGCACGGAAGCTGCTGCTGCCACAGCAGTTATCATCGGAGAAACAGCTATTCATGATCCCGATATTATCGTATCTGTTGACCGGCCCTTTATCCTTCTTATCAGGGACAAAAATACCGGTACCATACTATTTCTGGGACGGGTGATTAACCCCGGCTAAAACATTTTTATAAATAGTGTAGCCATATGATTTAAGCACAACGGCTGGTACAGTTTAATCTAAAAACCAGATAAAGAACAAATGTCAAAGCACAAATATCAAATGAATATCAAAAAAGAAAAAGGCATGAATCCGCTGTCGCATGCCCGTCCTCCGCAGTAGCTATGCTACGGAGGGTGAAAAGCTGTGGCTTGACAGATGGTTTGGTCTTGGTGTTTTGAACTTTATTGGGTCTTTTTAATTTGGACTTTGAAATTTCATGTTAACCCGTTCAAGCTGTTTAAACTGTTGTATAGCCAAAGACTATAGTAAGAAAGAAAACGCTCTAGCAGCTAATGGTTATTAGCTGTTAACCGTTTTTTTTCGCTAAAAATTCACTATTAGCTATTAACCGCTGTTACTGTTCTTTGCCTTTAAACCGCAGCCCCCTGAACCAGCCGCGTTTTTTCCCTCCTCTACCCCTGCCGCAGCCTGCTCTTTTGGGCACAGAATAACCGACGGGTTTCCAGACACAAATATCTTCTGCGATATCATGGTCAAGCGCAATATTTGCCCCTTCACATTCAACCACAAAAGTAGGATAGGTCTGGTGAAGTTTGATGGTTGCTCCGGGCCTGATGTGAAGCCCGTCAATCTTATGGAGCCGGCTGTCATCATCACAATTCACGTAAGCAATCTTTGCTTCCTGGCCCACCTCAAGCTCGGTCACCGGAAAAATGGAACTCTGAGCTGACCTTGAAAATTGTCTGCAGCACTCCCCTTTCGGAATCGGCATACCATGGGGACATTCCCTCGGGTGTCCAAGCAGGGTGCAGATACTGTCCACAAGCTCGGGCGCTACGATGTGTTCAAACTCACAGGCCCCGGACTCAAAATCACCACCCAGCGCATCATGGATCAGTCTCTCGGCAAGCCGGTGAGACCTTATAATCTGCCTGGCATCTTTTTCGCCTTTTTCTGTGCAACTGATCTTCTTTCCGTCACCTGAAAGTTTTACAAGACCCTGCTCTTGAAGAAGATCAATCATCTTCGGGCTGAACTCTTCACCGACAGACTCCCGCAGACGATCCATCAGCTCTGTATTCTCCTCTTTCATGTACCAGAGTTTTTCAAGATATTCATCTATTTCCTGCTTATGGTCCATCTTACCTCTCCCGCAATATTTAGAATAAATTAAATATTTTAAAAAAATAATTTTAACGCATGGTTTAAAGTACCGGCAAGAACAAACGCGCTGAGGTTGATGGTTACAACCATAATAAGCGCTTTTTTCATTCCCAGCTCTTTTATCATAGCTACAATATTTGCAAAACAGGGGACAAACATTGTCGTGATCGTAACAGCCACAATACACTGAACATAATTCAGCTGACCGCGTTCAACAAGATTTATGATAAGAGCCGCTGCGGCTTCATGGCGCGCCATACAAAGAATAAGCGCATCCACCATCTGCACCGGAAGCCCCAGAAACCCCTCCATCACGGGACGAACCAGTTCCTTCACGACATTCAGAAGACCGATCAAGTCAACCAGAAACAGGGTAACCGATGCATAGACAAAAACCGGCACCGCTTCTTTTAAAAACCAGTACAACCGATAAAAAGTTTTCTTCAGTACCGCTTTTAGGCTCGGCAGACGTATTTTGGGAAGCTCCTGTATAAAATCACTCTGCTTCTCTTTTTTCAGAATATTATTCAGGATAATCCCTGCAGTAATCTCTACAAAGGCAAGCACTGAAAAGGCAATCACAAAGGCTGTTAGACCCATTCTGCCCAGAATACTCATATTCAGGCCAAGCTGTGCAGCACATGGAATGGCAAAAGCAATAAGATATATTGCGATATACCTCTCTCGTTTTGAACGAATACTTCTTGTTGTCAGCGTCGCCATTGTCTTACACCCGAATCCAAGCACAAGGGGCATAATAGAACTTCCGCTTAAACCGATCTTCTCAAAAAATCTTTTTGTCAGAACGCAGACATTGGGAATATAACCAATGTCCTCAAGAATATTAAAGGCAAGAAAAAACACCGAAAGGATTGGAAGTACCGTGATAAACGCATTGGCAAGACCCAGTGACAAAACCCCGTAATGACCAATCAGAAAATCATTTAAAAGACCTGCCGGAACCAGAGCATTGATCTTATCTTCCACAGGCAGCCACAACAGCTGTTCCATCCATCCGGCCAGAACATTTGCCACATCCACCACAAGAAAATACATCATGAAGATTATTGAAAAAAGGATCGGAACGCCAAACACAGGATGGCGACACAGCCAGCCGAAATTCTCCGAATATCCGCCAAGGTATGATTTCTCTTTTTTAACTGCTCTGAGCACGACATCTTCTATCCACTTGTTGCGGCTGAAATTAATCAGCCTGCCGATATTGGCATTAATACCGTCAATTGCTTTTTGGGAGATCGCTTCAAGCTCCTTAAAAACCTGCGTCCCATATATTTTTTTTACCTGATCAGGCAGGAAAGAATCATTCTGTAAAAGAAGTATTGAAATCTTACGTCGATAAGCCGCATTCTCCTTTATCGCGGACATTACCTTTGTAATCCCGTCTTCTACAAGATCATTATACCTGACCGGCTGATGGCCTTTTCCGGCATTTTTAACCGCATTTTTCAGCACATAAAGTCCGGTACCGTCTACAGCATCTGTTTCCGCCACAGGAACACCCAGAAGATCTGACAAGACTGAAGTATCTATCCTCATTCCCCGTCTTGAGGTCTCGTTAATCGAGTTCAGCGCAACAACAAGGGGGATTTCAAGTTCGAGCAGATCCGCTGTTAAAGTAAGGGACTGTTTGAGCCGGTTTGCATCTATGCACTGAATGATAACATCAGGATTTTCGGAAAAAATAAGATCGCGCACAACCAGTTCTTCTTCCGAATGGATATAAAGAGAATGTAAACCCGGCGTATCAATGATCTCACACTTTTCTTTCTTAATCCGGCTCTCCCCCCTGTTTATTTCCACCGTCGTAAAGGGATAATTCCCAACCAAAGTGTACTCACCGGTTAAGCTGTTAAAAACATGGCTCTTTCCGGTATTCGGCAGCCCGACGATTATGATCTTTTTTATTTTATTTTGCGGATCCGTGTTTTTCATCATACCTTCATTTTTTTTCTGCATTTTGAACAGTACCCGCCGATAACATGGACATGCCAGACCATTTTAAAATCAAGCCGATCACACATCTTCTGCTGTATTTCGTCGATCTCTTTTTCGTAAAACTCAATCACCTTTCCGCATTCCAGACATTTCATATGATCATGGTGAGCATGCCCGATAACATGTTCGTAACAGATAGCACCTGAATCATTAAATGCCTCACGTATCAGCCCTGCATTGATGAGATGGGGAACAGCACGGTAAATAGACACCTTTGACAGCTTTAATTTCGGATGCCGGTTCCTGATGCGCAGAAACAGACGGTCCACATCAAAATGCTCATCTACCCGGTAAATCTCTTTGATGATAAGCTCCCTTTCCGGGGTATTACGCATTCTGTTTTCTTTACAGTACTGTCTGAACAACTGCACTGGCTTTTCCATAAACCCGCCTTATTGTAATTGAACTTCAATAACTATTGTAACACGCTAAACGCTGAAGTCAACACCTCTTTTTTGAAACGGGGGATAAAGAATGGGAACGGGTGTCCCCTTTAAACATGGAGCCGGCGGGCGAAAACCTTTTCAACCACACCGCTTAAATACAAAAAAGAAAGGCGCTATTTTGTGCCCTCTGCTTTTTCATTCAAAATACAAACCGTATTTACTTATCCGCACACAACCGAAAACCGACACCATTCATACTATTCCCGGACCAGCTTTGGTAGCGATAAGAAGGCCGGACTCTCTCAGCAGAACTGACCCAGTTTCCACCTCGATTCACACCATTTTCAGCGCTGACGGGTCCCTGAGGATCCTTCTGCGGGCTTATGCTGTAATAATCTTCAGCATACCCGTCAGCTACCCATTCACTCACATTACCGCTCATATCATAGAGACCCCATGCATTCGGAGCATTCTGGCCTACAGGGTGGGTCATACGGCTTGAATTCACATCATACCATGCAATATCATAAACGCAGGTCTGGTCTTGTCCACAGGACCACAGGGTCATCGTTCCCGCCCTTGCTGCATATTCCCACTCAGCTTCGGTACAAAGCCGAAAGTTCTTTCCCGTCTGGTTGTCCAATTCGACAATAAAATCCTGTATATGATCCCGGGACACAGCATAAACCGGATAATCCGCTCCCACACCATACCCATAAAGAAGAGCGGGATTACTCCCCGTCAAGACCTCCCACTGCCCCTGAGTCACTTCGTATCTGCCAATCTCAAAAGCAAAAAGCGTCACTTCATGCCGGGGAAGTTCATCCACAGCACAGCCCGTATCCCCCTCCGTACAACCCATCTGAAAAGTACCCCCTGAAAGGGAAATCATATTGTTCGTGATGCTTTCGATAGTGTTCAGCTCCTCAGTTTCAGTTGCTGTAAAATTAATCCCGGTTTTATGGCTATCAGCAATACTCACTTCCTGGTTTATGGGCAAAAAGGCATAACCGCTTTTGTTTATTTTTATTTTGTATGTTCCGTTAACAAGATCCTCAAAGATGTAATTTCCCTCAGCATCCGTTGCTGATGTAGCGATGCTATCCCCCAGCAGGGTTAGACTAACCCCTTCCCGGGCATCACCACTGACTATCCCGCTAATGGAATATTTCTTTTCACAGGCATCGATTCCACAAAGAGAAAGGAAACAGCCCGTCAATAATAAAGGGGTAATAAATCTTCGGAAGTATATTTTCATATTTCTCCTCAATATTTTTGTAAGTATTTCAAGTTTAATAAAAGGGGTCAGGTTGAACCTCCCCCTACGGTTTTCTTTCATTTTTTTCGTGTTTGATTTTTAAACATGTCACAATTTGTGATATGTTCCCTCATTTTCTCCCGTTATAAACAAAGATAAACACCCGACAAAATGCTGAGTGTTTGTCTTTCCTTCTGCCGTCGGACTGGGCTGAAACGCCGACTTACGGATTAAGAGTCAGGACTTTCAAGTTTTCTAACCTTCTAAATTACCATAATTTTTTAGAAAAACTTAAGTTTATTTTAGCAGATTTTCCATCGTCCACGTTTTTGCTCATTTTGGAGAAAAAGTCCCAGACTAAGTCCTATAACAGTGTGCAATAAAAAAACAGGGGGTAACATTCTTCATGGTGTTACCCCCTGTTTTCTCCTGTCTACTTCAAAAAATTCACTTCACAGATGAGAGGGTTCTATCAAATAGCTTAAAAATAAAGATAATGCCATGTTATGGCCCCGGGTCCTTGAAAATATTTTTTTGGGTTATGCCCTGTACAATTTCGCGCACCATGGCGGTAATAACTTCCACATCATCATCGATCTGGCCGGTGAGCAGACGGTACCAGCTGAAGCCAAAAATAATATCCACGACGATCTCGAGTTTTACATCCGGTTTCAGTTCTCCTCGATCGGCAGCGCGTTTCAGGGTAATCAAAAGCTTCCTTCTCCGATCCGGCAGAAATCTTGACCGCCACAGGGAAAAGGCAGAAGGGTCGGCCTGCACTTCGGCTATCATTGATTTATAAGCCTGACCGCTTGGTGTTTCGCGCCAGAGTTTCCAGATTGCGCGGATAAGATAGATAATCTCAGCTTCGACATTGCCGAAATCGGGAATCTCGAGCATCTTTTCGATATCATCATCGTAGATATCAAGGAGCAGGTGCATCTTGCTTGTCCACCAGCGGTATATGGTGCTTTTTGATGCTCCTGAACGGCGTGCAACCTCCTCGATAGTGAAATTTGCATATCCCTTTTCCTGCAGAAGCGACTTTGCCGCATCAAGGATCGCCTCAGTCGTTGCAGCATTACGCTTGCAGCCGGTTGACTTTTTTGAGATGCCGTCTTTTTTGGAATTCATATTTATCTTATGCTTTATTGCATTTTCCCTCTTTATTTTTATTTAAAACCAATACTTTGTGAATCACCGTCTGTAAAAGAAAGATATCCACTGTACTTCAAAAACACGGATACCCGCATCATGGTGTCTGGGAAAATCCTGTCTGCGCGTGCCAACCACCGCCCATGGCCCGGCACAGGGCAATGACCGTGTCAAGCTGGTTTTGGCGCGCATACGACAGCTCAAGCTCGGCCAGAAGCGACCGCCGCTGTATGTCAAGTTCATCGATCATGCTGATATGGCCATAAGCATGCTGCTTTTGGGAAAGCACAAGGCTTCGGCGCATGGCTTGTGCCCGCTTCAGGGAGGCGTCAAGGGCCTGCGTGATTTTTGTTCCGGCCACAAGCGCGTCGCGGGTTTCCCTGAATGCGTTTTGAACCGTCTGCTCATACCGGGCAAGCATCTGTTTCTGGCGTGCTTTTGCTGCTTTTTCCCGGGCATAAAGCCTCCCGCCTTCAAATATGGGCTGCGTCAAAGCGCCTGCCATGTTCCAGACATTTGTGCTGTCGGTAAAAAGATTCTGAAAATCGGAACTGATAAAGCCGTACTGCCCGGTAAGGTTTATCGACGGAAAAAATGCCGCGCGGGCAGCGCCGATTCGGGCATTGGCCGCCATGAGGATACCTTCGTCACGGCGTATGTCAGGTCTGCGGCTAAGCAGGTCTGAAGGAATATTTTCGGGTATGCACGGAAACGTACTCAGCTGTTCAAGCGTTTTACCTTCCTCGGAAAAGCCCTGTACAATATCCCGGGGGCTGCGCCCCAGAAGCATGGCAAGAGCGGTCCCGGCCTGTGAAAGTGCATTTTCACGGCGATACACGAGTGCCTTGGTCTCAAGACGGTCAGCCTCTATTCTGCGCAGATCAAGCTCCTGGATATAGCCTGCACGGTAGCGTTTCCGGTAAAGCTCGCAGCTTTTGTCATAGGTCTCAAGATGATCGCGGGCGATGCGTGTCTGGGTTTCCAGAGTACGCAGATAAAAATAGAGGGTTGCCACATCCGCTGTGAGCGTGAGTTGTACCGCGTCGCGGGCGGACCTTGTTGCCAGCAGCTCAGCGCGTGCCGCCTCATCAAGACGGCGGTATTTTCCCCAGAGATCGAGCTCAAAGGATGCAAAGCCAAAAGCGTCAAAGGTCTCACGGGTGCGGCTCCTATTCGGTATTGCCGCTTCTTTTAAAAAGCGTCCCCGGCCGGCATCAGCGCCGATGCCCACAGCGGGCAGCCGGTCAGCCAGTACGATGCGAGCCAATGCCCGTGCTTCATCGACACGCGCCATGGCAATTTTGAGATCCCGGTTATAGATAAGCGCTTCATTCTCAATTCGGTCAAGAGTCGGGTCATTAAACAGTTTCCACCAGTCAGCTGCCGTAAACGGCGCATGGACTGAAGCATTATCCGAAGCAGGGGGCAGCATGAGCTCGGGCCGGATATAGTCAGGCCCCATGGCACAGGCCACGGGCAGCAAAAAAATCAACAGGAATATAATTCGGTATCGAAGCATATTATTTTCTCTCTTTTCGGTTGGGCCCGGTTTTTATAGCCGTGCTCAAAAAATCGCCAATCTTAAACGAGCTGAACTTTTCAGTAAAACGTATAATGACCACAAAAAACAGCGGCACAAAGTAAGTTGCGATAAAGGTCGAAGCGAGCATGCCGCCGACAACGCCCGTGCCGATGGAATGGCGACTGGCAGACCCCGCGCCCGAGCTCAGTGCCAGAGGCAGGCAGCCCAGCACGAAGGCCATGGAGGTCATGACAATGGGCCTGAAGCGCTGGCGCGCTGCTTCTACAGCTGCATCCACAAGGGGCATGCCGCTTTCATGTTTATTAAGGGCAAATTCCACGATGAGGATAGCGTTTTTAGCCGACAGCCCGATGAGCGTCACCAGAGCTATCTGAAAATACACATCATTGGACAGGCCCCGCATCCAGACAAGGGAAATGGCGCCAAACATGGCAAAGGGAACACTCATCAGCACAACCAGCGGCAGGCTCCACCGCTCGTATTGCGCGGCGAGAATGAGAAAAACAACAATGATTCCCAGGATGAAGGCAATCAGGGAAGCCTTGCCGGTAAGCTTTTCCTGATAAGAATTGCCGGTCCAGTCAAGGGTATAACTCTCGGGCAGTGTCTTCAAGCTCAGCTCCTCAAGGGCCTGCAGGGCCTGACCGGAGCTGTATCCCGGGGCAGGTGCGCCGACGATTTTTCCCGAGGGAAACACATTGAATCGTTCGACAATATCCGGCCCGACGATGGGCTCAAACCGTACCAGCGACGACAGCGGAATCATCTGATCCGAGACTGACCGCACGAATACTTCGCGCAGGTTCTCGGGCAGGCTTCTAAACGGAGCGCCCGACTGCATCATGACCTTGAAGGTGCGGCCGGATTTGTTGAAGTCGTTGATATAGTAGGCACCGAAAGTCGATTGCATGGTTGTGAAGAGCATGTCTTTTGAAACGCCCAGGGCATAGGCCTTTTCAAGGTCCGTTTCCACCAGGTACTGCGGGGTCGCTGTGCGAAAGGTTGTGTCAATTCGTCCGATCTCCGGCCGCTTAGCTGCAGCTTGTATAAAGCGGGCTATTTCTGCTGCAAGCTGCCGGCTGTTGCCGTCGCCACGATTCTGGATATAGCCTTCAAAACCGCCGATTAAGCCCATACCGTCGATTGGTGGCGGATTGAAAAGAATAAATCGCGCGCCAGGTATGGTCCTTTCGGCCTTTTGCATAATCTCGGCGCCGATTGCTTCTGATGACTGGAAAGCCTTGGGTCGCTTGTCCCAGGACAGCGTTTTTATAAAAACCGAGCCCGAATTATTCTTCAAGGCACCTGATAAAAGGTCAATACCCGCATAGGTCTCAAGAGAATGGACCAGTGGATGAGCGAGGGCAATTTTCTGGAAATCGTCCATGGCCTGCTCAGCCCGTTTGAGAGATGCTCCCTCATCAAGGATGGCAAAGCCGAAAAGTTGTGACTGATCTTCATCCGGCACAAGGCTGCCGGGTACCTTCAGAAAGAGAAAAAGCGTAAGAACGGCCATCAGGAAAAAGGAAATAAGAGCAGCCGGTGCATGATGGATAATACGGTTGACTGCCCGGGCATACCGGTTCGTGGTCCTGCCGAACCAGGCGTTGAATCGTTCAAGCAGACCCGTGCTGTTTTTCCGGCCGGGTTTCAGGAGAAGAGCGGAGAGTGCCGGGGTGAGTGTCAGCGCCACAATGCCCGAGATGATCACCGAGATGCTGATCGTAATAGCAAACTGCCGATACATTGTGCCGGAAAGTCCCTCCATGAACGCAACCGGTACAAAGACCGCGCACAGCACCAGCACGATGGCAATAATCGGCCCGGTGACCTGCTTCATGGCTTTGATCGTTGCCTCACGCGGTCCGAGGCCTTCAGAGCGCATGATGTGCTCAACGTTTTCAATCACAACGATGGCGTCATCCACAACAATGCCGATTGCCAGCACCAGGCCGAACAGGGTCAGGGTATTGATGGAAAACCCGAATGCAGCCATTCCGGCAAAAGCCCCGAATATGGACACCGGCACGGCAAGGCAGGGAATGAGGGTTGCGCGAAGGCTCTTTAAAAAAATATAAACGATGAAAAAGACCAGCAGCACCGCCTCAAACAGGGTCATGACGACCTCCTTGATGGAAGTACGCACGAAAGTCGTGGTGTCATACGGGATGGCATAGGCAACGCCCGGAGGAAAGCGCTTTTTCAGATTTTCCATGCAGGCAAGCACAGCGTCCGCAGTTTCAATGGAATTCCCCCCTGAGGAGAGGTTAATAATGATCGGCACGGACAGTTCGCCGTTCAGCTTACCTGTGAATTCATAGACCTGCGCACCCAGCTCGACTGTTGCCACATCCTTCAGACGCAAACAGCTGCCGTCTGGATTTGAGCGCAGGATGATATTACCAAACTCTTCGGGCTTATCGAGCCGCCCCTTGACGATCAGCGAGTAGACCTGGCCGGTGTCATCCCCCATGGGCGGCTGGCCGAGCTTGCCCGCGGCATACTGCATGTTCTGGCTGCGCACGGCAGCGGCAATATCTGAGGCCGAAAGCCCGAGCTGCGCCATCTTATCCGGCTTGAGCCAGATGCGGATCGCATAATCGCGGGCGCCCCACAGCCATGCGCTGCCAACGCCGGGAAGGCGCTTGAGGTCATCCATAACGTTGATGAGTGCGTAGTTGCTTAGATAGGTGGTATCGTAGACACCACCCGGTGACACAAGGGACACTACCTGGAGGATCGTGGGAGATTTTTCCTCTACCGTGACGCCGAAACGCCGAACATCTTCGGGCAGGGTCGGCAACACCGTCTGTACCCGGTTATTGACATCGATGGTTGCCTGATCGGGGTCGGTTCCGACGGTGAAAGTCACGGTCAGCTCCAGCTTGCCATCGCTTGACGCCAGAGAGTTCATATAGATCATATCGTCAACGCCATTTATGGCCTGCTCAAGCGGGGCTGCAACGGTTTGCGCGACCACCTCTGCGCTGGCGCCAGTGTATTCGGCCCTGACCGTCACCGCCGGCGGAACCAGATCCGGATACTGGGCTATGGGCAGCGTTGTTAGGGATATGCCGCCGGCCAGTAAGATGAGCAGTGATATAACGCTAGCAAAAATAGGCCTGTCGATAAAAAAACGCGGAATCATGGGATCTCCTTATATCTCTGCATCAGCTGCTGCCAGTTGGGCTTTGGGCAATGCTGCAGTGACCCGAATGCCGGGCTGTACCTTCATCATGCCAGCCGTGATGATGCGCTCACCTGAGCAAAGACCCGATGAAATAATGCTCTGCTTCCCAATTGAGAACTGCTCAGTCACCTGCCGCATCTCGGCTTTCATGTCCTTATCAACCACATAGACTGATGCGCCCTGCTGAGTGATAAATATCGCCTGCCGGGGAATGAGCACCACATTTTTAAGCCGCAGCCCTTTGGGCCGAACGCGTACGAACTGACCGGGCATAAGAGCGGTATCGGGATTTGGCAGCGCCACTTTCGAACGCACGGTTGCGGTCTTCGGGTCTTCTGTGCTGTCGGTAAAAATAATTGCGCCCGGCTGCGGATGCAGCCTGCCGTCGGGGTACACGATCGTAACGAGTTGTTTTCCCTTAGGCCGGGAAATGGCACCGCTTTGCAATAATTGCCGCAGCAGCGTAAAATCTGATCCGGGAACAGAAAAATTGACATGAAGGGGATCAACCTGCACCATGGTGGTCAGCAAACTGGCCTCAGAGCTTGTGGAAACCAATGTTCCGACGGAGCAGGATTCCTTGCGCACCATGCCTGAAATCGGTGAGTAAACCCGGGTATAGCTGAGCTTGACCTGAGCATCATGCAGATTTGCCTTTGCCACCTGCCGGTCGGCCTCTGCCGCCCTAAACGCCATTTCCGCTTCATCGCGTTCTTTTTCGCTGACAGCACTTTCCTTAAAAAGCCCATCGATTCGCACATGCTCGCGCCGCGTGCGCTCAAGCTGGGCCTCGGCCTGCGCAAGAGCACCGCGGGTCCGTTCAAGAACTATCTGACAGGGAACGGGGTCTATCTGAAAGAGCTGGGTTCCCTGCTTCACGAACTGGCCCTCCTCAAAGGTGCGTTTTTCCAGGATGCCGCCCACGCGGGCGCGGACCTCCACTTCAAGAAAGCCCGCGGTCTGGCCGATGAATTCGGGCTCCCAGTCAGCATCCGTGGCTTTAATATTCATAATTTCCACAAGCGGCGGGGGAGGCGCTTTTTTTGAAGTGTCAGAGCTGCATGCCGTAACAGCAAGTAGAAAAAGCATCAGTAGAAAAAATATAGCGCTACGATTTTGTTGCATAGTAACCTCCATGTGTTTGTTTTTATTCGTGTATGTGCCTTGGTTAATTATAAAGCTACAGCCGGAGAATACGAACGCAGCAAAGAAAGAATTTAGATGAGATGTTGATACGATACGTACCGTATCGACAAACCATATAATAACTCACATAGTGTGTCAATAATAATAAATTTTTTACTGTTCAAAATACTTTAAAATTGCCGTTTTGGACAAAACCCAACTAACTGATTTAACATTACAGCCCATCAACAGCGAAAAAACAGATGGCTAGAAATAATCATCTAACCACCTGTTTTTATTTAATGATATGGAGCCGGCGGGCGGAGTTAAACCGCCGACCTACTGATTACGAATCAGTACCTCTGAGTTTTCTAACCTCCTCAATTTACATAAGTTGTTAGAAAACCTATTCTTTATTTTAGCAGATTTTCCATATATTCCACGTTTTAGCTCATTTTGGAAAAAAAGTCCCATACTAAGTCCCATACTAAGTGCACTAAGCATCTGTTCCAAATTCCCCTTCAACACCCCGTTCGCTTTAAACATCACAACCCGCTTTTCGTCCAGAACCATAGCATCTCCTGTTTGGGGATTGCGGCCATTTCGAGATTTCTTCTCTTTCACAGACCAGGAACCAAATCCGGAGATTTTTACCGGTTCATCGGACTATTTTACTATGGTTAATTGGGTTATCGCACACATCACACTCCGCCCCAGGGGAAGTTAACAATTATTAAAAGAATAGTTAAAACGAAAGCGATCATTGCTATCCACCATGCTACTGTTAATCTCCTTTTTTTCTCACCACACTTCATGCACTGACAATGTCCCGCATTGTAGCAAAGTATAAACCAAATTATTACCCAAAATCCCATCGTTATAATTGAAAGTATCAGGTGAAGAATATGATTGACGGTGTTCTCAACATGCTGAGTAATTTCTCCACAGTTTTAACATTTCTGCATTAATTGTTTTTGAGGCATAGAGTTCCTCCTTAATAAAGGTCGATAAAGTTGAATTTTAGGAATACCAACTTATATATTTGAGGTACTGGATCAACATAAATAATTTTATGTCCATTTAGTTACTTAAACCTTAAGTCTGAATTTCTTAGCTA
This sequence comes from uncultured Thermodesulfobacteriota bacterium, assembly GCA_964387595.1. GTDB lineage: Bacteria > Desulfobacterota > WTBG01 > CAIYCZ01 > CAIRTM01 > JAHEEI01. Next base: position 7,290 of record CAYLYF010000017.1, on the reverse strand, counting down.
CGGATCATTTTAATCAGAAATATAAATTGTGTACTCTTTGTTTTAATCGAATTGAATGTCAATTTGTAATATCTGATTAAAAAATTTGATTACAGGTGAGATAAAAGTCCGGATTCTTGATTTACAAAAAAGCGTTAAAACAGGCCGGGTAAAGTAATAAGCCTGTTTTTTAGAGAGATTCTTTATGTGTTTTAAAAGATATGCATGTTAAAAATTGGCAGGGGCTTTGTGTTTGGGGGTGGATTCTTTACAATTTTAAAAAAAACAAGTAAGGTGTTACGCAATTAGTTATAAATCAGGAGCTGTAATGAAAAGAAGTAATATAAAACTTTCTTTAATCTTTTTAATCCTTTTTTCTTTTTTTTCAGTAAGTTGCCTTGCTTCGGAAATAAAGTCTAAGGTAAAAAAAAGCTGTTTATGGGAAATAATAAACAACGGCAAGCATGTGTATCTTCTGGGTTCGATACATATGATGAAGAAAGAGGCCTATCCATTAAATCCTGCCATTGAAAAAGCGTATAAAGATTCAGAGGGCATTGTTTTTGAAACCGATCTTGATGCTGTTAACGAGGTGTCTTTTCAGCTCAGGATGATGTCGTCTGGAATGTATCGGGACGGAAAAACATTAAGAGAGACGCTTTCTGAAAAAACATATTTGCGTGTAACAAAAAAGATTCAGGAATATGGCCTTGAATTGGCAAGGTTTGATCTTTTTAAACCCTGGTTCTGTGCAATGGCAATAAGTATGGCTGAACTTAAAAGGCTCGGGCTGGATCCTGAATTCGGCATAGACAACTATTTTTTTAAAAGGGCGAAACAGGAAAATAAGAGTCTTTTCTTTTTAGAGTCTCTGGATTTTCAGCTGGAACTTTTTAGTGCAATGGACGATCAGAACCAGAATTTATTTTTAGAACAGACACTTAAAGATGTTGAAAATATAGAAAAAGTCTTTCCGGAAATAGTAAAATATTGGGAATTTGGAAATCTGGAAAAACTGGGGTTGGCGATAAATGAAAATTTTATTGACTATCCTGAAATTTATGAAAGATTTATAATAAGTAGAAACAATAAATGGCTTTCTCGGATAGATTCATTTATAAAACATAATAAAAATATACTTATAGTTGTAGGTGCCGCTCATCTTGTGGGTGAGAAGGGTTTAATCCGGGTGTTAAGAAAAAAAGGTTTCAAAGTAGAACAGCGTTAACTCTTTTTATTATGGCATTAAAGGGGTTAAGGTTCTAATGTTTATGTTTCGAGCGGTAAAAAAACGGTGGGGCTATGGGGATATCCATCCTAAAACAGGTCTGGGCCAGGCTCTTGCTGCGGTGATCATAATCCTGGGATATGGGGTTATTGCCGTACCCACCGGAATTATTACCATGGAAGCGTCTTCCCTGGCGCAGCGTTTTTTGACCCGAGTTTGTGAAGACTGTGATTCTAAAAAAAATGATAGTGATGCGGTGTTCTGCAAATACTGTGGTGAAATATTATAAAGGAGGAAGAGGTCTTCAGCTAACTTGAGCTAACTTGAGCTAACTTGATCTAAAAAAAACTTTAGCACATTGCCACGGAATACAGGGTTGTGAAAAGTACTTAAAATACTTAAAGTGTCTAAAGTACTTGAAGTATTTTAATCTTGGGAGGAATATTTATGTGTAACTGACGATTAGGGTTTGACGACGGGTATTTCATGAGCTTTGTTATTGGCCAAAGATGATATTTACAAATCGGAGAGAATTGTTATGAAAATACAGATTATCTATTATTCGAGATATGGATCAGCAAAAGAAATTGCAACCCGGATAAAAGACAAGCTTAAGGCTGAATTAATTTCTGACATTACTGATTTAAAAAATGTTACCGGAGATCTTATCATTGTCGGTTCTTCTATTTATTCTGAAACGCCGGACAAAAGTATTCTTAATCTGCTGCGTGATAAAGAGGGGGTATTGAAAAATAAAAAGGTAGCTCTCTTTGTGGTCTGCCTGGCAAAGGAAGCCAGGGTTATAAGAGAAAAAGAAATCGGCGGTCCGGTTTACTTAAGGAAGATGGAAGAAGCGCTTAACCGAACACCTGCCGCAAAAAAAGTTTTGGGCGGAAAACTTATTCCGTCCCTTCTTTCTGCTGAGGATTATAAACGGCAGGAGGCTTTTTACAAGATGCGCAATCTGCCTTTTAATGAAACTGACATAACATCAGAAGATGAAATAGATGAGTTCGTCCTAGAGATAAAAGCTCTCCTGTAAACAATCAGAAATATATAGAAAAATTTTAAACAGTTTTTTTAACAAAAGGAGGAGTCATGAGAAAACAGATCAAAATCACTGTCATATTTTTTCTACTTGTATTATTTTCCACACCAGCCACTTCGCAGACACAGGGAAGTCTGGCCTGGAATTCAGATATTGGCGTAGAAGGCTTTAGCTGGTCAACACCAATTGTCATTAACAACAGCCTCTACATGCAGGACCAGGAAGGCGGTATCGGCTGTTACAATGCCACAACCGGCACAAGAACCTGGTATGTAAAAATTGCTGATGAATACCCTGTGACTTCACCTGTTTACAACAATGAAAAACTTTACATGTTTGCCGGAGACACGGTCTACCGGATCAATCCTCTGGACGGGATAATTGAGAAACAGTTTTCCGTAGAAGGAAAATATCCAGGCCCGGGAGCGCCCGCAGTTACAGACACCACTATGTTTTTTACCACTTCGGACACTGTATATGCCATAGATACTGTCGGCTTCACCCAAAAATGGAGCAAGACAATCAGAGCAAAGGACCTTATCGTAACCGGTAACATCCTCCTTGTGATGTCAGACAAGCTTTACGCATTAAACACCTCAGACGGCTCGGAAATCTGGAACTTGGCTGCGCCTGCAGGTGATGACGGATTTGATCAGGCGGGTCTTTCAGGCACAAACCTTGCCGTCTATACATATTCAGGTTACTACAGCAGCACGCTATATCTTTACCAGCTTTCATCAGCAAATGACACTGCGCCAGCGCTTATCTGGTCGAATGTCATGACCGAAAACTATCAGGCACATTCTCCTCCTACAATCGCTTCAGGAACTGTGCTCTCAACCTCAAGAGAGGGTGTCCTGAAAGCTTATTCAGTGACAGACAGTACCTCGCTCTGGGAACGGGAAATCAGAGAAAGCGGCTATGCTCCGGCAATGCCCATAGCGGTTGATGGAAAAGTTTATGTGCAGGATGAGATTATGGGCTCAAGCAGCAGAAAAAATTCTCCTTTAGAAGTTGTGGTCCCTGTTCTGGTTTGTCTTGATATTACAACCGGTGCCTTAGACTGGAATTCAAGCGCTTCAGACAATATGGGAATTTCGTGGGGACAGCCCGCAGCAGCAAACAATATCATATATGTTGCCACAGACCACGCTAAAGGCCTTTTCGCCTATCATGCCGGCACATTAAATAACAGCTGGTACATGTTTAAGCACAACCCGTCCTTAACCGGTTCTGATAATGACTGGGAACCTTCCGTTTCAGACAGCGACTGCCCCGCCGAAAGACTTCTGGGAAGAAATGCGCCTGAGCTAAATATACTGAGACATTACAGGGACAAAGTACTTGCAAAAAGCAACCTGGGAAAAGATATGATCGGTTATTACTATAAAAATTCAGATGCCGTTAATAAGATCATAGATGAAAATCCTACAATAAAAATAACTGCACAAACTTTGCTGGCAGGAATTTTACCTTTTATCACCCTGGTATCACAATAAAATTTAAAAGTTTCCAACAGACCTTAAGGTCTTGTCTGTCTTTGTTATCAACTCAACCCCCTGTTTTTTTACAAGGACGGTATCTACTATTCTTACTCCGCCCCATTTCGGGATATAGATACCGGGCTCGACAGTAAAGACCATGCCCGGCTTTACACTGTCTTTAAAGCGAAACGACACTATCGGATAATCGGAATAAATTTCTTTGCTGCACTACCCGATGATATTGAAGAGTCTTTAGAATCATCTCTGGATATAAATAAGTGGTCGTTTGATCCGTATAAATCATCAAAAAGTTCTTCATCGACATCAACCTCAATAAGATGTAATGGTATTACAAAAAAGGGTTATCAGTGTAAAAGAATGACTAAAAAAGAGAATGGGTATTGCTGGCAACATCAATAAAAATTGGTCTTTGGTCACAGGATGATCCGGCTGAACCTTGGACGTATAGAAAGAGGGGAAAATAGCATGGCAGACGAAAAAGATATTAATTCAGTTGCAGCCTTGTCAGAGATAATTTCTGAACTATGAAACAAACAAGAGGACCGTCATCACTACGAAAAACAGGATGGACCCTACTGGTATGCATATTATCCAAATTTTTGGTTCAGAGGTCATTCAAAATATAATTGGAAACTTAAACCCCAGGTTGAAAGAGAAATTTTTATTGAAAAAGCAAAAAATGCTGGGAGTTCCCAGGCTTCATATGAGACGTCCATATTAAATCAAGCTATACACCAAGGCTCTCACTTAATTCCTCAAGGATTAACTAATATTGAAAAATATTTTCTTTTCCAACATCACGGACTTCCCACACGTCTTTTATATTGGACAACTAATCCCCTTGCTGCTCTTTTTTTTGCTGTTTCTGAACATCCTGAAGATGATGGAGGAATATACATGATGTTTGCAAGGGGTAATATCTTAATTGCAGGTCAACCTTAGTGCCAATCATACTATTTTCAATAAATCCCTTACCCATTGAAGATATATTTTTGATTGGGGATCAGGGTTATCAAGAAGACCAATCTCTAATTTTTAAATTTATTAAATTTGAAAATTTGTCTCCTTAAAAATAAAAAAAGTATAAAGCGTTCAACCCAGCTTTAACCAACGCATCCTGAACAGCTTACCTTTGCTCTATTTATAAAAAGGTGGTCAATATCATAATTCTGACATTGACCACCTTTGAACTACTCGGATGAAAATTAAAACTTATTTATAACATCTTCCACACACAACCTTAAAAGGGTTATTTTAATGTTGTAGTAAAGTCAAATATTTTTTCATCCGGATAATAAAATGTATTTGCACGTAAAGATTCCGGCTCAACAGAATACCTCAAGGTCGATTTAGGTATAATTATATAAGGAGAATCAGCACTATCAGCGAATGCATAGTAACCGTCTGCAGCTGTTGAATATGAACCATATAACTCACGCAAACCACATCTAGCATGATAAATATTTACAGTAACATTTTCCATAACATCTCCAGAGATATATCCATAAATAGTATCGTTATCACAGATATCTCCCTCACCATCAGCATCTATATCTCTCTGATTGAAGTTTGCGACTTCAGGACAGTTGTCAATAGAGTTAAGAATACCATCATTGTCTATATCACATGATATTTCACAAGCGGGCAGACCACTTCCACCGCATCCCGGTTCAGGATCACATACATCTCCTATACCATCGCCATCAACATCAGCCTGGCCTGAATTGCATATAAACGGGCAATTGTCGTTTAAATCAGTAAATCCATCAACATCATAATCACCAAGACCCAGTGATATATTAATCCCGGGTACAGTCAGAGGAGCCGTTACCGCAATATCGTCAGCCCGCTCCAAGCGGGACTTGTTCATATAATATTCTGTAAAATAATAGCCGCTAGAATCGCTAAACCCGACCCGGTAGCTGCCAGATCCGAGCCCGCCAACATCATAGTCACCATTGATATCCGTATACGTATGGCCGACCGGGTAACCAACTGAGGGGATGCTAAACGCATCACTTAAATACACACTAATATAAATACCTTCAAGCGGAGTCACACCATCCGGTCCCGTGACCGTACCTGTAATATGACCTCCAGATTCCAGTGATGCACTGATTCCGGATACTGTCTGAGGAGCCGTTACCGCAATATCGTCAGCCAAAGCCAAAGTAGACTTGTTGTTGTAAAATTCTGAAGCATACACTCTAGCATTATTATCCCAGAACCAAATCCGGTAGGTGCCAGATCCAAGGCCACCGATATCATAATTACCGTTGGCATCGGTAAATGAATCGCCAGTATATTCGCTAATTGAAGGAGGATTTGACGCATCCCACACATATGCGAGCACAGCAATATTTTCAAGCGGTGTCACACCATCCGGCCCGGTGACTGTACCGGTGATATGGCCTGGAAGTTGCAAAGATGCATCGATTCCGGATACTGTCTGAGAAGCTGTTACAGCAATATCGTCAGCCAAAGCCAAAGTAGACTTGTTGTTGTAAAATTCCGAAGCATACACCCTAGCATTAAAATCCCAGAACCAAATCCTGTAGGTGCCAGATCCAAGCCCACCGATATCATAATTACCGTTGGCATCGGTAAATGCAACGCTAGTGAACTCTATTATTGAAGGAGGATTAGACGCATCCCACAGACATGCGAGCACAGCAATAATCTGAAGCGGTGTCACACCATCCGGCCCGGTGACTGTGCCTGTGATATGGCCCGCAGATTCCAGTGATGCGTCGATTCCGGATACTGTCTGAGAAGCTGTTGCAGCAATATCATCAGCCAGATCCAGGCTTGATTTATTGTTGTAATATTCTGTTAAGTAATTGCGGTTGTTATCTCTAAACCCAATCCTGTAAGTATCTGATTCAAGCCCGCCGACATCATAGCTGCCGTCAACATCGGTATATGAAGAACCAACATATTCCCAATAGGAATTAGACTCATTCCAATGATAAGAACGAACATAAATATCCTGAAGCGGGGTCACGCCATCCGGACCGGTGACTGTACCGGTGATGTGCCCTCCAAGCGCCAGTGAGGCATCAATACCTGTTACTGTCTGCGGGACCGTTACCGAAATATCATCAGCAGAATCAAGGCTTGATTTATTGTTGTAATATTCTTTTAAGTAATTGCCGCTATTATCTCTAAACTCAATCCTGTAAGTATCTGATTCAAGCCCGCCGACATCATAGCTGCCGTCAACATCGGTATATGAAGAACCAACATATTCCCAATAGGAATTAGACTCATTCCAATGATAAGAACGAACATAAATATCCTGAAGCGGGGTCACGCCATCCGGACCGGTGACTGTACCGGTGATGTGCCCTCCAAGCGCCAGTGAGGCATCAATACCTGTTACTGTCTGCGGGACCGTTACCGAAATATCATCAGCAGAATCAAGGCTTGATTTATTGTTGTAATATTCTTTTAAGTAATTGTCGTTGTAATCACGAAACTCAACCCGGTAGGTGCCGGATGCAAGCCCGCCGATATCATAGCTGCCGTCA
>CAYLYF010000016.1:0-46549 GCA_964387595.1 uncultured Thermodesulfobacteriota bacterium | reverse complement strand
GAGTTGAAAGGATCGCCGCCTAAACCTCTAAACACAACATTTGACAATAACTCCGCTTTTCCCTGTTTCATGTATTTTCTGAGCCCGGGCCGCATCATGACATTTGGTGCATTTTTCTTTAATTAGATCTGTCTGCACCTTCTGATGTTCAGTACCGCCATAGGCACTGGAAAAAAAACAAATCAGCAAAAGAGTAAACAGTATGGTCCATATACTTCTTATCATTTTTTCCTCCTTATGTTTTCATTTGTTTATTATTAATATTGAGTTCAGCCCTGATCGTCTGAAATATTGAAAAAAAATGATGCCGGAATGGGCGAAAGAGTATTCTTTTGCTTTATAACAGAATAATAAATACTATACCAGCATCTAATTAATAAAGGCACACTGACCTCATCAGGCTATACAATATAAACATACTCCATAAAAAAAGGCCGGGCTGTTTAAAGCCCTGCCTTTTTCAAATCAAGGAACGCCTGTTTTTTATTTTTTATTTCTTCCAGAACGGAAAACCGTCAGTATCATCCTTGGATTCCAGATAGGGACAGCCCCCATGATCACCATTCATCCATTCTTCTCTTTCCTGAATCTTTTCAAGAATGGCAAGTCTCTGTTCAGCTGTCAGTATTTGAGCACCTTCTATTGCAGCATCATATCCAATTGCTGCAAGTTGTGATTTTAAGCTGCTGATATCTTCCTCTTTCGCAGTCACGTCAGCGTCAACGATTGTTTCCGCCAGCAGCAGGGGTATCATTTCAAGTGTTGCCTGTTTTAACTGAGGAATAAGCGGTTCGATTTGTGAAAACGTTCCGTCTTTTAAATTTTTAAAATCTGTTTTTTGCTCATCTGTTAAATCTATAAAATCATGGTCTCCGTGTGCCTCATGTGAATATTTTTCCGTAATAAATTCAGGTCTTTCGTAATCTTCATGCAGCTCTTTTATAACATCCCAGCCGGGAAAGGCTTCTATATATTGTACAAGATCAGTAAAAAAAGTGATGACAGTTAAGATTCGTCCACGCTGCTGGGAGGTTAATATCTGGGCTCCTCTGAGGGCAGCATCAAATTTTATAGCTGACATCTGAGCCTCAAGATTGGCCATTATTTCAAACTGGGCATATACCTGTAAAGTATCTACCGGATCAGCAAGCAGTGCTTCAGAAATGGTAAGATCCTTCAACTGCTCAACTATCGGAATAATTGATTCACGGATCTCAGCTTTAAGCTCATCCATTTCAGCGATCTGCTCATCCGTGATTCCCATCATATTAAGTACAATTTTTTTCATGGGGCAGCCAAAACCATCAGCCCCCGAATTATAAGGGCCAAAGGCCATCGCAGGGGAGCATAAAAATACACCCAGGAAAATAACAGTTAAAATCTTAAATTCTAAATTTTTCAACATCACATCACCTCTTAATTTGGGTTAAAAAAATCCTGGTAAAATACATAAAGCGCGGATTATCTAAAGCTGCAAACAAAGCAAGTTCGTATATATAATATAAGCACATAAATATTTGCTTTGCAAATTTTTTACTCTCTACATAAATGTCACCATTTTACAATAAGATAAGCACTCTTTGGAAACAACAAACTCCTTTCATTTAGAGGTTTCGGGCTACCACCTAAGACTCTATTTGATCTTCCCCTGTAAAAACAGGCATTTAAACCTGTGCAGGGTTCGATATTTGGATTCTATTTAAAAACAATGCTTTGTTGTTAATCACTGGTTAAAAGCCCTGTAATCCTGTGGGCTAAAAATAAACTCTTCAAGATTATCCACCTGCGCCTATCTGAATTAATAGACATATTAAACGGTTAGGGTTATAAAATTAAAAAGCAGACAATAAAAGGAATAATAAATGAAAGTCGGAATCATTCAGCTCACCTCAGTTCTTGACCCGGAAAAAAATCTTAGAACGATCAGAAAGTATCTTTTAAAGGCAAAAAAAGAGAAAGTAAAAGCAGTGTTTCTGCCGGAGTGTTTCTACTCCATGGGCGATGGAAGTAAAGCCACCCCGTTTCTGGTTAAGACAGGAAATGATCACTATAAAAACATTCGACGCCTGGCAAAAGAGTCCGGTTTGTACCTTCTCGGAGGTTCAGCAGCAACAATGCTGGATGGAAAAATCATCAACCGCACATACAGCTTTGACCCGGCAGGCAAAAAACTTCCGCACTATGACAAGATAAACCTGTTCTCCCTTAATGCTGCTTCTTCAAAAAAGAGAATAATAGCCGATGAAAAAGATATCTACACGCCGGGCGAAAAACCCGGAATGATCAGAATAGAAGACTGGAAGATCGGTCTTTCCATCTGTTTTGATCTGAGATTTCCGGAGCTTTTCAGATATTATGCAAAGAAGGGATCAAACCTCCTAAGTGTCAGTTCAGCCTTTACCGTACCCACCGGAAAAGCACACTGGCACATACTGTTAAGAGCCCGGGCAATAGAAAACCAGTCATATGTGATCGCGGCAGCACAGTGGGGGAAACATAACAACAACATTGCGACTTTCGGCCATTCCCTTATTGTTGATCCCTGGGGAAAAATACTTGCAGATGCGAAAGAAGGTGAAAAACTGATAACAACAGTACTTGACCTTGATCACCTGAAAAAAACAAGATCGAGGCTTAACTCTCTGCCAAATGATAAAAAGAAAGGAACTTAAGGAGACTGCTTTTTAAAGTTAACCGATCAGCTTTCCGGAATAGTTAAGAACCTTTTCCACTTTTTTCATAACCTCTTTCTGCGTGATCGGCTTGATCATGTATTCTTCCGCACCGTAATACATCGTCTGAAGAACAACTTCTTTTGAATTCTCAGCCGTTATTACAATTATCGGCATTTTTTTATGGCATCATTTGCACGGACATGTTTCAAAACATCCAGACCGCTCTTTTCCGGCATATTAAGGTCAAGAAGCATAAGACTGTATCCGTCTTTCGAAACCCAGCTGTATCTTTCCAGCTCATTAATCGTTTCCGCTCCGTTTTCAACCTCAACAATGTTTTTGTAGCCCATGTTATTAAGCGCGATCCTCAACATTCTACGCATAAAAGGAAGGTCATCGACGACAAGGATCTTTACACTCTTTTTGATATCAATTTCATGGTTGCTGGTCGTCATTTCGCTATTCTCTAAAAAAACATCATTTCATTACTTTACGGCTTTATAAACAGGATCAGCCGAACAGCCGCCGCTGTACCCGACACCCTTATCAACAATAGCAGCACGCCAGGCTTTTTTTCCACTCCTTTTTGACACACAAATGATCGTTCCCAATATGTATGTGTGTCCGGTTTTTGCATCAAGAGGAAGAGCTGTTAAAGGCTGTGAATCAAGAAAACCTCCCTGGAAAGAAACCTCTATTCTATGGGGACCCGGAAGAATTTCAAGCACGTCCGGATATCATCAAAAGCGCTTTTTCATCTCCATCCCGGTCATGCAGTCTGTGAATCCGGTTCTGGCTGCAGGAAGCGCATAAGATCAGCAGTAAAAGCAGCTGCAGGATCAGCAATTTTCCAAACAAATAAGACCTTTTCCCTTTATTCTTCCCCACAAAAACCAAGCCCTTTCTAATCATCACTTCCGCCGTACGGTTTAAGCATATCATCAATTTCATCCTGTGTTTTTATGTCAGGATGATCAATACCAACAGCGGACATACAGATATCAATTCTGGCTTCAATATCAGGAAGCTTCTTTTCAACTTCCTTAAGAGACTCAAGATCACTAAACCCCTCTGCTAGAACAGAAACAACATTATTAAGGTTCATAATGAGAACTCTTATGGTCATATTCCTGACCTCCGCACACTTTGACGCAAGAAGCGATGTCTTTCTTGACAGCGGTGCAAACATCCCAAATCCCATTGCTGCGGTACCGCCGATAAGCCTGTTCAGCTTCTGGGCAAATTCAGAAAGCTTTTCAGATTCTTTTGTATTCGGAACACCCACTTTTTTCAACAACGCTCCGAGATTCTTAAGGTCCTTTAAAAATTCAAGAGACTCCTCAATAAAAAAAGCCAAAAGCTGATCATCAAAAATCGTGGGCTCAGCTGTGACCTTCTTCTCTGTTACACTTTCATCGTCAGGGGCTGCTTCATTAAGATTAACAAGTTTTATTTCAACCTCTTCTGTAAAAGCCTCTGACATCTTATCGGAATCATCTTTTATCCGGTTTTCATCAAGACCGGCAAGCGACATGCAAAAATCAATTTTAGCCTCGATCTCAGAAAACCTGTCTATAAACGCTTTCATCATTTCCTTCGAATCAAAGCACTCCCGGCAAATTGAAACAACAACATTCAGATTGCTGATAAAAACATGAACAGATTTGCCCTTGTTCTCAGTACAGGCTGAAGCGATAAGTGCTGTTTTTCTGGCAAGGGGTGCATATCTTACACATCCCACCGCCGCAAGACGGCCCATTACACGTCCTGTTTTTTGAGTAAAACGCCAAAGGTCGAGCAGACCGTCCTGGGTGGGGATATTAACATTTTCCAAATCACCCTGAAGCGCCTTTATCTCTCCCAGAACTTTCTCCAACTCACTTATAAAACAATTTATGATTCCGCTTGTACCCGTCATTTTTCAGCTGCCTGTTTTTACTTTTATTTATTTACTATCGGCAAATTGTATCATGAGCTAAATACCCGTTTCATTTATTTTTTTGTAAAAAAACAACCCAAAAAAGTCATTAAACCCAAAGCTTTTATAAACCGGTTTAAATATTATCCTAATAGCTCTGCTTTAACATTTCAATACCTGCAAGCAATCTGTAACAAAATCAAACAAAAATCCATCAGAAGCACAGCTTAACCATAAAGAATAGAGATTCAGCTTTATTTTGTTTTCCATGCCGGCTGAAAATTCTTTTCCTATAAGCGTCAATCACAAAAACCGGTTTTTCAAGAGCATATAAAAAAATACTGTCCGCTGTTTCAGGCCCTATCCGGTAAAGAAACAAAAGTTCTTTTCGAAGAGCCAAAACATCTGTTTTTTCATCCTTTTTATGCTGAACCCGTATTTTTCCATGCGGTGTTCTGGGTCAGCACGGCACCGATGATGACTTCTTCACCACCTTTTGCAGGCCACCAATTTTGACAACCGAATTCTTTTTTTAAACGGTTATAGATCCTTAGAAGAGGGGGCTTTTTCATCGCTTGAAAAAGATAGGCTGGTGAGTTTATCTTTACGGTTAGTTCTCGATCTCATTAAGTATCTTGTCGCACAAACCACAGCAGTTTCTTTCAGGACATTTTCCATAGATGACCCCCTGAGGATATACCCATTTGCCGATGGGATCACCTGTCTTTCGGATTGACTCTGCCATTTGATTAGCCAGGTCACATATCTCCCACTGGGCTTCAACACATGTCCTTTTGCCGATCGAATGAAGCGCATTCCAGCCGTCCGTGTGGATAAGGTCATAAACGATAAGTGACTGAGGCGCGATCAGTATTGCATCGCTTTCAGGAATATCAGATTTTCCGGGAAGACCTATTGCAAGAGAGACCATCTTGTCATGCACGGCACGCATCTTTTCCTCAAGGCCTGCTACTTTCACCTTTGGCGGCACCACAAATTCATTTCTCTTTAAAGCATCATAGATACTCTGCACACTCTGGTGCCAGGTTCTCTGACGGGTCGCCTGGTGAAAAGCATTAAGGCTCATTGAAACCAGAAAAGTAAAATGAATGTGTTTTAAATTTGCAAGCTGAGCCTCATCTCCCTTTACCGCAGCAAACACTTCTTCCTCCGTCATATGAATCGAAACATGATCAAGCAGCACCGCACTCCCGCTTTCCCCTTTTTGACTGATCAGCCTGTTTAACAAAGAATTTTCTTTTGCAAAAAGCTGCGAAGAGGGACGCCAGCCTAAAACTTCATAACCGCGTTCTCTTTCTTTCATAATGTGAGGCGCAATCGCAACCGCCTTGTCAATCATGCCCTGAACAACTTCTTCGGAGACATCAGGCACGGACGGCATGCGTGACATGTGGTGAAGGTGCATCAGTTCTCTCGGGTCACCCAGGGTCTGGATATTCGTCCGCGTCGCCAGAGGCAAAGGGTACCGGGCATCTTCTACCGGAACACCCGCGTTCTTTGCCAGATCATAAAAGGAAAATGCGACCATCATCGCATCTTCAACCTCATTTTTAAACTCACTGTTTAAAATACTATCCGGAATGTAAACCCCCCTGTCCGCATCGGCACGCCTTAAAGACTGCTGAAGATGCGACAAATATTCCGGCAAACACAAATGAAGGGTCGCCGCCCGGGGAAGATCCTCAATTGAAAAAGCAAAAGAGCTCTGGTCAAGCACTGACCCATGCCCTCTTCCGCTGGTCTCGGCACAGAGTCTTTCGAGCCTCTTTTCTTTTAAATCTTTGGGAAGCTCTTTTAATTCTTCAATCAGTTCATAGCTTGATTTTTCCTCAAAACACCCCAATGCCCCTGCGACACATATTTCATCAGCACTTGCTTTTCCGTCCGGAGACTGCAAACAGCCGATAAGTCTTATCTTTATTTTTCCGTCTGACAATATTGTTTCATTTTCCATGGGTAAAAACCTTATAACGATGTAAAGATTTAAAGATTTGTTTCATTTTCGAACGCTTTGGGAAGACCATAAAGAACCTTCTCCGAAGCGTTTGCGATTTCCTCATCATATTTTTTATCCAGAGTAAAGACCCTGAAATGTACCACCCGGGCAGGAATATATTTAAAGATATCTTTTAAGGGTTCAGGAGATATCTTTCCGGTTTGGGGATTGTAAATATTTATTCTCTTATTGCTTTCTGCCATGGGATTTATCGGACGGGGGTCCTGGGTTGCCAGGTCGACCTTAAATTTAACCTTTTGAATTTTTCCTTTTGGCAGCTGAGACCGTATGGCTTTTTCAAGCTCTACTGCTCTGTTAAACACCGGCAGGCCCTTTTGTGCCTGATCAATGGTAAGCTCTGTGGAATAGGCCATCTTCCATTTCACCCTGCGTTTAATTATTTTCTCCCATTCCCGGCCCAGCCGTTTCTTGTCCGGATCAGTGGACTGCTGCCACCTTTCCACCTCCTGGATGAGCGACCATTCATTCAGGCAAAGATATTTATTGAGGTTGGTTTTGGGATTAAAGGGAAACACCTTTTTCATGGTCTCTTCAAATATTTCCTGCATATGAAAATCAATTGCCCTGCCGGACCGGTGAAAATACACATTACTGTATAGGTTAAGACGCGCATTTACAAACCGGGTAAAAGCAGAAACCCCTGCCTGGTGCAGCGTTAGCCCTTCTCCTGAGAAAAATGAATAAAAAAGGATACGGTCGATATCAACAATATCAATTGAAAAACCCGTCATGTAGGCATCGCGTCTCACATAATCAAGATTGTCCACCGTGTAAATACCCGAAAAAAGCTGCTGCATAAATCTGAGCCATTTCGGTTTATCTGCAGAATTAAACTCAGGCGGTTTTTTTATCAAAAACCCCACATCTTCAGGAGCGATACTCTCTCCTTTTAAAAAGGGACCGCTTGGACTTCTCCGCAGCTCTTTAATGGTCTTTCCCATTTTTTTTACAATAATTTCCTTACCCAGACTCTCATGGGTCAGTTTATATTTGTGAAGAAAATTATCATCAAAGAAATGCCCGTATGGACCATGACCGATATCATGAAGAAGACCCGCCACGCGAAAAAGTTCCTCTATAAAACAGAGAGAGGGAACATTCGGACACTCTTTTTTTAAGCTGGAATAAAGATGCCGGGCAAACTTTCCGGCCATATGCATGGTTCCAAGGGAATGCTGAAAACGGGTATGCTCAGCAGAAGGATAAACCCACATGGCATTTTGAAGCTGATGAATACGGCGGAGTCTCTGCATCCACTCGCTGTCGATCAGATCCCTTTCTGTCTTTTCTTTAGAACCGGAATCCTCCGGCACAGTAAAGGGTATATAGTTATAGATCGGATCAGCAATGAGTGCTGTACCTTTATATGGCAGGGGAATCTCTTTTTTCATTACCCTATCACTGGGAAATTTTATGAATTAATAAAAAGTAATAGTGTTTTTCAGATGGCAAAGTAAAAAGCTTTCCCGCTACAAACGGGATTTTCGCTTTGCTGCAACAAATTCAGTAACATCGTCCCGCCAGGGCGGGATTGACAACGCCATCAAATGCCTGAACGCTTAACAACCTCCAACCTGTTTTTCATCTTTTTTGAAAGGCCGCCAAATTCCTGAAGCAAAGCTGAAAGACTTTCTGTTTTTTTATGTAACAGTTTCTCAACTTCTTCACTCCAGTATTCAATCACCTCTATCTCTTTTTGCACCAACTGCTTTTCAATTTTCCGCTGCATCTGCTCTACAAATGCTTTATCCATAATATAGGCCTTTCTCAAAAAACGGCCACAAGGGCTTCCGTTTTTAGATATTTAAATTATGCATTAACCTCTCGCCAAAGGATTCGAGGTTTCAAGAGGGCCAGGGTTCAAGCGCAACAGGCAACGGCATTTTAACCTAAACTATTAGCCATTAGCTGCCTTTTATCTCTTGTACCCGATAAGCGTCCTTAAAAGCCCCAGTCTGTCTTTTTTGTCCTTTTGTTTTTCAATACCTTTTGGAGAAAACCCGTCAACCACACCCAGAACGCCACAGCCCTGCTCTGTTTTGGCAATAATCGCTTCAACCGGATTTGCCGTTGCACAAAAAATAGTGCACACCTCCTGACAATTTTTGATCCGATCCAGAAAATTTATGGGATATGCCTCTTTCATCACTATATTAAATACATGACCGGCCTTCATCTTTTCACAGTTTTCGACAGCCGTTTTGATAAGGGCATCATCATTTCCATCCGAACGGATCAGGCAGGGGCCGGAAGCCTCATTAAAGGCAATCCCAAATTTTACATTCGGCACCGTCGTGACCATTATTTCATAAAGATCCTCAACCGTTTTTATAAAATGAGATTGACCGATAATAATATTTGATTCTTCTGGAATGGTTATCTGAACTGAGGTTATCTCCATAACAAGATCTCCTTACATTGGTTTTATCAGTAAAACAGGTTCTAAGCTCTTTTTTAGAGCGATAATTCCGAACTTTACCATAAAAAAATACAGAAATCTTCCTAAAACAGAATAAGTATTGAGTTTTGTTAAATCTTCATATAAAATTGAAGGAAAGATCTAGATTGTTTGACAAAAAATCTAAATATGGTATATTTTTCTATTGACTTTCACTGTGCGCCTGTAGCTCAGCTGGATAGAGCAACGGACTTCTAATCCGTAGGCCGGGGGTTCGAATCCCTCCAGGCGTACCAATAACACAGGTAAAATATCCGAAAGGATTTTGATATTGGATGGCAATAAGGATAGAAAAATCCCCTTGGGGTGACTATCCCTAACCTGTACAGGGAAATTCCTTCAGGTATGCCAAAAATAAGAAAATTAGAAATGTGGTGGGTGTAGCTCAGTTGGTTAGAGCACTAGGTTGTGGTCCTGGTGGCCGAGGGTTCGAATCCCTTCACTCACCCTCTTCTTTTTTCTCTCTCGTTTCTTGCAACTCCTTACAATACCACTTCAATCTTTTCTTTTTTCATCAAAGTTTTAGCTGGCATTGGAACGGAAGGCATAGCGTAAACATTATCTCCACATTTTTTTAATAGACTAAAGGTTAGAAGGTGAAAACATGGGAAGAGCATTCAGCGGTACAAAAATGTCAAAACTAGGCACCGAATTAACAGATAAAATGTTTAGCGGCAACAAAAAAGCAAAAATAGGCACTGAAAAAAACCCGGCGCAGGTCTCTGTACAGACTGAGAAACGGTCAAAAGAAATAGAAAAACAGTTTAAAGAAAATGACTGGCACTATACGATTGAAGTTGACCCGGATCAGCCGGAAGACATTACAGAACTTGAAAGGTTATTAAACCCGCCGCAGCCCACAATAGTTGAAAAAAAAGCCGGCCGTAACGACCCCTGCCCCTGCGGAAGCAATAAAAAATATAAAAAATGCTGCGGCAAGTAGGCTGCACCGTAAAACAGCCTCCGGCTGATCTTAATAATTATTAAGATTATTTCACCGGGGGTGTTTTTGACAATTATCCAGTATCCAGCATGATTCAAAAGAACGATTTTTCATAAAATACTAATTTAAAAGATAAAAAGACCGATATTTAAACGCATATTGTTCGTCAGATCTTTATCGGGGCAGAAATGAACGAAAATGATGTGATTGAAATAGTCCGGGATTTCATTTCAAGACAATTCCCAAGGAAAGGTGAATGCTGCGGAAAAAACTTTGGGTCTTATGCAGAGTTATTCGCAATACAACGCATGTAGGAAAACCCGTATCCTATGACACCGATCAGGATAGCTGGGAGCTGTATCACCCTGTTGGAACTATTGGAAGGGTCAACTGTTCCTGCGATACAACATTGGCGATAAGCTCAAGAGGGATGGATTTAAAGACCTTGTGGAGATTGATGAACTGGGCATGAAAAGAAGCAAAAAAACAAGGGCTTAAGATAAGTGATCTTTTAGAAAATTTAAGAGATAAAATGGAAAAAAGAGTCCTTCAATATGAAAACATGCAAATTAAAACTGCAAAAGGCTTAACGCTCACCAGTACCTCTTCTGCCGGTAGATAAAACTATTCTGAACGACTCACATCTCACTTTTAGCTGGTATCTATCATCCAGGATTATTCATCCAGCCTCAAGTCCTTCCCTGATGTATCCTCTCATTTTTATCCCAACATAAGTCAAGGGCAGACTCCTTTTCAATTCCTTCATTTCCCGATTCAAAAAACCCGATTGTAACCCAAATTTATCCCTTGACATGCAAGTAAAATCCCTAAATACTTGCCATATTATAATACGTACCTACCAATAACAAATAAACACTGAAAGATAAAAGACCTTAGATGAGAACCGTTTAAACCGGTAAAACCTGAAAAACCGGAAAGTCAGAAAAGAATAGCTCAAAAGTAAATCAAACAAAAATGAACGAGGGGGTTCATTATGAAACGGTTTGCAGAGTTTATTATTGAAAAAAAACTTTTCGTTCTTATCGTAATCATCCTGATAACACTCTTTTTCTTCTCACAGATAGTAACAAAGCTAACCGTTAAAACCATCTTTGTCGATCTTCTTCCAAAAAACCATGCATACGTAAACCTGCACAATGAAATACGCGGCACCTTCGGCGGCGCGAACCAGGTCTATATCATGATCCAGGTACGCAACAGGACTGATGGCGGCAGCTATGATGATATCTTCAATTATGAAACTCTGAATAAAATAAGGGATATCCACCGGGATCTGATGCGTTTTTCGGCCGTAGACCGCTACAAGATCATGTCCCTGGCCAGTAATAAGATTAAGAATGTCAAGATAACTGCAGCCGGCATGACAATTAATAACATGATGTATCCCCTCCCCCCTCAAACCCGGGAGGGCATTGCCGAGCTGCGAACTAATGTTTACGGCAACCCCATGTGCTATCCGGGCATGGTTTCACTTGACAGCAAGAAGACCCTTATAACAGTAGATTTTTTTGAGGAAGAGATAGATTATAAAACCTGCTTTAATGAGCTCAAAACGCTTCGGGCCAAATATGAAGACAAGAACCATATCATTGCCATTGCCGGTGAGCCTATGCACCTGGGCTATATCGACAGCTATGTAAAAGATGTGATTAAGGTCCTGGCCTGCACCTTACTTGCAATGATGGTGCTTTTCTTTTTCTACTTCCGCACAAAGCGGGGCATGCTTCTGCCTATTATTGCTGCCTGCGTCAGCGCTGTTTGGGGACTTGGTTTTCTGAGCCTCATGGGATATAACCTGGACCCCCTGGTCCTGGTCTTTCCTTTTATTATTGCCACCCGGGCAGCCTCCCATTCGGTTCAGATCATTAAGCGGTACAAAGAAGAAGCGTACCGGCTGGGAGATGTGAACAAAGCCTGTAAAAGTGTGATCGAACACCTGTTTATGCCCGGCTTAGCCGGAATTGTAACTGATGCGGCAGGTGTTATCGTGATCGCGCTTTGTCCCATTCCGGTCCTACAGAAAATCTGCCTGTCGTGTGCGTTCTGGGCTTTTGCCACCTTAGTGCACGCCATGATACTTATACCCATCCTGCTCTCCTACCTGCCGATCAGGACAATTCAACCCAGAGAAGGTATTCTGGACAGACTATTGTGCAATCTCGGCCGCTGGGTAACATCATGGGGCAAGTACCCGGTTGTGATTCTTGCCGGCACCTTTCTTATCTGGGGCACCTTTTTTCTTGATGATTTAAACATCGGTAATGCCGTTCCCGGCTCCGAAATCTTCTGGCCATGGCACCGTTACAACGTAGACTCTTTCAGAATTACCTTTGCCGTTCCAATGCTTAACCCCCTCTATGTTGTACTGGAAGGTGAACAACAAAGAGCTATCGCAAACCCCACTGTTGTTGACGATATCCTTGAATTCTCTCGCTTTATGAGACTGACACCGGATATGCGTGTCATGTTTGTGATGTCAGTGATCGGTTCCATTCCGATGCGGCATCAAAAGATACGTGACAATAATTTTAACTGCAGATATGCGCCGACAGAAAAACGTCAGCTCACGAATATGTACCGAAGCGTTATTATGCAGGCCGAACCGGGGTCCTGGGACAGGTACATTGATGTTAATGACAGTGTAACCAACATCATTGTGTATTGCCGGGATAAGACATCCACTACCATTAAAATAGTTATTGACCGCATCAATGAATACATCAGAGAAAAATCTGTTTTCGGCAAACGCCAAAAAGATGTTGAGCGGAAAGGGTTTGACAAATTCATCTACTGGGTGGATGGGTTTTTCAGAGAAAAGGCGCCGTTAGTCTCGGAAAAAACGCTGCCAAAAGGAGTACCTCGTGTTTATTACCGTCTGGCAGGCGGTACAGTGGGGATACAGGCCGGCATCAATGAGGCCCTGGAGCTTTATCAGATATGGACCTTTCTTCTTGCCCTGACAATCGTGCTTGTTTTTTGCTCTATCAGTTTCAGGTCTATTGCCTGCGGACTGATTATTGTCTTTCCGCTGCTTTTATCAAATCTCCTGGCATTCATGTTCATGGTATTTAATGATCCGCCGCTCCCGCTTACCACCGCTACCCTGCCGGTATCGGCCGTGGGTATTGGTTTGGGAGTCGACTATGGTATTTACCTGATCAGCCGGACCATGGAGGAATCACGAAAACAGGGCTCAATTGAAAAGGGCATCATCACAGCCCTGGGTACCACAGGCAAGGCCATTGTCTTTACGGCAAGCACATTGGTGATCGGTATCTGTTTCTGGTTTACCTCTAAGTTAATGTTTCAGGCTCTTATGGGATTACTGCTGGCAATCATTTTAACATTTAACATGCTGGGCGCCCTGATAATTATTCCCAGCTGTATTGCACTCTTTAAACCGAAATTCATCTTTGGAAAGTAATACAGGCTAAAGGAAAGGGGTTCGGCGCTGTTTTTTTGTTATTTTCCTCGGGAAAAGAAAGAAAAACCTGCCCCTTTAGTAATTAACTTCTCATTCAACACATAATATTGCTACTCACGGGCGGCGAGTTTGAGAACCTTCCAGTGCAGCTTCTGGTGATGCGTTGCTATTACTCTGTTTTTGGAGGCTGAAAACATGGGAATAGGGCCCTTTTTGCCCCTGTTTTCAACAATTTCACAAATTATTTCAAATAGTTATCTTAGCCGACCCTGATGTCTGATGTCACCAGAATTTTTTGATTATTTCTGGAAAAATTTAAACAAAAAGCAATATCAAGGCGTCTATTTGGATAACAATATAAAAGAGGCCAGAATGGCTTTCACAGATTTACACCAAGATACGGTAAAGGACAAAATCCAGCATCACCTGCTCAACAGGAATGTGATCTTCCGTTACAGAATGGTACACTACGGTATTTCAAAGAAAGCAACCCTGATTTATCTTGGCAACCTGGAAAGTATTTTAAAAAAATTAAATATCAAGCTATAATGCATTTCATATACTTATCAAGTTAATATTATAAAAAATTAATAAAAAAGGGATCAAATCCGCCCTTGACTCTTTTGACAAATAAACAGTATAAATACAATTAATTCAGTAAAAATTTCGGAAATTTTAAACACGGGAAGACAGATAAAAGACAGGGGCAATAGATAAACCAGGTGCATGTAAAGAAGGGAAAAAAATGGAAGATAACATCGAATTGACAAAAAAGGATAAAACCTGGGGCGTGCTATGTCATTTATTAACCTTCACCGGCTTAATGGGTATACCGTTTGGAAACATTTTAGCGCCGCTTGTTATCTGGCTAATCAAGAAAGCTGAATCAGAATTTGTCGATTATAATAGCAGGGAGGCATTAAATTTTCAGATCAGCATAACAATATATGCAATTGTCACAGGCGCACTCTGTTTTGTGTTTATTGGTTTTTTGTTAATCCCCGTCATTCTAATTGCAGACATCGTGCTGACCATTATGGCAACCGTAAAAGCAAACAATGGTGATTTGTATAAATATCCCCTGACCCTAAAATTGATAAAATAACGAATATAATAAAAACGATCTGCACAACACGGCGTTAAAAACGCTCAGATCAAACAGGAGGAAACATGAAAAAAGCCATCGTAATTGTTAATGGCGGGATTCATTCGACCACTGCTCTTGCTGTCGCACAGAGCCGCGAGTTTGAGCTCTATGCCTTGAGCTTTGATTATGGTCAGAAAAACCGGGTCAAGCTGGAGACGACCATAAAGATCGCGGAGAAATTCGGGGTTAAAGAACATAAGATCGTGAAAATTGATATCGCAGCCTTACTGCCGGAAGACCGGAAGGATGCCCCATATGTTCCGGCCCGAAACAACCTGTATCTCTCCTTTGCCCTGTCCTGGGCTGAAGTGATCAAAGCCAGCGACCTGTTTATCGGCATCAACTCCATTGAATACGGCGATGATCCCGATTGCCGCCCGGCCTTTGTCCACACTTTTGAAAAATTGGCCAATGTTGCTATTAAAAAAGAAGGAAAGATCCGCAAGGTAAACGTGTGGTCACCCTGCATGAACAAATCAACCTCTGAAATAATCCAAAAAGGCATGGAGCTGGACGTAGATTACAGCATGACCTATCCTTCTTGCGAAGAGATGGCAGATGAGGGGACCAGTTGCGGTGAATGCCTGTATTGTGAAAACAGAAAAACCGGTTTCGAGGACGCAAGCGTTCCCGACCCGACAAAATACAAATAATAAAGTGGGACTGCAAAGCGAATGGAGGTAAGTGCATAGAGGTTAATACTTGAAAACAAAAATGTGTTTTTCTCTGCCCTATGCTCTTTGCTCTATGCTGCTACGTTAACCCCTTAAAAAAAAGAGGCCACACAACTAAAAACCGTGTGATTTAAGAATACAACTCTCAATGGAGGAACAACCATGTCAGAACAGACAAATCCGGCAGAAGCATTTATCAGAAAACGCTTTGAAACCTTTAAAAAGATGTCTGAAGAGACAAGTCCGGAAGAAGCGATGCAGACCATGTTTGCAGGATATGCGGACCAAGTCAAACAGCGGATGGAGCCTTATTTAAATAAACCGACCCTGGCGGAAGGCCTGCGGGAAGCCGTTGCTGAATTCAACAAAAACGGCTGGGATATGGATGTGGTTGATCTCTCCAACAATGAGATAGATGCCGCGCTTGAAATTCAAAGATTTTGTCCGGCAAATAACATCCACAAAGAATTCGGATTTGAAAGCCCGTGTTTTTTGCTATGCGACCCGGACGGTCCGGCAATTAAAGAAGCGTTTCCGGAACTGAGAGCCGAAACCCTGTGCCGCCAGGCCGACGGTGCCTGTGTCTGCATGTTTAAATTTGAACGCCCGACGTAGCTTGAGGAAATCCCGGTTTATCGAGGCCCCGCTGAAAATCACACTCCGGCAGGAAAAATATCTTCACAGATTGATCCTGCCGGAGTTCAATTCTCTTTTTTCTAAAATCCTGCATTATAAATAATATTTGCGCAAAGAACAATTTATCTATAAACTATTAAGATTAACTATATTTGTCATAACATCGAAAAGAGAAGTACTCATGCGCCTGTCTCAGACTTTCACGGCACTGAAACATCCCAATTACCGCCTCTGGTTTTTCGGCCAGCTGGTCTCGCTTCTCGGCACCTGGATGCAGATGACTGCCCAAAGTTATCTGGTCTTTGAACTGACCAAATCACCGGCATTTTTAGGATATGTCACCTTCGCTTTCGGTCTGCCGTCATGGATCTTCATGTTATACGGCGGCGTGATTGCAGACCGCATGTCCCGGCGCAAACTGATGCTCATTGCTCAAAGTTTTATGATGGTGCTGGCCTTTGTGCTGGCCTGGCTCACCTTCTCCGGCTTGATACTGCCCTGGCATATTGTCATACTGGCATTCCTGCTGGGTGTTGCCAATGCGTTTGATGCGCCGGCACGTCAGGCTATTATTTTTGAGCTGGTTGAAAAAAAAGACATCACCAATGCAATTGCACTTAATTCAACCCTGTTTAATTTATCCGCCGTGATCGGCCCTGCTGCTGCCGGAGTAATTTACATGGCATTCGGCCCGGGCTGGTGCTTTGCGATAAACGGCATTTCGTATTTAGCCGTCATAGCGGCTCTTACCCTTATGAAACTGGAACCCCAGGCCGCATCACCAAACAGCTCTTCAACCTTATCAGCACTTAAAGAAGGCATAAAATATACATTTTCCGACCCTGCTATCTGGCCGGTTATATGTCTGGTGGGAATTGCAACCCTGTTTGGATTCTCTTTTGCCACCATAATGCCTGCCTGGGCTGTGACCATATTGAACGGTGATGCAGCCACTAATGGACTTCTTCAATCCGCACGGGGAGCAGGCGCCGTGTTAAGTGCGCTGATGCTTGCCTCACTTGGCCGATTTGCCTACAGAGGAAATTTATTAAGTGCCAGTGTTTTTATGTTCCCCTTATTTTTACTGGCCTTTGCCCTGGTGCGGTCTCTGCCGCTTTCGCTTTTGATGATCTTACTGGTCGGGATTGCGCTTCAGCTGCTCATGAACCTTTCCAATGCTATTTTGCAGACCCAGGTAAAGGATCATGTCAGAGGACGGGTGATGAGTATCTACAGCCTGACCCATTTCGGTTTGATGCCCATCGGCGGCCTGTTTGCCGGAATGCTGGCTGAATTTGCCGGAGAACCTTTTACCATTATCTTAAGTGGAGTCATCTTCCTGTTATGTGCTTTAATCCTGTGGATCGCAACCCCACAGCTAAGAAGGCTAAAATAATTTTAGCAGGGTTCGAGGTTTCAAGGGGTCAAGGTTTCGAGTGAAACACAAGCCGAGTTGTTGAAGATGCAGAGGTGGGCACCGAAAGGCTTGAAAAGTCCGTCACCATACCTCCGGCAAAGCCGGAGGCTTGTACTGTGAACCGCTCAAAGCGGTTATAAAAGCATGAACCCCCTAAAGGTGGTCAAAATAGTTTCAACTGATCTATTTTCCGGTCGGTATCTTCTTGTTTCTTGATGTGTTTTTTTACAGTCTCTTCATCTCTGCCAACTGTTGATACAAAATATCCCCTGGCCCAAAAGTTTTGACCTGTGAAATTATGCCGCCGTCCTGCATACGTTCTGGCAATATGTATTGCGCTTTTCCCTTTGACATAACCGACAACTTGAGACACCGCATATTTCGGAGGAATTGATATCAACAGGTGAACGTGGTCCCCCATAAGATGCTCTTCTATTATATTGCTATCCTTTTGCAATGCCAGTTCTCTCAAAACTTCTCCAAGGTATCTTCTTAGATTACCGTATATTACCTTCTTCCGGTATTTCGGAATCCAAATTAGAGGGTACTTGCAATCCCATGTCGTATGGTTTAACTTATTATAATTGTTCATCGAAAGCCTCCTCCTTTGTGATCTTTGAGCGGTTCACATTATTGGAGGTTTTCGTATATTCCCGGAAATGTCAAACTTTGGGAGTCTCCCCGGCAAAGCCGGGGGCTTACCCAATATAGTTACAGGTTTTTTGACTCGACCCCTTGAATTCTTATAAAACAAGGGCCCTACAAATCACTTTTTCAAGGTCTTGGACAGCACATCCGATGGAAAAGAAAGCATGCCCGGCATCATCTGCATCAGAACTTCAGGACGCTCTGCCATAATAGCGGGAATCACCTGCTGAAGCCGCATTCCGATATGTTTCACCGCTGTATACGGATTAAAGGTGGGAGGAAACGGCTGTTCACCCAGCTTTTCAAAAATATAATCAATGACCTCGGAACTGGCCAATGCATAGACCAGGCTGAACACTGAGAGATAATCCTCGTAATCATAGTTTTTGATATAGGTATTTAACCACCAATCCAGGTACTGCGGTATCGCCTGGGGCGGAAGTCCCAGCTGCATTTCTTTTAAAGCGCCTGCAGCGGCAAGACCGCCTTTCCATCCCGTCGCCATTGCTCCAAGGCATTCAAGCTCCTGGCAGGACCCGGCATCTCCAACAATGATCACATTGTTTTTAAACGGTTTGACCACTGCTGAATAGATATGTTCAAATGCCGCGTATTCACGGATGACTTCAGCACCCTTAAACCAGTCCGCATAACGGGGATCTTTCATCGCCGTCTCATACACCGCATTTAAATCGATACTGCTTTCAAAACTTAAGATCAGAAAATTCCAGGTATCTTTCTCCGGCCGGGGCACAAAAAACAGATACACGGGCTTTCCGTCAATATGGGTGATGGCCGTGGTCAGATCGTTTTTATACTCCGGATTACAGCCCTTGAGAAAATAGGATTTGATATGAAAATCAGCAATATGGTGACGGCTCTTATTATATCCAAGCTTATCAACCACCCTGGAGTTACACCCG
This sequence comes from uncultured Thermodesulfobacteriota bacterium, assembly GCA_964387595.1. Lineage (GTDB taxonomy): Bacteria > Desulfobacterota > WTBG01 > CAIYCZ01 > CAIRTM01 > JAHEEI01. Next base: position 27,627 of record CAYLYF010000016.1, on the reverse strand, counting down.
TCCGCGGCAATCACATAAGTGCTCCTGAAGGCCTTGTCTCCGGCCTGCACAACCACATCAGGGCCTTCCCAGCCGATTTCTTTAAATTCATGCCCAGGAAAGATTTCCACATGATCACACTGAATATCCTTAATCAGACACTCCAGCATGATATCCTTATCATAGGAAAGCGCTATGGGGGCTGAAGGAGCTCCTGGAGCAGGATCTTCCCCGGTTCCAAAGCGGACTTCCTTCATCCCCGGCGAAAACATATGCCAGCAGTACGTCCTACTGACCGGACCGGTATAGGGAAATGACAGACCGCTGTCAATAAAACAAAAGCGCTGATCCTTCTCATTATAATGGAAAAGATTTCCGAAAAAATATTCATTCGGCGGCAAAAGCGTTTGGCCGCAGGTTCTTTGCGTTTTTGCCGGATTCGATATCCTGTCAACAATTGCAACATCAAAACCGTTTTCTTTAAGGGCTTTGGCTGCAACCAGGCCGGACGGCCCTGCTCCGATAACCACAACATCGTATCTTTCCTTCATCTTTTTCTCCCTTATAATAGTTAAACCATCATTTTAATTTACGTTCTTAAAACTTTGACTTTATGTATTGGGAAAACCATAACGGATAAAATCCTTCATCAGCACTTCCGGAGACTGTGATGCCATGTGCTGCATTTTAGCAACAATCTCGGGACGCTCGGTTTGTATCTTTTCCATGTTTTTCATAATTGAGGCATTCACATTATTAAAAAGATTATACGGATTCAAAGAACAGGGCAGCACATCATTAACCAGCTTATAGAGATACATGGCCGCGTCCTTACCGATCAGCCCTCCGCTCATAATAGTTAAAAATTCCGTGTAATCCATTGAGCCTGGAAAACTTTCATACCACCAGTCAATATAACGCTGCACACCTTCCTGGTTCAGACTATTTTCCCTGAAAGCCTCGGTAATGGCATTTGCAGCTCTGCGTCCGCACATCATGGAACCGGTACATTCCGCTTCAACTGTCCACCCGGCATCACCTACAATCAGCACATTGTCTTTAAATGGTATCTCTGCCGGAGACAGGACATTGGCCACATGACCGTGTCTGCGCTTTATTTTTGCGTTTTTAAACCACGGCGCAAAAGGACCTGTTGCCATAGATTTGTCAAGAAAATCCATGTAATTAATCTCAGGATGTGTTGGTCCGCCGGCATAAACCCAGAACTCATCTTTATCATACGGGCTCAGCCCGACCCAGAGCATAACAGGATACTGTGTTTTCTCATCAAAAAGCATGGGAAAGTTTGCAGCTTCCGGGCAAGGCACATCTACATCTGTCATATAATACCCGGCCCCCTGAAGCGTACCAAAAAACCGCCGGTTCTTATTCAGACCCAGTACTCTCATCAAACGTGAATTGATCCCGTCTGCTGCAATCACAAATACACTGCTGAAAGTCCTGCCTTCAGCAGTTAACACCTGATTCACTTCATTGTCGGTGCGAACATCATACACATTCTGCCCGGTAAATACATGTACCCCTGCAGCCTGAGCATCCTGAAGCAGCCCTTCAAGCAAAGCCTGCTTACTGTAAAATGCAGAAAGGCGGGTTTTACTGCCCCCAGCCCTGTTTTTTTCATAATCGCCAAGCCGGATACAATGCTCATTATCCGAGGTATACACATTCCAGGCATAAAAGTTTTTATGCGGCCCGTCATAGCGTACGGTAAAGTTATTTACCGGAAAGACCAGTTTGTGCTGATCTTCATTCAGATACATGCGTTCGCCAAAATAGGACTCATCCTCAATAGCAACCATGGTCTGGCAGCTTCGCTGAATAGCGGTGATACTCTCTTTACGCTCAAGAAGAGCAACCTTTAAACCGTTTTCACCCGCAGTCTTTGCAGCCATTAACCCTGCAGGCCCTGCCCCCACAATGACAACATCATAACAATTCATCACCCTTCTCCTTTTTACTTTATTGATTAAGTCCTTATTTCAAAAAAAACCTGCCCTTTTCACCCCAGACTTCCCATTTCTTCCAGATCATCTGCCACGTCCTTAAGCGGCAGACCTTCAAGGGTTTTCCGTGTCGTATATCCGGTTGCCCTGTCCCATCCCCGCTGGTCATAATAGTCATCCAGCAACAGGTCCATCTCAACGATTACGCCTTTAACCGGCCCCTTATTCAGAGGCTTGTTCATAAACCGCTGCGGCAGGTAATCGTCCCTGCGTGAGAACCCCTCCCGGATATTAAAGACACGTTCTATATTCCAGATCCGTTCCCCGATTCTTAAAAGGGTTTCCATATCATTAAACTCCGGAACACCGGTTGCGGCATAAAGCATATCTTTCAGGTCTGCCAGGGTCAACACACCCAGGGCTTCCGCAAAAATACATACAATTCCAGAATCAAGAAGCGCTGTTTTGTCCTGATTGACTTTACACAATTCGGCCTTGCCCGAAACGGTAAATCTGTCAACGATATCTTCACCGATATATTCCTGATATGTCTGACCGACACAGTGACTGGCGCCCAGGGCAGCCGTTGCCAGGTTTAAGGCGCACGCTTTCAACCCTCTTGGCTCATATCCGGGCAGATCAAGCCCCTTAACCTGCATGGCAAATTGATCAGCGCCTTTACCGCTTTTTTCGGCTGCGTTTTTTGTGCCTTCGGCTAACAAATCGCCGATGCCTTCTCTTTCAACTATCTTTTTCAAAAGTACGATTATGGCTTCAGAATTGCCCCAGATCAGATCAAGACCGTCAAGGTCGTTTCTTTTCAGGATACCTCTCTGATAACATTCCATGGCAAATCCGATACAGCACCCTGCGGAAATGGTGTCTACCCCGTAATCATCACAGATCCGATTTGCTTCAAAGATCATTTCCAGATTGTTATTTCCGACCTCTCCCCCAAAAGCATAAAGCGTCTCATATTCCGGTCCATCCACGGCTTCACCGGCATAAGGCCCTTTTTTAATCTGCATAATGCTGCCGCAACGAATGTGACATTGGCAGCAATGTGCATCCTTCACAAAAAGAGTTTCAAGCTTATCCGTGCCCAGGGTATCCATTACCGCCTCCATAACCCCTTCCTGAAAATTCTTAAGCGGATACACCCCCACCTCATGCGCAAAATTCACTACAGCCGCGGTGCCAAGATGTTTAAAATCAGCAAGTTTAGAGCTTGTCTTTACAATTTCACTGTGTTTTTTAGTTATGCGTTGAAGCTTTTCCCTGTCAAAAACCCCGGGACGGCCACTGCCTCGCACAGCAATGGCCTTAAGATTCTTGGCTCCCATTACCGCGCCGACGCCTCCGCGGCTTGCAGTTTTGCGGTTATCGGCAATTGCGGCAAATCTGACCTTTTTTTCTCCAGCCGGACCAATTGAAACAACTTTGATCTTTTGATCCGTCAACTGCCTGCGGATGGCTGCTGCTGTCTCATGGTTCAAAAGACCCCACAGTTCATCAGCTGCTTTTAAAACCACGGCATCATCTTTAATCCATAGATATACGGGCTTTTCAGCTTTTCCCTCTACAATCAGAATATCAAATCCTGCAGACTTGAGTTCTGCTCCGAAATCACCGCCTGCAGTTGAGCGAAACATGCCGCCGGTTAAAGGAGATTTCGTGGTAACCATCCACCGGCCGCAGGACTGAGCGACCGTACCGGCCAGCGGTCCGTTTGTGAAAATAAGTTTGTTTTCCGGAGAAAAAGGATTAATTCCAGGTTTCAGCTCATCATAAAGGATTTTTGCGGCAGCCCCTCTGCCGCCGATAAAACCTTTAACCAGTTCAAGAGGCAGGGGTTCCACAGAAATATTTCCATCACACAGGTTGACCCTGAGGATTTTTCCCATATAAGCCTTCGGGAATGCTTCCATTGCATATCTTCCGGTTAGTCCTGTAAAAAAAAACACGGCCCCTGCGCCCGGCATGGAATCTTTGGCAACGATCAGCACACTTTCGCAGTATAAAGGTGGCGCGCTTGAGGTCAAACAAGTCTATACAGATATCAATAATGAGCGGTCCACAGCAGCGTTGTTTTTTCTGATCTGTTCGATCACTCCGATAAAGTCCATCATCGAAGCCTGTTTTAATTCTTCCAGTCTTTTTTTCCACTCAGGTTTTATCCCCGGCAAAGACTGAAGATGCTCGATTATGGAGCGGGCAAAACCGTAGGGATTTCCATTAAACGCATCAACGATTAAGGGCGACTTTTCAGCCAGTTTAAACAGACTGTCCATAACGTCAGCGCCCATCCAGTTGTTAAAGAGAAATCTTTTTGCATATTCAGCCATCTTCTGAAGATCGCTGGTCATCTCCAGGGCTTCATTGCACCACCAGTCGGCATATTCCTCAAACCCATTTTCGCCGGCAAACTCTTTTTCTATGGCCAGGGCACCCTTATAACCACTGGCCGTTGCCCCGGGATAAAGAGACTCTGCCATGGCCGCTGAATCGCCCAAAAAAATGGTGTTGCCCTTGTACGGTTCCTTCATGGCAGGATACATTTCCATAAGCGCGGAATGTTTGCCGATCATCCGCGCGTTTTTAAACCATTTTGAGAACCGGCTTTTTCTGGTGAAATACTCTATGGCAAACAGGTTGTTTGTGGCCGGTCCGTGAGCAACCGTCTCCATACGGTATTCCCTGTCAGCGTATACACAGGGAACCATAATAATATAGCCATCAAGCCCTACATTGTCCCTCCCGAATACACCGATGTCACCTTCATCAAAGGGGACTTCAACATTTTCCATATGATATTCAACTGTGGGTGCACTGTCCATAAGTGCCCGGTCTCTGTTCATCCCCAGCCGCTTTGCCACACGCGATGAGAGCCCATCAGAGGCAATAAGTTTCCGGCAGGTCATACTGCCTGTTTTTTTGCCGTTTTTACGTATGTCTATCTCCATTCCTCCGGGAATTTCACGGACATTGACAAGCATTGTTTTAGCATACAGAGGAATATTATAGCTGAGCGCCTCTTCATACAGACCCTTCAGCCATGTGGTTGGATCCATGGTATACATGAAAGGTTTTTTTATGGCGGTTGCCGTATAGATGATTCCCCCGTTTGAAATCAGATGGCTTTTGTGGACAGCCCTTGTTTTTCCCGGATATAAAAAAGTGAAACCGGCCTTCTCGAAGGTAAAAAGGGTCTTATCACCCCGGGGCTCACTACGGATATATTCTCCATTAAAATCCTGATCAGAAAGCAAAAAACCTGCAGCCGCCCGGTAATTCTTATCCAGACGCACCTTTATATCGATTCCCGCCACTTTAAAACCTCTTTTTGCCAGCTCAATACAGGCCATGAGTCCGGCAGGCCCGCATCCAACTGCAATTACATCATAGTCAAACATACGATCGGCTCCCACATCTTTTGGACTAATTTCCGTTTCATTAAAAACTTTAGTCAATCATACATTTACAAGAGGTAAACGGATCAAACCGTTAGAAATATGTATTGCTCAGAAAAACGGACATTACCTGACACTGGTAATCTTAACCGCTCCCCAGCCGCAGACATCCGTACAGCTGTGGCACCCGCAGCAGTTCTGCTTGAAAATATGAGATTTCTGATCCTCTCCGTCTTCAACAAACTGTGCCGCACCCACAGGACAGACCACAATACAGGAGTTGCAGGCTGTACACAAATCCGTGTCAATTTCAGGGTACGTGCGGCAGGACGGACAAAGATTAAAAAAGTTCATCTGATAGCAGTGGTCTTCTGCGATTTTTTCAAGCATGGGAAGCGGTGCAATGGGATTTCCACATTTTTCACAAACCTTTAAACTGTGCTCAACCTGCCAGTTGGTAATTTCACGCACAGGACCCGTGTCCCGGAACCCTTCAGGCGTACAGGAAATTGTCTGCTCAAGATCATTTTTTTTGATAATGCCTGTCGGGCAGACAAAGACACAGGATCCGCAGGCAATACATTTTTCAGAAGACTGATGAAAAGGTGTGTCCACGATCTTATCTATGCCGCTTCCTGCAAACTGGATCGCCCCAACACCCACCACCTCATCACAGGCCCGGACACACAGACCGCACAGAATACAGTATTCATTATCCTGCCCCCACTCAACAGGAGCTTCCGCCAAACCGTATTCCTTTGCCAGCTGCTGTATCACTTTCACATTCGGGCACCTACTCAAAAGAAGTGCAACCGCCACTTTCCTTCCTGCCAGCACCCGAGGGCTGTCTGTTTTAATCTCCAGCCCCTCTGCCACCGGACAGGTACATGAACTTTCAATGGAGACGTATTTCTCTCTTTTTATCTCAACAATGCACAGCCGGCAGGCGCCGTATGGCGCAAGCGCATCGCTGTGACAAAGGGTGGGAATCTTAATCCCGGCGGCGCGCGCTGCCTCCAGTACGGTTTGTCCTTCCGCAGCCCTTATTTTTCGTCCATTAATCCTAATCATTACCATCTGATGTGTTCCTTAATAAATTTGAAGCATATCACTGAAACAAACCGCCGGGCTGCATTATGCCGGCAGGATCAAGCCTGTCCCGCATCCGCTTTGCAAGGTCACGGTACGGTCCGATCGTATCAGCCACACCTTCCCGGGGCGCCCGGTCAAAAGGCAACACAACATGCCCCCTGCGAGCGCCGTACATTGGCAGAACAGCGCCGATCTTTTTTATAATCTCCTGCCATTTTGGATCACCGGGATGACTGTCAATACCGAATTCAGCAAAATAGTAGTGTCCGCCTTCAAAAGGATACATAATGGTTGACCGCCAGTATTCACCGTTCCCAAAATTCGGATCAGCAAAATCAGGATTATCCATAACCGCCTCAGTGTAAGTCTTGTACATATCAGCAAGCCGGTCCGGAGAGGAAAAACCCGCAATCACCCAGTTTGCTCCCCTGGAACCCCAGTATTTCATTGAATAATCAGAATAAAAACTGCCTGACATCCCGGCATGGGACTCTACAAAAGTTTCATAAGGTGGAAACTTGTCCACAAGGATTATTCCGCCGGTCTTTTTAGCCACCTTTCTGACCACAGACTCTTCATAGGCCAGCTGACGCTTGGTCCCCTCCATGGAAATGATCAGCTGGAACTCAGGGTTGGCCCGAACCATACGCTCCATAGCCTCTCGGGTGTCCGTAAAGTAGGAAGTATATTTGTTACCGCCGTAAAGGTTTATGCCCTTGCAGATCTCCTTGGTGGCAAGCTCAAGAAAAGCCTCAGATGCCCTGTCAATATCCTCATAAGCCACCCACAGTTCTTTGTAGTTCTCACCCCTGAGCCAGCATTTGATGGTCATCTCGGTCACAATACCGTTACTGCCCAGGGAATGTATGGGAAAAAGGTGCAAATCAGGGCCCGGACCATGGGGCCAGAAATCTTTACGGATAAAGGCATCCGAACCCGATCCCACTTTAAACAAGCTCCCGTCCGGCAGAACCATTTTGAAACCCACCAGGCCTTTCTCCTGACGGCCCACCTTATTGGTTACTTTTAGTCCCAGCCCGATGAGAATATTTGACATAATACTTGCAGTCGAGGGATTGCCCGGAACCGGGATAAACATGCCCCGCTTCTGAAGCTCACAGGATAATCTGGCAATGGACACATAGGGCTGAACCGTTGCTGTCATATTTTCTTCATCAATTTCAAGTATTTTGTCCATACGTTTCATGTCCACAAGAATACCGCCCCGGTGGGGCACACAGACACCAGAGACATTCAGACCTGTAGTCTGAATAGTAATGGGACATTTATAGGTTTTTGCAATGGCAACTACTTTTTGGACCTCTTCATTTGTTCCGGGAAGCACCACATAAAAGGGCGGTCGCATCACTGAGCTAAGGTCCTTGGGATACAGGTTTGCCTCACGGGAATAGGCATAAACAATTTCAGGATCTGCAGTTGCCCATTCGGATCCCACAATGTTTCTCAACTCATTTAGGATCTGTTCTTTTTCCTGCCCCATTGATTTAAGCCCCCTCAATATATGTGTTGACCAGCTCTGCCAGATCCATGATCTCAACTCCGTTTGCCCTGGCCTGAGCCCAGAGATTTTCCTTACATCCCGGACATGAGGTTATAAGCAGTTCAGCCTTTACATGCTTTATCTCTTCAAAACGCTCAGTGGCGATCCACTGTGAATACTCATTAAATGCTTCCTGCACCCCGCCGCCGGCACCGCAGCACCAGGCATTCTTCCTGTTTCGCGGCAGTTCAACAAGCTCAATTCCGGGAACAGCCGCAAGAATAGTACGCGGAGCTTCATACTCCCCCTGATGCCGGCCAAGATAGCAGGGATCATGAAAAACAACACGTTTCTTTAGGCCCTGCAGAGAAAATTTTCCCTCTTTTAGAAGACTGGCAAGGTACTGACTGATGTGTACCCCCTCAAATTCTTTTTTTAGCCCATAGGTTTCCAAATCACTGAAGGTGCTGAAACATTCTGCACAGGTAAAAACAACCTTTTTAGCACCGGATTCTTTTATCTGCCGGATATTGTGCTGCATCAGCGCAAGCGCTCCCTTTTCATCCCCCATATCAAGAAGCGGCCTGCCGCAGCAGCGTTCATCCTGAAGAAAGGAGATATTTATTCCCAGCTTTTTCGCAATAAGTTCATAGGCACTCCAGGCAATTTCAGTACGGTTAAATGAAGACCGGCACCCCACAAAAAAGACGACATCTGTCTGTTTCTTTTTCTGTTTTTCCTGTTCCGGCAGCCAGCCAAGCCGGTCCCGGTTATTCCGGTTGAGCCGGTTGAAATTCTTGTTTATGCCCTTGCGCATCTTTTCAAGCGGACCCGGCAATTGACCGCCCTGAGAAAAAAAATGATTGCGCATGGCCATTTCAAGTTTAAGCGGCTGCCGCCACTGGGTTGCTCCGCACCATTCTTCACAGGCACCGCAGGTGGTACAGGTATACAGGATGTGTCTGAGCCGGTCGGTTAATCCCTGCTTGCCTTCCATGACCCGCCGGGCAACTTCGCTTCTGCCGCTGGCATAGTAGGACTCATATCTGAAACGCTCACCCGGGGGACACTGTCTGCCGAATCGTTCATGTTCCGTGTCAGAGGGAAGCACATTTCTGCAGTACCCGCACTTGGCACAGCGCCAGGTCATCTCATAATAATCACCCAGTTTTTTTCTCAAAAGCGGATAACAGTATTCTTCCGGCATCGTGTTTCTTCCTACAGACTCCCGAAACAGAGCCCATTATAAGTTAAGTTTCCCAGGATTCATTATATTTTCGGGATCAACTTCATGCTTTATTTTTTTCAGCATACTCTTATAAACATCGGCTTTTTCATATACCTTGCCTGCCCACTCACCATAAGGCCGTGAAAAGAAAGCGCCCATCTTAATAAGCGTGGAACTGATCACCTGATAGAGCTGTTTCACTTTTGCAAGTTCCTGCACATCTGAAGGATCATAATAAAACGAATACTGGAAATGAACCCGGGTCGGTTCGACCGGCAATAAAAGAGACCCGATATTTTTAAAATCATACTGAAACTGCTGTGCGATCTGTCCAATAACCCGGTTAAAAACCGGTATCTGACGCGCCATGCAGATAAAAGGGATAACCGCATAGGCATTCTTATGCTTTTTAAATCTCATATACCCTTCTGGCTGTTCAATTTCATCCAGGATCTTTTTCGCAGCGTTTGTATCTGCCTCAAGGCAGTCAGTGAGAATAAAACCCATTTTTTCAGCAAGGTCCTGAAGATCCGCTTTCTGGTATGCCACTTTTTCTTTCTCTGCCCGCAGAACCATCACCACGGTTTTGGAAGGAAGTCTTTCTTTCAGCGTTAAAAATGCCTCAGAGCTGTCAGCAAGCAGTCCTGAAAGATAAACAGCATCTGCAATAAATATCTCTAAGGGTGAATCAAGCCGCTTGATCTCCTTTATAGCAGGCAGAACCTGCTCAAAAGAATCTGCAGGAATAAACAGCACCTGTTTTGTTTCATAGTCCGTCTTAAGCTTAATTGAAGCTTTGGTCATAATCCCGAGCGTTCCCTGCGATCCGAACCAGACCTTGTTAAAATAAGACGGCGTGGTACCAAAAGGGAAATAGGGCCGGTCGATAACCGGTATGGCTGCCATGCCGGTTTTAAGAAGCTCACCATTTGGCATCAGTACTTCCATGGTGAGTATTGATTCAGTACCGTATCTGGGCCATGAATACAAAGGCGACATCTCAGCATAGGTTGATACAATTGATGAAGAATCAGGCAGTTCTAAAGGGCAAAGCACCCTGAACCCCTTTTCTTTTGCGCTTTGCTGGAGCTGGGAAAAGGTCACCCCCGGTTCGATAACAGCATTCCTGTATACATCATCAATTAAATGAATCCGGTTAAGCCTGCCCAGATCAAGGGTTAGCCCGGGAACAGACGGGATTGAAGCGCCATGACCACAGCCTGGCGAGCTACTGGGAATAATTGGGGTCCGGTTAAGGGATGCAACTTTTAAAACAGCCTGTATTTCCTCCACACTGCCCGGTTTGACTGCCAAAAGCGGCAACCGATGGGGGATAAAACTGATATTATCGCCCCCGTAAATTTCAAGCGCATCAGGATCTGTCAGAACAAAGTCCTTTCCCACAATCGCGCTGAGCTGCTGGTGTAAGATATCCATAATTTACCTATTGAATCGCACCCGTTTTATAAATGTATTTCGGTTAGACTTTTTATAATAACTATGCGGTTATTAATAATACTCCGGTCAAAGCAATTTCTTTATATTCCTGCTATCACACAACATATTTCGCTTTACTTTTGCCATTCATATTTCGGCATTGAGAAATCAGGATGATATTCTCTGAGAATAATCTTATCCGGCACTATCTTAATCATGTTTAATGAGGAAAGTATTTTATCAATTAGCATTATTTTATCTTTTTCAGACATTTTTTTATCCTGAAACATCTGACTTCCAAGTTTTTCTGCCAAGGTATACATATTCCATTTTTTTGCTTTTGTTTTATATAACCGTGCATTGGAATGCATATTAATAATTTCCGCCTTCCCAAAAACCTGCAGGCTTTTCTGAACCGTTGTATGTTTCATGGGCTGTTCGTAGATGGCAGCGGAAACTTTTGCGTTTCTCTTTATGTTGGCAATTTTACCCCCTCCTTCTCCGAAAATATACAGAGTAAGTCCTTCATTAAAAAACTCAAGGGGCGTTGCCCGGGGTACATCCTTGTAAGAAGTTGCAAGCACAAGACTGTTTCTGTGGATTGTACCGCACCGGTATTTCCCCTTTTTCTCATCAATAAGCCCGCATGAGTTGTCCAGAAATTCAATAATCTCTTTTTTAATTTGTGCCTTTGTCTTCTTCTGTTCATCTACCATTACATATCTCCTTTTACATGCAAAGGTTTATAGAATAAACTGCGTTTTGCCTGTAAACAATGATTAGGGTTATTTAAAAATGTTAGTTAGGCATAATATCACTTTTTTTCTATGTCCCCCCAAAGATCCGGATCAAATTCAACCAGTTCCTGCATCACAACCAGCATCTCAAGAATGGTAACCCAGTCAGAATGAGGAAGACCGGAAGCCCAGGAAACCTTTACCTCCTCCATACCGATCACCCACATCCAGCGGTATCTGCCCAGAAGGGTACGGATAAATAAATCCTTTGTCAGTTCCAGGTCAAGTTTCGGGTTTTCTGCCTTACCCGGTTTAACTGAGAACACGGAACTATTCAGTGAAACAGTAAAAGAGAATTCAACATCTCCGTCTTTTACCCTTATACCGATAAGCTCGCCATCATTCAGCTGTGTTGAACCGCCAAAGGGATAACAGCGTACAGCCCTGACCTGGGCACTGGCTCCCTGCTGACGCGCCCGGATATAATGGCCGTCAGGCACACCGGAAAAGTTCTTAAACCCTTTGAGCCGACGTCCAAGTTCCGGATCAGCATTTAAATAATCTTCGTATTTTTTTATAAATTCCTGAATAAAGTCCATAAACCTTTTTAATGGATTATCTGTTATTTTATTTCCTGCTGCCTGAACAGGGGTTCTGCTATTGCAATAGCAGCATTTTTAAAAACCAGGGCACCTGTGGGACAGTTTTCAACCAGCAACGATAAGCCTTTCGTATCCACCAGCGAAAGCATTGTCTGGTCAGCAGGCCGGATACGTTCATCAAAGCCGCGGCCAACGACCTTCATCATCTCAGACCCGACCAGCTCCTCTGCCGTACGGACACAGGTTCGGCACTGAATGCACTTATGCGCATCATATATAACATCCGGATGTGTATCATCACAATCGTACTCCCGGCACTTTCCAGCATACCTGCTGCTCTCTGCCTCAAAAAGACCGGCATATTTTCGCAGTTTACATTTCTGAGAACTTCTGCATCCGCATTCAATGCACCTGAGGGCTTCAGCCATTGCCTCTTCAGAGCTAAAACCAACTGCAACTTCTTCAAAGCCGGATACGCGTTTACCAGGTTCAAGTTCCGAAACCCGGATTCGGTCAGCTTTTTCATGTTTCGAAACAGCTTCTTTGGGGATATTCTCAAGAGCCCCCATGGTATGGTTATAGGTTTCTGCTTCTCCTGAAACGCGTTTACCCCGCAAAAACTGATCCATGGAAATGGCTGCCTTTTTCCCCGAAGCCACAGCATTTACAACCGTTCCCGAACCCATGGTACAGTCACCCCCGGCAAAAACACCCTTTAGCGAGGTCTCCATGGTTTTTTGATTTATGCGGATACCCTCATTTGATTGTTTATGATCTATCTGTTCTGTTAAATTTTCAACACAGCTTAAATCAGCCTTTTGCCCGGCGGCAATAATCAGCATGTCGCAGGTTTCTGAAAGAGTTTTAGATTCGTCATAAGCGGGATCGAACAGACCTTTTCCGTTAAAAACAGCTATGCAGCTTTTCAGCTCAAGCCCTTTTAAACCACCCGCCTGGCTGACAATTTTTCCAATTCCCCATCCATTATGGATAATAATACCTTCATCAAGAGCAGCCTTTATTTCATCTGTTTTTGCTGGCATCTCTTCTTTTTGCTCAAGGCAGTAGATACATACCTCTTTTGCCCCTTTCCGCATTGCCACACGGGCTGCATCCATCGCAACCCCGCCGCCGCCGATCACGATGACCTTTGCCCTCAATTTTTTCCCCATATCTCTGCCCTGTTCTCGCAGAAAGGTCAGGGCCGGTACAACCTCTGCGCCAATCTCTCCCTCAACATTCAGGCTTAAGGGAATCTGTGCGCCAAGCCCGAGAAAAACAGCATCATAATCGCTTCTTATTTGCGCAAGTGTAATCTCTTTTCCAAGGCTCATATTACAGCATATTTTTACGCCCAGTTTTTTAATATATGAAATTTCACGCTCAATCACACTTAGCGGCAGCCGGTATTCAGGAATGCCGTATCTAAGCATACCGCCGGGAAGAGCACCCGCGTCAAAAATTGTACAGGCATGCCCCAGACCCTGAAGAAAAAAAGCTGCGGTCAAACCCGCAGGACCGGCCCCGACAATGGCCACTTGTTTACCAATTGAAGGAAGCTGTACCGGCATCGCCTCCGCTTCTTCCAGACCCGTGGAATAGAAAACATAGCGTTTAAGCGCACAGATAGCAATAGGCTCTTCAATCAGCTGTCTTCGGCAGGCCTCTTCACAGGGACGATCACATATCCGTCCCAGTGTCCCGGGAAAGGGAACAGCATATCTGATCAGGTCAAGCGCTTTTTGTGTTTCATTTTGGACAATATAATTTATAAAACCCGGAACATCAATACTCGCAGGACAGGCACTCATACAGGGTCCCAGACAATCTCCCAAATGGTCTGACAGGAGCAGTTCAATACAGGTACGGCGCACTGTTTTGACCCTGTCTGTTGTTGTCCGCACCACCATATTATCAATTACTTCTGTTGAACAGGCCGGAACCAGCTCAGTTTGCCCTTCTACTTCAACCGCACAGACATTGCAGGCTGCCTGGGGAGCAAGAAGCGCACTGTGACATAAGGTCGGAATATAAACACCCAACTTTTCTGCAACAGCAAGTATGGTTGTACCCGGCTCAATTTCAATTAAATGATTATCAAGTGTTATTTTAACCTTTTTCATAGCCAAGTTTTCTATTAACCCTTTATTTTTCCAAAGCCCTGTTCTGACTTTAAAAAACCCTGTAAAGAAATAACTGGTTTTGCAGCAAGTTTACCAACTTCACACAGGCTGGTAGCGCTGATCTGCTCAGCAAGGTCAGAAAGGGCATCAACATCATCACGGGTACAGCGCCCATCATAAAGGTGATTAATTGTTTCCATCATCCGTTGGGTTCCTATCCTGCAGATGGTACATTGGCCGCAAGACCTGCTCTGCAAATACTCGATAAAGAATCGAACCGCATCAAGCATGGAGACAGGTTCATCAAGAATAACCCTGCCGCCGCGACCCTTAATAAGGGCATGTCCGGTCATTTCGTCATAATGAATACAGGGATCAAACAGGTCAACAGGCAGTTTCTGCTGAGCACCAATCTCATCGCAAAGACCCTCTATTGAAAAGTGTTCGGGAAAATCACATCTCTGAACCGGTCCATGCAGAAGACAATTCACCCGTTTGCCGGTTTCAGACTGAACCTGTGAGGGAAGCTTTGTTCTTTTTTTTACCCGGTAACCGGCTAAACGCTTTTCAAACATTTCTTCCGAATAGGTCTTATCATTCTTCATAGGCAAGATATTTTTTTGGATTTTCGATCATCATCATATCCACATCTTTTTGTGAAACACCGTAAGCATGTTTTAAGATTGGGATGATTGTTTCCAGCACATGGCTGTAGCCGTATCCCCCGTATTTTTTATACATGGTCTTCATGTAGCATTCACAGGAGGGCAACAGCTGATCGGCATATCCTTCTTTAATTAACTGGGCCAGAACTTCCATCCGCTGCCTGTTGTCATAATTAAGCCCATATCCCAGGCCAATCAGATAGGTCTCATCATTAAACCCGTCAAAGCTCAAACCGATACCCCTGTCAAGCAAAGACCGCAGCAGATCAGGATTACAGGTAAAACAGTCTGAATGATTCATGTAAAATTTATCAAGATCCGCCCCTTCCTGTTCCACAATATCAAGATACTGGTGAAGGCAGCTCTCTTTAAGGGGTTTTTCTTTTACATAGGTGATAAGTTTCGGGTTATAAAGCAGCTGTTCATGGCCGTTAGGATGTGCGCAGAAACACCGGCCGGTCTTCACCTGTGCGCGGCAGCAGGCAATAAAACACTTTTTTTCATCCTCAGTATTAAAAGCGTTAAATCCTCCGCCCACCCCCACTTTTATGATACCGGCTTTAATCCCGTCACACTCAATTGGATAGCCGTAGCCCGGGCCCCAGTTGTATTTGCAGCCTTCTGTGAGTTCTTTAACCACAATATCACACAGTTCATCTGCTGTTTTTTCCTTCACATAGGGCGGATGGGTAGGCGCCAGATACCAGCCGCTAGCGCATACAATATTAACACCACTGGCAATGGCCATTTTTCGGTGCCCCATGGGGTCACGGGTAGGCAGGTGGGTTGTTGGGCAAGTATCTACGATTGTAGAACACCCTGCCATTTTAAGATCTTTTAGTTCCTGGATCACCATATCCAGGTCATCAATAATCAGGTTGTCTCTGCAGGACAGCGGGTCAATGCGCAGTCTTCCCAGTATTTCAATAGATACCTTTGCGTTTTTTATAAAAGCCCCGGATGAAGCCTTGTGCTCTGTATACCAGTTGGATATGTCCGTGGTCGTATGCATGTGACAGTGCGTCACCCCAAGTTCATCAGGTGTGATCTCCCCGCACACAGTCATGACCTTTTTACGTCCCATAATGCCTTCTCCCTAGTTATAGCTTTACGCTTTTTTAAAAACCATTACAAGGACAGCCTGAGAGATCACCCGTTTCCGTTTAAATATGACGAATATCTTAATAAATCAAGTCTTGTCTTATTACTCAGTAAAAAGGCAAACATATATTGTCGGAGTAAAAGCTGTCCCCGTATTAATTAAGCGTAACCGCTTTGCCTATTCACAGTTTTTGACTCAGTATCCGAATTTCAACAAGGCCTGGGGTGTATAATAACCTGGAGAATGTTTCATCCCGGTCTGGCCCAGTACAGTCTTGGTAAAAAGCATCAGAGAACTGTGCATCCTCGGCACATCCAGGGCATACTGGGCAGCCAGAACATGGAGGTTTTCACCGCTCGCCTGTGATGGAACCTCCTTAAAATAGGCTTCCATAACTTTCCACAGTTTACCATGCTTATCATATTTATCCGCATAAACGATCAGCCAGGACTCAGGGTCAATATACCAGACCTCACGACTGTAGATATAATTGGGATCCCTACTTTTAACATCGATCTTGTAGAGATTCATCCGTTCCCGTTGAACCCCGTTTGGCAAAGGTTCTCCTTCCTTGTGATATTTATTGAGAAGTTCCGGATCCTGGCAGTGTCTGCTTACCAGAAGTTCGGTTTTACCCAGCAGTTTGTAATCATTGGCAGTAACCACCCAGTTCCAGATATTCTGATCATTATAAGTCATATCTGAAATTGATATGTGCCGCTGCCGCTGATTGGTTGCCCTGCGCACAACCCGCCGGGTCGTATTAGAAAACTCCCATGACCCATAGTCCCGGCCACGGTCATTCCACTTGATGGTCATAGCCCGCATACCTTTAAGCTGTATCGGGAAATTAAAAACCGTATGATAGACCCAGTAAATATCCTTTTTGTTGTTGGGAATATTAGGTACCGGCGCGGCTTCGCGTCTTCCGGTAAAATAGAGCGCATCCTGGTCAACATCCAGAGTCCGGTCATATTTTCGCCGCCCGTCAACAATGGGGCCGGATGAGAGGTCATATGAGCTGTCACCGTGGTTATTGTTGTCAAAGTTATAAACCATCTCCAGCGGTGTGGTTGCATTTGGAAAAGGAATGCCGGATACATAATTCTGTAAATTACCCTTCTCATCAAGAGTACACTTGCCTTCCCGGGTGAATTTAATTTCCGATATTGTGGGTTGATAAGTTTTATACGGAATAATCTCAAACCAGGATTCTCCCCATTTTTCCGGGTCTTTTAATAGCGTATAAAAATTTTCTGGGAGAAATTCCTTGACATCATCCACATTGGCGCTGGTTATTTTTTTTCCAGCCCAGGTCTTTTCCCAGGCCCTTACCTTTTCCAGCTCTGTTTCTGTATAAGCTGGGACAGGATAGGTTATTTCTTTGGCCCGGGATGGCGCACTTATTATTATTAAAAATAAGAGCGCTGCTGCTATTCCCGGTAAGAATACAGGCAACATTTTTCCTCTTTTCATATTTTTATCCTCCTTATTAGTTTCTTGTAATACCATGGCTGCAAAATCTACTACTCCGGTATGGTTGGAATCAATTTATTAAAAATCATATTTTGCAGAAAAAATAACCTGGTTATTATACCTGCCAAGTCCATCCGGTTGGTAGTCCTCATTGAACTGCTGGTACGCAAGAACATATGTCCAGGAGTTTGTAGGCTGTAATACTATGCGGATCAGCCCCATGGTGCCTCCGTTGGCATTGTAAGCACCATAAAAATCAGTAACCAGTTGGTAATTAAGAAAGAAAGCAGTAACATTAAATGTCATTTTTGTTTTCGTTGAGTCCCTGCCGGTATCTCCCATGATGTAGTTTCCGGACTCTTTGTCATACTCGTGGTTCAGCATCCAGTAGTTATACCAGGCAACTGTCATAGCGACAGGGGTGTGGCGGTTCCACGCACCGGAAACAACAGGCAGCTCAACGTATCTCTTAACTGACAGCGAAGTAGTAATAAGGTCCTTGTCCTTTGTGTTGGGAGCAATTGGCCCGCCGGTACCGTAGTGATAAGTTTTATTGGAGTTGTAGGTACTCTCACCCCGAATCAATAGTTTCGGTTTATTCCATGTGGTAGAAAAGGAGAAAGCAGTTGAGTGAAAGAACGGGTATTCGAAAACAGCTCCCGTCGGCTGCAAAAAGGGTAGATTTAAAGCCGCCAGTATAAAATTTCCATATCCCTTTGAACCATCACTTCCAGCCGCAACCGGTGTGTCCTGGCGAGAATAAAAATGAGAAACAGACCAGTCAATACCTTCCCAGAGATTAGAATACCCTTTGATCCGAAGCCCGAGTTCAAGGTTCTTGAACGTCTCAGACGGACAGTCTCTACGAATACGAGACAGGATTAAATTAAATGGAGCTGTTGTAGAATTACCGGCAAAGAAGCCGTGTCCTGCAACCGGCAGCCGCGTCTCCACAAAATTAAACGGTATGACTATCAGCTCAAAAGCCAGATCCTGCCAGGCACCGGGCGGAGTGTAAAATAATCTGGCCATCCAGAGACCAAGCTTGTAGTCCTCCCAGGCAGGGAAGGCAACAGCATACTTTACATCCATGGGGTTGATCAGGTCCGCCACCTGCTCTTCGGCTGTTTCCCCCCAGCTGACAATCTGCTTTCCCAGTCTCATGTTGAACACATTACCATACCCTATCTCCACATAGAGTTCTTTTAGCCATTCTTCACTGTCACGGGGTCTTTGGGCATCCTTGTAATTACTTCTGCTCCCTGCCTCACTCCTGATGGAATGACGCATGGGTGAATCAATGTCAAGCGCAAAATCATAAAAATAGGCAGCCAGACCGTAGAACTTAATATTCCAGGTACTGCTCTCTTTTAGTTTATACACCAACTCCGGCCTGAGCGTTGTTCTGAAACTGTTATAACGTATATCACGCGACCCCTCATGGGTCTTAACATTAAGCGTCTGCTGGATGCTAAAACTGAGATCAATTTTGTCGCCAAAGGCGTCTAAAGCAGCCGCTTTTCCCCCGATTACATGGACCAAAGCAATTGTTAAAAAAAGTATAAAAACTCTTTTTTCCATTGCACGCCCTCCTTTTAAGGTAAAATTTTATTATCACCGTTTCTGGAGTGATAAAGATTCTGTTTTCTTTTAGCCCTCCCCCCTTTCTGCTATTTATTTTCAGTTTTTGTTTCCCCGATTAAAAAAGCCGGTTTAAAAATAAGCGTGAGTATCGGAACCAGAAAAATCGCTCCCAGACAATTCAAGAAAAGGATCACTGCCAGCATCATGCCCATCTGTGCCTGAAACTTAAGCGGTGATAATACCCACACCAGAAGCCCCAGCACCAGGGTACCTGCGATATAGATGATGGACTTGCCGTAGGTCTGGATTGTTCGGATCAGCGCCTCTTCCAGAGATTTTGAAGGGTCCCGCTTTTTCTCTTCCTCCAGCCGGGCAAGCAGGTAAATACCATAATCAACGCCCATCCCGATACCAGCTGCTGAAACCGGAAGTGTTGAAATAGAAAGACCGATTTGAAAAATAGCCATATAAGCAAAAGCCATAAAATTGGACAGGGCCAAAGGAAGCATCAGAATAAGTCCGGCCTTATAAGACCTGAAATTAAGCGAACAAAATACAAACACTCCGAAAAGCGCGATCAGCAGGGTCTGCAGCTGCTTTTCCGCAACCACTTCATTAATGGCTGCCTCAACCCCGATAACCCCCCCGGCCAGCTTATAGGTAACAGCGTCTTTGTCTTCCAGCTGTGAATGATTATTGATAAACTGCTTGGCTGTATTAATCGCCCGTTCTATAGTGGGCCCGGTCTTATCTTTAAACAAAACCACAATATTTGTATACCGGTCATGATAGTCAAGAAACCGTTCAAGGTATCCCGGATCAACTCCCCCGCTTGCCATCTGCTGAAAAAGCTGCAGGATCGCCTCTTCTTTTTCCGGAAACCCGTACCATTTGGGATCATCCGCATGCAGCCCCTTGTTCATGGCAAAAAGCGGCTGAATGATATTCTGGGTGCCCACAGCCCCTGAGTTTTTCTGCATAAAACGCGTAAAGTTATGGATATCTTCCAAAACACGCACCGTCTTAAGCGCATTTCGTTCTTCACCGGATACAACAATATAAAGAGGATTGATCAGGGGATGGGTTTTATTAATGCGTTCACTGTCCTGGTTATAGCGGGAATCATCATATAAATAGTTTGACCCCACTTCGGCATCTCCCACGATCAGTTTTTCAGACCAGTAGTATGAAAACCCAAGCAGGATCAGAACCACAATAATAACCGTATAGCGGCCGCGGCGGGCAATAAGCCAGGGGCCCAGCCAGTCTGCAAAGCTGTTTGCAAAACCGGTCCGTGTTTCTTCCTTCTCCCGCTCCTTGGCAATATGCTTTAAAAATCTTTTAGAGACAGGGCAGTAGGTTAACAGTACCGGCGTAAAGATGAGACCGATAAACACAGTAATGATTGACCAGAAACTGCAGGCGATCGCCATGCTCCGCAAAAGCGGAATAGGAACGATCGCCACAATGGCAATTCCAAAAGCATCGGTAATCACGCTGGTGAGCCCCGGCATAAACATCTGTTCAATAACTGTTTTCCCGGCTTTAAGCCGGTCGCCGTGGACAATACATTCTTCATAGAACCGGTTATACAGCTGGTGAGAATGTCGAAAAGCCATCAGCGCTATGAGAAAGGGCATCACAATAATAAGCGGATCCAGATTATAGCCCAGTAAGCCCATAAAGCCCAGGCCCCATATCCCGGAAATAAACCCTGCAGAAGGCACCAGCAGCGTTGCCCACAGAGACCGGTAGGCAAAAGCCAGCAGCAACGGGATCACCAGGGCCGTACCCACAAGAATAAGGTTCACCTTATCCACCATAAAACCGATGATACCGATATGCATGGGATAGCCCACGATGGAAAGCCGGTGAACATCATCCTCAACCGCATCCCGGATCCGGGTCAGATCCCGATATATCCGTGTATAATCCAGTTTGTCTTCATAAAAATCAGCCGTGATCAGGGAACGCTTGCAGTCATAGGAAACATATGACCCGTAATACCTGGGATTAGAAAAAATTGAATTCTTCAGCTTCTTTATTTCTTCCGGGGTTTGAGGGATATTCGGCCACATCAGGTAATCAGACTCAATCCCCCAGGAAGTGTATTTTTGAACAGTAACTTTCTGATGGGCAATAGAAACGATCTTAAACCGGTTGGCTCCCGGGATCTTTTCCAGTTCTTCAGTCACATACTTTATTTTAGAAAGGGTTTTGGGATTAAAGATATCTCCCTGTTTGACCTCCATAAGCAGGGTCAGCTGATTGGCGCCGCCGAATTTTTCCTGAAATTCATTATGCACTTTTATATAGGCGTGGCTTTGGGGCAGCAGATCGGAAAAACTGGTAACAACCTTCAGTTTGGGAATTTGTGTTGCCCATAGAACCGTTAACACTGTAATTATTATAATAATCAAAGCGCGATATCGAATCAGCAATTCTGAAAATCGTTTCATTTACTCTCCTCTATTTCAGGAATATCCCGGAAACCCCATTCCAGTCATCTCCGTTGTTATCCGTATGGATGATGGTACCCAGTGCCCCGACAATCCACCCATTTTGTCCATCTGTTAATACCATATCCCTCAGCCAGAATTTTGTTTTCATCTTATCTTCAACAGGCTCCCAGGTAGAGCCGCTGTCAGAAGAGACCAGATAGCTTCCCTTGCCGCCGATCGCCCAGCCCGTTTTGTCTTTCACAATAATCTGGTACAGGGTAAAGTCGGTTTTCGGGGTAAGCCGTTTCCAGGTTTTACCGCCATCCCGGGTATGAATAATAATTCCGTCCATGCCCGTTACCCAGCCTGTATCAACAGAAGTGAAGTACACCCCGTACAGATTGGGGGGCGGCGGCGGAAAATCATTTTCAGGTTCTATCGGTTCAATCTCTTTACAGATCTGGGGCGACCAGGTCTTTCCGCCATCTGCGCTAACATACAGGGTACTGTATTCTCCAGCGATCCAGCCATGTTTTTCATCCACAAAAAAGACCCCATTATAGTACCGGTCTTCATCCCATCCCTGCTTGATCCAGTTCTTTCCCCCGTCTGTGGTATGTAGAATAGTTCCCATGCTGCCCACAATCCAGCCGATTTGTTCATCTATAAAATGCACATTAAACAGTCGGTTGGTATTGCCGCTCTTTTGTTCATACCAGTTTTGACCGCCATCCGTGGTGTGTAAAATAACGCCGAACTTACCCACCATCCAGCCTTGAACGTCGCTCACAAAGCAGATATCATACAGATCTGTTTTGACCGGAACCTTCTGGACATTCCAGCTTTCTCCCTTGTCTTCTGTATGCAGCACAATCCCTTCAAATCCGCTGACCCAGGCTTTATCTGATCCCCGGGCATCAACACCGAACAGATGTTCAGCAGTCGCCATTTTCTTAGGTAAAGGTACTGAAGATTTATCCTTACTGGACGTTTTTGAACATGCAGCACACAAAATAATCAGCAGCAGTATTAATAAACGTTTGGTCATTAAACAGGCTCCCATAATCAACCCATACTGTTTATATTTTCCAGGCACACGAAGATCAGCGCCTGGAACGACAAGCGGGTTATAAATCAATTATCTTTTATTTTCGAGTCGCGTCAGGAATCAGAACTCGGCAAAACCAATATGGGGATTCATAATATTATTCTTATCAACAGCCCTTTTAAACTTCTTCGCTGCATCATAAAAATTACCGGTAATATTCGGTGTTAAGGGGTCCCGTCCCACTGTCCAGAGACCGCCGCCCATGAGCCAGGGAACAGCGCCCATGTTTTGGATCACCTCCCAGACACCTTTAATATGCTCGGGACTGGTATGGTCATAGGCAAATATATATTCAGCGATCACATAATGACCCCACTGATAGGTATACAGCTGAGCGCCGGAGCCAATCTCTCCGAATCCTTTTTCAGGGTAATCCATAAATGCTTTTACTTTTACAGTTCCCTCTTCACACCGTTGCACATACTCCGGGACCTGGTCAACTGACAGATAGCCCATGTTACTCATGATGATCCCCAGGTTACGCATCAGACGCGGACTGTTCGACTGTCCCCAGCCCTTGATATTCTGCTCATGCCCCCGGTACACCTCCACCACTTCAGGCGGTGCTATCCGTCCGCCATGCTTTTCAATGATCTCAACGGCAAGTTCATATTGAAACTCAACCGTACGCTTTGTCCCTTCAACACCCATGCCCAGCATATATTTCGGTGAAGCCTTGGAAAGCCGAATAGCTTCCTCACGGGTTTCTGCTGAGTATGCCCCCTGAGTCCAGGCCGGCATAATAAAAAGCCCCCTGCCGATCTCCTTATGCAGCAATTCGATCAGGCATTGGGTAGGCGTGTCAAAATCTTCAAAATAAGCCCAGATGCTTTCATAAGTTTCCGGATAGGGGTGAAGACTCCAGGTAATTTTTGTACATACACCAAGGGACCCCAATGCGAAAAAAGGAAGATAGGTCAGGGTCGGCCCAGGGCCCTGCAACCAGTGATTCACCCCGAAAATATTCGCACTTGAGGACGTATTCAGGACCGATCCGTCAGGCATCACCATTTCAAGAGACAGAATATTCTGAAGACCCACGCCGTATTTTAGTCCGGCAAATTTATTGATGCCCTGAAAAATATTGGTGGCATTATTTAAAGACGGCCCCGGTGCCCCGGTAAAATAAGGGCGCCATGGAAAATCCTCTTTTTCAACTTTTTCTTTAAAATAACCGGTGAGGGTGGTCACAAACACGCCGGATTCAACAGTTACTGTAAGATTATCCGGATCAATATGAATACCTTTCATCCGCTTCATATCTATCATGATCCCGCCGGTTGCCGGAATAGAGCCGGCAAGAACCGCTGCCCCGCCGCCGATAATATTCACCGGAAAATTGTACTGATTTGCAATACGCATCACATTCTGGACATCCAGAGTCGAACCCGGCATAACCACCATGTCAGGACGGCGTTCCGGATATATTTTCAAACTATCACTGAACAGGTCACGTGAGTAAGGAATACGGTCAACCGGTTCATCAGAAACCCATTCTTTCCCCAGACAGTCTTCCAATTTTTTCTTTACTTCACTCAGCATTAGGTGCCTCCTTATTTTTTACTTTTTTATCGGACCAAATATCGACTCATTCAGCAATTCCACAACATCCACCAGTTCCATGGGTGAACCGACATTATCCATATAATCGCCTAAATTCTGCATACAAAAAGGGCAGGCTGTTGACAGCAGCGCAGCGCCGGTTCCTTCAGCCTCTTTGATCCGCCGGGCAGCAGTTGCCTGGGCAAATTCAGGTTTCCCGGTGCGCACTCCGCCGCCACCGCCGCAACAGAACGCATATTCCCGTTTGCGGGGCATCTCTACCAGTTTGAGACCCGGTATTGCCTTTAAAATCTCCCGGGGCGGATCAAATATTTTGGCGTGCCGGCCCAGGTGGCAGGGATCATGGTAGGTAACTGTTTTGTTCACCTTGTATTTGGGTTTCAGTTTCTTCTGTTTGATAAGATCTGCCAGCATCTCCACACCGTGCTGAACGTTATATTTCAATTCTCCAAGCTGTGAATACACATGGCCGATGGTGTTATAGCAGCCTGCACACGGTGTCACGATGGTCTTTACCCCAAGTGCATTAAACGTCTCTATGTTTTCTGATCCGTATTTTTCAAGCACATTGACATATCCCAGATTAAATGCTGTTGATCCGCAGCACTTCTCAGAATTTCCCAGTATTCCAAAATCAACCCCTGCTTCATGCATCAGACGGGCAATACTCTTTATGTTCTTTACCAGCTTCGGGTCCATGACATAGGTACAGCCCGGATAAAACAGCACCTCAGCCTTTTCCGTATCCGTTGAAAGGTCCTTTATCTTAAAATCTAGACCTTTGGTCCAGTTTGAACGCCGAGAACGGGGTTGGCCCCACGGATTATCATAGGTCTGTAAATTCTGGACGATTGCCTTCTGAGCCGGCAGGGGTCCGACGCCTGCCTCAACTGCTTTTGAACGCATCCACCGGATAATATCGGTTGGGTGCAGCTGATTGGTCCGCTCACAGGTATACTGACAAAAACCGCAGGTGGTGCAGGAATAGAACACATCCACCATCCGGTCTGACCATTCCAGCTGGCCCCGCTGATAAGCCACTGCTGCATAGTTCCGGCCGGAAGGATAATATGATTCAAAAAAGTAATGGGATCCCGAAGGACACTGCTGCCCGGTCTCCTGTCCCATAATCTGCTCGGCATGGACCGTTCTGCAGTTGCCGCACCGGGCACAAAATTCCGCTTTTTTCCAGATATCATCATCTAATTTAAATTTATATTTCATTCACCCTCTCCTTTATTTAACTCCCCCGGACTAAAAATACCTACCTCAGGGCAAGCTTACCCGGATTCATAATATTGTTAGGATCATAGAGCTCTTTTAGCATCTTCACTTTCCGGTGATAGACCCCCATTTTGGAATATACTTCTTCAGCCCACATGGGATACGGCCTCGGGAAAAAGGCCCCTGCCTGAATCAGCGCATGGCTAATATGCTTAAATACTGCTTTAGCCTCAGCTGAATTCTTTTTATTATTATTACGGTAATACAGGTTTGGCTCAAAATAGTAACTTCCGCCAAAATTCAGCGGCATGATCATCCAGCCCAGTTCTGCCGGACTGTTGCCATTTTGACTGGCCGCCTTGAGGGTTAGATCATAAAACGGTTTAACCTGGGTTTTGGATGCCATACAGGCAATATAGCTGCATCCCCCCATGTATCGCCGCTGATTAAGCATGCCCGCGGGGTGATCGATTTCCTTTACCAAACGCTGCTGAATATTTTTTACACCGGACAAATTTTCATCCGCTTTAAGTCCAAACCGCTCCAGCACATCCTGAATATCAAGTTCTTTGTAAGTCAGCTCCTTTTTCATACTCCCTGAAATACCGATCACCAGGGTCCATGGCGGCAGCACTTTACAAAGAGCCTTGATTTCCGCCTTGTTTTTTGCCAGCATACAGGCCAGATACTGTCTGTCCACCACAAAAAACTCATCATTTACCTCCTGACGCATCAGGGCCTGAGACATCTCTCCCAGTTTGTCAATATTATCCAGCGCCACAAACAGAAACTTTCGGTCCGGATTAATATTTTTGAGCGTTACAGCAGCCTGAACCCCGATTCCCAGTGTTCCCTGAGCCCCGAAAAACAATCGGTTGATCACTGCAAAATTGGTTGCCCAGTGATAGGGACGGTCTGATGCGGAAAGGGCCATCTGCCCGGTTCCCAAAATCTCACCCGTGGGCATCACCATTTTAACGGTCAGGGTTTCCCAGGTTTTATAGCGCGGCCACAAATACAGAGGTGTATGTTCTAGATACGTAGCCAGTACCGAAGCTGTCTCCGGCACACCCACAGGGGTCATGGGTTTTAAGCCTACTTTTTTTGCCTCTGCTGCCAGCTGGGCAAACGTAACTCCCGGCTCAATAATCGCGTTACGGGCAACCGTATCGATGAGTTCGATCCGGTTTAACCTTCTCAGGTCAACCGTGATCCCGACTTCGGTTGGAATATGCGCCCCTTGAAAGGTTGTTCCCGAGCTGAACAAAAACAGCGCCACCTGCTCACGGTTGGCCAGACGAACAATGGCCTGGACCTCTTCCACATCTCCGGGCCGGGCCGCGCACAGGGGCAGCAGAGATTTGACAAAACTGCCGTCACAGGCATAGGTTTCAAGTTTTTCGGGCGCAGTAATCACATTTTCTTCACCCATAATTTTCTTCAGTGCTTTAATGATATACTTTTCATCCACCATAACTCAGCACTCCAATTCTTTAACAAGTTTTAAAATTTCCGGGTTCTTGACTGTCATTTCATGGGAAAGCAGTAACATCTCAATAATCGTTGCCCCGTTCCAGTGCGTAAAATTCGGTGTATCAAAGCTCAGGGATCCTTTCGGGTCAAGGATACTGTACATCAGCTTATGCTCTCCAATCAGAACATCCTTAAAAACAGTCCCCGGAACTTTCCAGCACAGAAGCGGTTTTTTTGCCGTTCCTTGAGACATTACAAATTTGCCTGATTTCACATCCACTTTATAAGCCGGATAATTTCCCACTTCAAGCTGAACTGCTGTTTTCCCCTCAATGCTGGAGTAAGTGCTTTTGTTCCGCTCGGAAAGTTCCTGGTCTGCATTGAGCGTCTCCTCCCAGGCTTTCATAATTTTTTTCAAGACATCCATAATCAAAAAGTCCTTTTAATTTTGTTTTTAAGCTGAAATATTCCTCTTAACTGATTAAGACTCTTCTACCCTGGTTTTTATAAAATTATGCATTTCCTCTCCGATAATTGAGAAAATCTTATTTGCCTTCTGAAGCCGCTTCAGCTGTTCCGGGCTTGAACTATCCATCAGGGCCAGCCCTAGGCCGGTCAATTCCCCCAGACGAAGCAACCGGCTGGTAAAAAATTCAATGGATGAACTGTAAAAATCATCCCGCAAACGAAAATAATCGCACCGCTCTCCTGGAAGACTGATCCGCTCAACCCAACCGGAATATATAAGCTGCCGTATGGCAACGCTGATAGAACTTTTGCTTGCCTGAAGTTCTTTTACAATGGAGTTCAGATTCTGCTGTGACGGATCACAGATCAAGAGCCAGGCAATAATCCGGCCGTCCATTAGTTTTGCTAACCTAAAATTGACCCATTTACAGCATAAATGCTAACCGAAAA
>CAYLYF010000015.1:0-47459 GCA_964387595.1 uncultured Thermodesulfobacteriota bacterium | reverse complement strand
CATTTCTATTTCAGAACACTTCAAAAGTCCGCGTTAGTGATAACCCTTAACTTTTGCCGAATCTCTTTATTCTTTTATCAGATTGATTTATCTGTGTCTAACTTAAAAATTCCCATCAATTTTCACAACACCTTAGGTTGTGCTTCATAAAAAATCTTTAAATAAAGACTTCAAAAGTAATACTCCGGGGATTCCTTATCCGTTACATCACATTTCAGTCATTTCATTAAGCGCAATTCCCGGAGCCTTCATGCAAAAATTCATCTATTTCCTCTTTAAAGAAAATCAGTCATCCAGTAACTTTCATGAAAGGAATTTGTTTTCTCATAACAAAATTTTTGATTGCACTATCCAAAAGCAAACGTACCGGTTCTGTCAAGGGCTGTGTCTGTTTGAGAAACGATAAATTCTACTGTTTTGATGTGGATTAATTTCAGGTAAGAAAGCACTGCTTTAATTATTTCCGTTTAAACTTTTTTTCGATTTCATCTTTGGTTAAAAGAAAAAAGGTGGGTCTGCCGTGGGGACAGGTATGGGGGTTTTTTCTTTCTGCAAGCCTTTTTATCAGATGTTCCATCTCCTGAATATCGAGTACTTTTCCCCCTTTTACAGAATAGGTTTTGCAGGCTAGAATAGCCGCCAGCGACTGTTTTCCTGATTCCCACGACCGGGGCTTTGATTCTGCCATCAGCTCATGGAGGGTATCTTTCATGGCCTGGATCGCATCTCCTTCCGGAACAAAGGCGGGTAGCGAATCAATTGAATAGCTGGCAGTGCCCAGATCATTAATGCCAAAACCGATTTGCAGAAAATCATTGAGGTACTGTTCCATTACCGAGTTTTCCTGAATGTTTAGATGAAGGGTTTCGGGAAAGATTATTTTTTGGGAATGGGGTTTTTTGCGGTCAAAGCTTTCGGTTATCTCTTCATATAAAATTCTTTCATGGGCTGCGTGCTGGTCAAAAAGTCCCAAACCGTTTTCGGTCTCAACAAGGATATAGGTGCCGAGTACCTGCCCCATGATCTTTGTAAGCTTAAATATATTTTTTTCAGGTTCGATAATCTCTGTGTTAACAAAGGGATATGAAGCATTACCTGCCGGGAGATCAGGGGGGCCGGCCTTATCAAAAGAGATGGGCCTTGAAGAAGGAGCTTTCCAGTCTGCAGCGGTTTCTTTTAACCGGCTAAAAGAGATCTGTCCGCTGCTGTTGTTTTTATATCGATTGTTCGGAAATGACATGGGAACAGGCCGGACCGCGCTTTCCGTATATAGCCCTTTTTCACACAGCTCATTCTTGATGGCTTTAACCAGAATATCCGCAAAAAAGTGTTCGGTTCTAATGCGGACCTCTTTTTTTGCCGGGTGAACATTGACGTCAATAAAGGTGGGCTCTATTTCAAGAAAAAGCACAGCCACCGGAAAACGCCTGTGGGGTAAAAACTCATCATAGGCACGGCTTAAGGCATTGCTTAAGGATGCGGACTGGATGGGCCTTTTGTTAATAAACAACTTTTGTCCGGTGCGGTTGACCCTGGAATTATCAGGCGTGCCGATATAGCCGGAGAGTTTAAAGTCCGGTTTGTCAACGTTAAGCTTTCTTAAGTTCTCGGCAAACTCGGAAGAATGAAGCTGTTTTATTCTATCCAAAAGATTATCGCAGGCAGGATATGAGGCAACCTCTGAACCGTTTCTTACCAGCGAAAAAGAGACCTCATTGCAGGCAAGGGCCAGGGTGTTGAAAATATTTGCGATCGCATTGTATTCGGCAGCATCCGATTTTAAAAATTTCTTTCTGGCCGGTGTATTAAAGAACAGGTCGGACACTTCGATCAGGGTACCGGGATCTGATACGGTCTCTTTGATGGAATCAATTTTTCCGCCGGTGATTTTTATGGCTGTTGCTGTATCGTCTTCTTTTCTTCGGGTGGTAAGAAAAAAGCGTGAAACAGAAGCAATACTGGGAATGGCCTCTCCCCGGAACCCCAGTGTTCTGATGCCTTCAATGTCTTCTGCATCCTTTATCTTGCTGGTGGCATGTCTCTTAAGACATTCCTCAGCATCATCCCGGCCCATCCCTGAGCCGTTGTCTTTTACCCGGATAAGGCTTTTACCGCCGTGATTAATATACACCGAGATTTTTTTAGCTCCTGCATCCAGAGCGTTTTCGATCAGTTCCTTAACCACAGAGGCCGGTCTTTCAACGACCTCCCCGGCTGCGATCTTATTGGCTGCCAGATCAGAAAGAATTTTTATTATTCCCATTCGTAATTCCTAGGATTCAAGGGGTCCAGGGTTCAAGGTTTTAAGTGTAGGATACAGAAACTACAGCCCTTAATAAAGCTATTTTTCAACGTCTTTACAGGTCATCATCCCTGGAGATGTTTGTTAGTTCTTTTTTCCATGCCGCAATTTTTGTCAGCGCTTCTATGGGTGTCATGCTGTTTGCGTCTGTTTTTGATATTTCCTTTAAAACCGCGCTTTCTGCTGCTGTTAAATGAACTTCCTCAGCCGGCGGAACAGCTTTTCCTGAATTATTCTTAAGGGGTTTGAAAAGCGGCAGATCATATACCGTTGAAGCGCCTTTTTTCCTTTTTAATATTTCTGTTATGGATTCGTCTGAGATCTTTTCTTCTTCAAGACAAAGGAGTATTTCAGCGGCACGCGTGGTGATCTCTTCTGGAAGTCCGGCAAGTTTTCCAACATGGATTCCATAGCTTCTGTCCGCGCTTCCCTGGATTACTTTTCTTAAAAAAAGAATACTGTCTTCCAGCTCTTTCACCGTTACATTAAAATTTTTAATTCCCCGGTGATGGTCCGGAAGTTCGGTAAGTTCATGATAGTGGGTGGCGAACAGGCATTTTGGATGGAATTTTCCCCGGTTCAGATATTCACAGACCGACCATGCGATACTCACCCCGTCAAAGGTCGATGTTCCCCTGCCGATCTCATCAAAGACCAGCAGGCTTTTTGTGGTTGCGTTATGCAGAATGTTTGCGGTCTCGATCATTTCAACCATAAAGGTGCTTTCTCCCCGGGACAGGTTGTCAGATGCGCCTATCCTTGAAAAGACCCGGTCAACCACACCGATCTTTGCCATGCGGGCCGGCACAAACGATCCGGACTGGGCCATGAGAACAATAAGCGCCACCTGTCTTATAAAGGTAGACTTTCCGGCCATATTCGGTCCGGTGATGAGCAGAAGCTGGTTCTCGTCAATATCCAGGAACACATCATTGTCGACAAAGGTCTCCTCTTCAATCGTCTGTTCCACAACCGGGTGCCGGCTTCCGGTGATGGATATTGCCTGACTTTCAGCTATTTCCGGACGGCAGTAATTGTTCGCAATCGCTGTTTTTGCAAAAGAGGTCATAACATCCAGCACGCCTACGGCATGGGCTGTTTTTTGGATCTCGGCAACATGGTTGAGCACAAGGATCCTTATCTCTTCATATATCCTGAGCTCTATTTCTTTTGACTTTTCATCTGCGCCGAGGATCTTTTCTTCATATTCCTTCAGTTCAGGGATAATAAAGCGTTCGGAGTTTACCAGAGTCTGTTTCCTGATATAATAATCAGGGACCATGGATAGATTTGTTTTGGTCACATCTATGTAATAGCCGAACACGCGGTTATATTTTATCTTAAGGGATTTTATACCGGTCTTTTCCATCTCCCTTTTCTGGAGATCCGAGATCCATTCCTTTGCACTTTTTGAAATGTTTCTAAGCTCATCCAGGTCGCTGCTATAGTGATCTCTTACAAATCCGCCGTCCCTTATCCCGGGCGGCGGCAGATCAACAAAAGCCCTGCCGATGATGTCTGCCAGCTCTTTAAGCGCATGAAGGTTTTCTGACTGTTCAGTAACCAGTCTGCTTTTAATCGGGGAGAGGGTTTCTTTCAGGCCTGGAATTGATTTAAGTGAAAAGCCCAGGGCAACGATATTTCTGGCAGACGGTGTTCCGCAGTTTGTGCGGGCAAGAAGACGCTCAAGGTCCTTTATCCTGCTTAAATATTCTTCTGCCTGTACCAGGATGTCCCGGTTTGAAAAAAAGCTTTCTACCGCATCCAGTCTGTCTGTGATCGCTTTGGGATTCGTAAGCGGTCGGGTAATGTACTGGCCTAAAAGACGGGCACCTATCGGGGTTACGGTCCGGTTAAGAACAGAATACAGGGTATCGGAATTTTTGCCGGAGGAAGAAGGCCTGATGAGTTCCAGGTTTCTGATGGTCTGTTTATCCAGAAACATGAAATCTGCATTTTGCAGTGCCACCGGTTTTTTCAGATGGCCTAATGATTTATGAAGATTGTCTTTTAAATAATAGAGAAGCGCGCCCGCGCAGGATATGCCTGCGGTCTGGTCTTCAATTCCAAGGCTTGAAAGAGACTTGATACCAAACTGTTCAAATATCTTTTTCTTTGATTCCTCATATTCATAGACCCAGTCATCATATTCATTCAGGGCAATACTGTTTTCCTTGAAAATGGTATTGATACCTGCCATATCAGCTTTTACAGAGACAACACACTCCCGGGGATTCAGGCGGATCAGTTCATCTTCAACTTCTTTAATCGTGTAAAACTCCCCTACCCTGAAATCACCCGTTCCAAGATCGAGGTAGGCACAGCCCCAGACTTTTTTCCTTTTATAGATCGCGGCCAGAAAGTTGTGCTCATCTATGCTGTCGGCATCATCTTCTAAATTTGTTGCCGGGGAGACGATCCTTACGACTTCCCGCTTTACGATCCCCTTTGTCAATTTCGGATCGCCCACCTGTTCGCATACGGCGACCTTAAGACCCGAACGGGTCAAGCGGTTAATGTATCCCTGTGACGCATGATAGGGAATTCCGCACATGGGAACCTTGCTGCTGTTTCCGCCGTCACGCGCGGTAAGGGTGATGTCAAGAATTACAGATGCTCTTTTTGCATCATCCAAAAACATCTCATAAAAATCCCCCATTCGGAAAAACAGGACCGTATCCTGAGAAAGGGTCTTTCTTATAGATTGATACTGTTTCATCATGGGGGTAAGGGACATAACTGGTAATCCTCAAAATGAAAGGGGAAGGTTGTATAAATAATTACAGTGCTAAACTTGTTTCTTTTATGCTGTTTCTTCTTTGTCTTCCGCAGCTGGCTTAACGATCAGGATCCTGAGGCAATTGGGACAGGAAACTATTTTTTCAGCAAATGCAGCCTCATTATAAAGCTGGGGAGGGATCTTCATGTTGCAGCCGAGGCATTGTTCTGCTTCTGCAAAAACAACAGCCAGTCCGTGTCTTAGATTCTGGATCTGTTTATATCTTTCATAAAGGTCCTTGTCGATTTCCGCAACCAGGGAAACGCGCATCTCTTTTTCTTTTTCCACGGCATCAAGAAATCCCTGCAGATCCTCTTTAACCTCACGTTTTTTTTCTTCAAACTCAGCTTTTACCCTGTTCAGTTCGTCTTCCGAGACTTTCAGCTCTTTTTTAACCTCTTCAATAGCGTCCATGGTTGAGATCATCTCGTCTTCTTTTTCGCTGATCAATTTTTTGACGTTATCAATTTCCAGCATGGAAGCCTGATATTCCTTATTGTTCTTAATGGCAAGCATTTTTTCTTCTGTTTTTACTATTTTTCCCTGAAAAAGTTTTATGGCCTTTTCTTTATCTTTATATTCCTTCTCAAGCTTTTCAAGCTGAGTCATTTCAGTGTTATGTCTTTCTTCATCTTTTTTGACTTCCTGTTCCAGTTTCTGTGCATCTTCTTCAAATCTGATTTTCAGTTGCTCTGTGTTTTTTGCATTTGTATCTATACTCTGGACTTTGGCAAGTAGTTCAAGCTGTTTTTTCAAGGTTCTTTCTCCTTCTTATCATTTGCTCACTTTTGGCGAGTTTTTAAAAGATTGTAAGTTTCGGGTTTGTGCCTTTTACGCTCGAAGCCTTTTAACTTAAAAATAATACCTGACGATATTTTCAGGCATAAAAAAATGCACCCATTATTTGGGTGCATTTTTAAAACGATTAAAAGCTTTTGCTGTTTGTATGTGTTAACTGTTTTAGAACCATGTCGTCTTTCTTGATGGGCTCACCAGGATTCGAACCTGGGACCATCCGGTTATGAGCCGGGGGCTCTACCAACTGAGCTATGAGCCCACTTACAAACATTTGCTTATACAAAACTTTTAAGTTTCTTGTTTCTGATCGGGTGTCTGAGTTTCCTCAGCGCTTTTGCCTCGATCTGCCTTATTCTTTCCCGGGTAACATCGAAGTCCTTACCGACCTCTTCCAGGGTATGGTCTGCTTTTTCACCGATTCCAAAACGGAGCCTTAAGACTTTTTCCTCCCGCGGCGTCAGGGTGGAAAGTACGCTCTGTGTTTGTTCGGAGAGGTTTTTATATACTATAGAATCCATAGGATTGACTATCTTTTTATCTTCTATAAAATCACCGAGATGACTGTCTTCTTCTTCACCGATGGGTGTCTCAAGCGAGATCGGTTCTTTTGCGATCTTTAAGACCTTTCTTACCTTGTCAAGCGGCAGCTCCATTTTTTCAGCGATTTCTTCGGGTGCCGGTTCGCAGCCTTTTTCCTGAACAAGATATCGTGATGTTCTGATGAGCTTGTTAATAGTTTCGATCATATGGACCGGAATCCTGATAGTACGGGCCTGATCAGCGATCGCTCTGGTGATGGCCTGTCTTATCCACCAGGTTGCATAGGTGCTGAACTTATATCCTCTCTGATATTCGAACTTTTCAACAGCCTTGATCAACCCGATATTTCCTTCCTGTATCAGGTCAAGAAACTGCAGGCCCCTGTTGGTGTATTTTTTAGCCAGACTCACGACCAGACGCAGGTTGGAACGTACCAGTTCATCTTTTGCGATTTTTGATCTGTTGTCACCCCGGTCAAGTCTCTCTATAGCCTCTTTCAGACCAATGACAGAAAGGTTGGCATCTTTTTCTATTTGTCTGATCTTTTTTCTGTATTCCTTTAAATCCTTATCAATTTCTATCAGCTCGTCAACTTTGTGATCATGTTTTCTTTTGAGCTTTCTTTTTTCATTGGGATTATCTTTTGCCAGACGGATCCATTTTCTAAGTTCTTTATGGTCCATCCCGACTTTCTTGCATCTTCTTTCGATATAGCGTTCTGCTGATTCGATCTCTTTCAAGAAACCTCTTAAGGTCCCAACGATATTTTCTCTATGGGTTTTCTTAAGATTCAGTTCTTTTAAAAGGTCAAAAAGCGCGTTTCTATTCTTGTCGATCTTTTGTTTATGGTTTCTCTTTCGGGTTTCGCTGAAGTCCTTTTGCGTGGCAAGCCGCTTTTCGATCCGGGCATTGTCCTGACACAGTTTTTTTATTTTTTCCAGCTGTTCCAGAAAAACAACGACATAATGCTCTTCATCTATTTCGTTCTCTTCGTCATCCAGGTCATCTACGATCTCACGAATCTGCATCTGCTCTTTTTTGAGCATCTCCCCCAGCATGAATATTTTTTGGGTCGTAATTGGAGAGTTCAGGACAACGTCCAGGACTTCCCTTTCCCCGACTTCTATTCTCTTGGCGATTTCCACTTCTTCTTCACGAGACAATAGAGATACAGAACCCATTTCTTTTAAATACATGCGAACCGGGTCATTCATCTTACCAAAAAGATCTTTCTCTGCGTTTTCTCCTTTTGCCGCTTTCCGTTTTGTAACGGTCACGTTTTTTTCAGATTCAACGATCTCAATGTCCATTTCACCGAACATTGCCATTAACTCATCTATCTTGTCAGGGGAGACCACATCCGAGGGAAGGACATCATTCACCTCTTCATAAGTTAAAAAGCCCTTCTCTTTTCCAACATCAATCAGCTGTTTAACTTTATCTGTTTTGGGTTTTCTTCCCATAGAGCAAAACTCCTTCAAGAATTTAAATATTTATTTCAAGCTGAAGTATTTTTTTCTTTTCCTTCAGCAATTTTTGAGATTCCGTGAGATATTTTATGGTAAGTTCGCTGTCTTTTTTTGCTTCAGCCTCTTTTAAGTGTGCACTTACCTTCTCACGTTCTTTAATATTTTTTTTCAGCCGTATGCTTCTGATACAGTCTTTAAGGATCTTTAAGGGTTCGCCGGACAGGTTGTTTTCAATCGTGTTTTCCCCGATTATTTTTTTCAGGTCTTCCCGTTCGGCTTTTTCCATTAAGCTAGAAAGACAAAGATTTCCTTTTTCCCTGTACTCCGTTAACACCATGCTGCAAATTTGTTTAATATCAGGGTCTGTTAATTCCTTAAGAAACGAAGCTTTTTCAAATATATCTATAATCTCAGGATGGAAAGACATTAGCTGTAGTATTAACTGTTCGGCGTTTTTTTGAGAAGCTGAAGAAGTTTCTGGCTTCTGATTCTCAATAGCTGAAAAATCTTTTTTTGCTGATGTGTTTTCCATTCTGGAGCGAATATGCTCTTCTTTCAGGTCCATCCTGCGGGAGACTTTCTGGACATATATATCCCGCTCCATAGTGTCTGAGATCTTTTCCAAAAGGGGTATGATCTCATCACAGGCGTCCATTCGGCCCCTTGGACTAGCTATTTGATTTTTTTCAATAATTTTTTCAATCACAAAATCAAACAGGAAACCCGCATGGTCTGTTTTTTTTCTAAAGGCCTCACTTCCGTTTTTGTGTACAAAACTGTCCGGGTCTTCATTTTCCGGTAATAAAACCAGGTAAGGAGCAATATTGTTTTCCAGGAAGGGCTCAAGACTTCTTATCATTGCCTTTTCTCCTGACGGATCTGAATCAAAAACCGTTATAATATTTTGGGTATATCTGCTCAATATCTGGATCTGATGTTCCGTTAGTGCGGTTCCAAGCGGAGCAACACTGTTTTTTATGCCAGACTGATGCAGGCTCAGAACATCAAGATAGCCTTCTACAACAATTGCCTTCTTATTAATTTTAATATGTTTAATCGCATCCGGCAAGCCGTAAAGGGTATGCCTTTTGCTATATATTACAGATTCCGGCGAATTTAGATACTTGGGCTCTCCTTTATCAATAACACGGCCGCCAAAAGCAGCCACATTGCGTGATATGTTAAGGATCGGAAATATGATCCTGTCTCTGAACCTGTCATAGTACCTGCCGGTATCTTTTTTAACGATCAGGCCTGTCTTTTGAGCACCCAGCAGCAGTTTTTGATTTCCCCTAAACTCTTTTACCAGGGTATCCCAGCTGTCAGGGGCAAAACCAAGTCCGTAACTTTTTATCGTTTCAGCGGTGATCCCGCGATTTTCCAGATATTCCCGTGCTTTTTCAGCGCGGCTGTCTTCTAAAAGCAGCCTGTTATAAAGCCGTTCGGCTGTTCTGTTTATTTCAAAGAGCTCTTCTTTTTCACTTTGTGTTTTGACCTGTTGGGGACTAAGCGGTTTTTCAGGAATTGTTATCCCGACCCTTCTTGCCAAAAGCCTTGCTGCCTCATTAAAACTGATGTTTTCTTTTTTCATCAGGAATGAGAAAACATCGCCGCTTGCATGGCAGCCGAAGCAGTAAAAAAAATTTTTATCTTCATTCACAGAAAAAGAGGGTGTTTTTTCCTGATGAAAAGGGCAGAGACCCTGGTAGTTTACACCTTTCTTCTTCAGGTTGACGTAGTCAGAAATAACTCCGATAATACTTACCGATTCCCTGATTTCCCTGATCTTTTCTTCTGGAATAAAAGTTTTTGATCCGGTATTCAGCATAATTCCTTTATACGGTAAAAAGGTCGTGCTGTGTGCCTGCCGGTTTGGACAGGTTATCCAGAAAGACAGCACTTTCTTTTTGGATGGTCAGATTTATCCCTTTTGAAACAGATCAATAAATAAATATCTGCTAATATTTAACCGCTTTATCTATGTAGGGTTAAAACCCATTAGTTTAGCTGTTTTTTATTTTTTGTCAAGAAAAAGAAGGAGGGGGCTATGGAAAATATATAAAAAAAACACAAAATATTGCAATATTTATATTGGAATAAGTTTTTTGACTTCTTTTTTAAGAAATGTCTTTATTTCACCCTCTGTAGAATAGCTGAATAGTTTATTTGTTATCTCTTTGCATTTTTTGTAGTTCAGTGAACGCAGTATCTTTTTAATCTTAAGTATCGCAACCGGATTCATGCTCATCTCATCTATTCCAAGACCTAAAAGAACCGGTACATATATGGTTTCTCCCGCCATTTCTCCGCACATGGCCACTGTAATCCCATTTTCATGGGCTGAATCAATAATGCTTTTGATCAGCCGCAGCACAGAAGGGTGAAGCGGTTCATAAAGGTAGGATACCTGTTCATTTACACGATCGATCGCAAGGGCATACTGGATAAGATCATTTGTGCCGATACTGAAAAAATCAACTTCTTTTGCAAGCAGGTCGGCAATGATGGCCGCAGAAGGCACTTCGACCATGATGCCTATCTTAATTTTCGGGTCAAAGGGTTTTTTCTGTTTTTTAAGCTCATCTTTTACTTCTTTTAAAATTTTCTTTATCTGCCGGACTTCTGAAACACCCGAGATCATGGGGAACATTATTTTTATGGTGCCGTATGCGCTGGCCCGCAGTATTGCGCGCAGCTGCGTCTTAAAGATATCAATTTCTTTAAGACAGAATCTTATCGCACGAAGTCCCATGGCCGGGTTCATCTCATCTGCAACATCCACATGTGAAATAAACTTGTCTCCTCCGATATCAAGCGTTCTGATCGTTACCGGATGAGGCGATACCTGCTGCGCTGCTTTTTTAAATATCTCAAAAAGCTCTTTTTCTTTAGGAAGCTGCTTTTTATTGATATACAGAAATTCAGTTCTGAAAAGTCCGATTCCCTCTGCGCCGTAATCAAGGACAGAAGAGACCTCTTCTACGATCTCGATATTTGCAAGAAGATTAATGCCGAAACCGTCTTTTGATTCAGCCGGAAACTCCTTGTATTTTAACAGACTTCTTTCAAATTCTTCATGCTGTTCTTTTTTCTGCTTGTATTTTAAAAGTGTTTCAGCATCCGGATTAAGAATAACGACTCCGTGTACCCCGTCAACGATAATCACGCAGCCGTTTTCAACCTTGTCAGTAACCTCTTTTAAGCCGACGACTGAAGGAATCTTCAGAGCCCTGGACATTATCGCGGTATGAGAGGTCTTGCCTCCGCATTCCGTAACAAATCCGAGTACTTCAGAAACATTGAGATTTACGGTGTCTGCAGGGGAAAGATCCTTTGCAATAATGACGACCTGTTCTCCTATCTTTGAGGGAAGCACATCTTTTTTACCGGCAAGGTTCCTTAAGATCCTCTTTTCAATATAGTCCAGGTCGCTGGCCCTGTCGCTTAGATAGTCATCGCGCAGCTTCGCCATGTTTTTTTTCAGCTCTTCCATGGTGGATTTCAGAGCCCTGGCCGCGTCGATTCTTTTGTTCCTTATCTTTTTCAGGGTGTTGTTTTTTAGCAGCTTATCCTGAAGTATGAGTATATGGGTGTCAATGATATATTGTGCTTCCTTGTTTCCCTTTCTGCCGATATCTTTTTTTGTTCTTTCAAGCTGTATTCTTGAATCGGAGATGGCATTTGTGAATAGGTCCTCTTCGGCGCAGATCTCGTTTTCTGTCTGCAGCCGAAAGTGTGAAAATTCCAGATTGTCGTGGTCAACAAGAAAAACCCTGCTGATCACGATTCCGGGCGAAGCCGCTATGCCTGTGAGAAGTATATTGTTATCCATGGAATTTATATTTTCATGTTTAACGGGTTTTGTCAATTCCGTGTCCTTGTCGTGCTGCCTTCAACAAGGAGTGTGATCTCTCCTTTGATCTTTCTGCTCTCAAGGTTCTCAAGTATTTCTGTTAAGTTCCCGCGAAGTGTTTCCTCGTGAAGCTTTGTTATTTCCCGGGCAAGCGCTGCTTTTCTGTTCCCAAGGACCTCAATCATATCTTTTATTGCGCTGCAGATACGAAAAGGGGATTCATAAAAGATAAGTGTTCTTTCCTCTTCGGCAAGTTTTTTAAAAAGGGTTTTTCTCTTTCCTGTTTTGGGCGGAAGAAAACCCTCAAATGCAAATCTGTGTACCGGCAGTCCTGAAACAGAAAGAGCTGTAATTGCCGCACAGGCACCCGGAATCGGAACAATATCGATCTCACATTTAATGGCTTCCGCGATTACCCGGTATCCGGGGTCGGAAATTGTAGGGGTTCCGGCCTCAGAAATCAGCGCCACATCTTTACCTGTTTTTAATAAGTCAATAAGTGCCGGGGTTTTTGTCTTTTCATTGTGGTCAAAATAGCTGGTCAGCTGATTCTTTATATGATAATGGTTCAAAAGTATACGGGCTCTGCGGGTGTCTTCTGCGGCAATACAGTCGACTTCATTTAAGAGGCGTACAGCCCGGTAGCTAATGTCCTCAAGGTTTCCAATGGGCGTGGCGATAATATAAAGAGTTCCCTGTTCCATAAGAACTTTCTAATAAATGTTTCTGATCTTATTCTGTAGAGATTAAAAGTTTCCGGCTATTTAGGCATTCTACTTTATTAACCGTTTCTATGCAAAAACTTATTTATATGAAAAATGATAATAAATTAAAAATAAGCGATTTTCTAGAAAAGACACTTCTTGAACTTTCGGAAATAAAAGATCCGTTAAGTCCTAAGAGTAAAAAAATAAAAAAGACGGCAGAAGAGGTTTTGGCGCTTTCAGATGAGTATGTCTTTTCAAACAGTAAAAACAAAATTGATGACAGGGTGGTCAGCCGGCTGATAAAAACCTATGCCATATACTTTATGCCGGGAAACCTTATAAAGCTGCATCCCGTACTCGATGAACTAAAAAGAGATAAAGGCTGCAGCCTGTTTAAAAAAAAATCGCTATCCCTCCTTGATATCGGCTGCGGGCCCGGGACCTTTACCATCGGTTTTCTGGAATACCTTTCAAAAAACGGTTTGCCGGACTCCTTTGCTTTGGAAAAAGTGGATCTCACCTGCATGGACTGTTCAAAAAAGAACCTATCCTTTGCACAAAAGATCATAAGACAGTACCTTGATCTCGGGCCGATTTCTAAAAACATACAGTGGAAGACCTTTTTTAGAAAAGGCACCATAACTTCTTCAAACGCCCTTCAGCAGCTGTTTCCTGATAAAAACTGCTTTGATGTTATTATTGCGGGAAACGTGATAACAGAACTGCAGGATGAAGAGATCAGCCCTTTTATAGACTTTCTGGAAAAACAGCTGGCCCCTGATGGAACGGCAATAATAATAGATCCCGGAACAAAGCTTTCTTCGAAGCATCTGCTCATGTTAAGAGACAGGGTCTTGGAAGGTACCCGGCTCAATCTTTACGGCCCCTGCCCCAATGCAGGGAAATGTCCGTTGACTGAAAAAAACAAAAACTGGTGCCATGAAAAAGTATTCTGGACGCCGCCCCCAGTCATTAATACAATTGACCGGATAACAGGATTTTCCAAGGAGAAAGGGTTAAAGTATTCATATCTAACTTTTAATAAGAGTCAGTCCATCCTGTCGGGCCTGTTTCCGGAGCTTATTTCTGAAAAAGTTTTCAGGGTGACAAGTTATCTGATAAAAAACAAGGGGGAGGAGCGGCTCTATGTATGCAACGGCAAAGAAAGGCTGCAGTTAAGAAGGCTTAACAAAAACAGTTCCGAGAATAATATAAGTTTTGGAAGTGCGGTTCGGGGAAATCTTGTTTTTTTTGACAATCTTCAAAACCGTAAAGATTTTCTGGATATAACAAAGGAAAGCAACTTTAAGCTATTGTAATGGGAGTATTTCATCGTCAAAATTTAATATAATCATTATTTGATCCGGATAGTTTCTCCGGATTGTTTTATTCAACAAATAATAAAATTGTGATATATTTTTTTACAGGGTACAGGGTAACAGATATTCAGAGGAAAAAATGGAAGTAAAGATCAATCGCTCTACGGTAAAACTGGAGCAGGGAGATATTACAAAACAGAAGGTTGATGCGATCGTCAATGCGGCAAATTCAAGACTTGCAGGCGGCGGCGGTGTTGACGGTGCCATTCACCGGGCAGGCGGACCCGAAATAATGGAAGCGTGCCGTAAATACAAAGACTGTCCGACCGGAACCGCTGTGATTACCCTTGGCGGAAATCTTCTGGCAAAACATGTGATCCATACCGTGGGCCCGGTTTACAGAAACGGGATTTCGGGTGAACCCGAACTTCTTTTTTCCGCTTATTCCAGTTGCTTGAAAATAGCTGAAGAAAACAGTATTCAGACGATTGCCTTTCCATCAATAAGCACCGGTGTATACGGTTATCCGATAAAAGAAGCATCCGCTATTGCCCTTGAAGCCGTTATCTCTCACCTTAAGGGAGAGACCTTTATAGACAGAGTCGTATTTGTTCTTTTCAGCCTTAAGGATTACAATGTTTATTGTTCCGTGCTTAAGGATGCGAATTAAAATTTTATAGATGAAAGAATTAAATGAAAAGCAACAAACTGTCTGAAATAATAGAGCAGATTCTTTCCGGCTATAAGACGGACCGGGGGATAAACCATATTGAAGGGCCGAACCTGCCTTCGAAAAAATCCATCGAAGAGATCACCCTGGATATTTTAAACATTGTTTTCCCAGGGTACTATGAAAAGCAGGAAATAAGCCGTGACGATATCAAGCTCTATGTCTGGGAAAAAGTTGTATCCGTTTACCATAGCCTTTCCCATGAAATTTTAAAGAGCCTTAAAACGGTCCCCAGCCTGTCTGACAAAAGTGAAGATGAGAACATCTCCCTTTCCCTTAAGAAAACGGTTTCTTTTCTGTCACAGATCCAGCATGTAAGGGAAAAATTAAACGGGGATGTAAATGCCGCTTATGAAGGAGATCCTGCGGCTAAAAGTTTTGACGAGATCATTGTAAGCTATCCCGGTCTTTTTGCGATTGCTGTTTACCGGGCAGCACATGAGCTTTATCATCTTGAAATACCCCTTATTCCCAGAATAATGACAGAGTTCGCTCACGGTTCAACCGGAATTGATATTCATCCCGGTGCTCACATCGGCGACAACTTTTTTATTGATCACGGCACCGGAATTGTTATCGGCGAAACGACCTTGATCGGAGACAATGTAAGGATATATCAGGGGGTGACCCTGGGAGCGCTAAGCTTTAAAAAGGACAAAGACGGTCGTGTTATGAAGGGCGGCAAAAGACACCCCACCATCGAAGATAATGTTGTGATCTATGCGGGAGCTACGATTCTGGGCGGAGAAACAGTTGTGGGAAGAGATTCTATTATCGGTGGAAATGTCTGGCTTTTGGAGTCTGTGCCTCCGGAAACAACCCTGACCCATCAGCCGCCGAAGTTTGTTTTGCATGAAAAAGATCCGGATGCTTCCAAAGATGAATATATGTATTATATTTGATATTACTGTTGTCGGGGAAATAAACTGTTATTTCGATATATCAAGACAGCTTTCAGCCCTGCAGTTCCCTGAAAAGGGTTCAAGGTTGTAGCTGAGAGCACCCGTCCTCCGCAGTAGCTAAAGCTACGGAGGGTGGATGGTGCATATATAAGATCAAATGCTCCATTCGCTTACCGCTATGCTATTCGACGGCTCCTGCGATCTTAAAGATCGGCAGATACATGGCCGCAAGCATTGTGCCTACCGTGCCGCCGAGAAATATCATCATGATCGGCTCAATAAGAGACGTCAGTGCATCAACTGCCGAATCAACCTCTTCTTCATAAAAAGAAGCAATTTTTTCCAGCATGGCATCAAGGGCACCGGTTGACTCGCCTACCGCAACCATCTGACAGACCATTGGCGGGAAAACCCCGCTTTCTTCAAGAGGTCCTGAAATCGTTTTTCCCTCACTTACGCTTTGTCTGGTATTGTTAATGGCATCTTCGACAATTCTGTTCCCTGCTGTTTTTGCAACAACCTCCATGCCGTCAAGTATGGGGACGCCGCTTGATATCATTGTTCCAAGTGTCCGGGTGAATTTTGCAACAGCAACTTTTCTAAGCAGGTCTCCCAGAACCGGGGCTTTTAGCAGATATTTGTCTACCACCTGTTCTCCTTTATCGGTGGCTTTGAATTTTTTAAAAGCATAAAAGAGACCGACACCGACGCCAAGAAGTAGATACCAGTTTCCGATCAGAAAATCACTCAGGCTAACAACAGCTGCGGTAAGGCCCGGGAGC
Source organism: uncultured Thermodesulfobacteriota bacterium (assembly GCA_964387595.1). Classification (GTDB taxonomy): domain Bacteria; phylum Desulfobacterota; class WTBG01; order CAIYCZ01; family CAIRTM01; genus JAHEEI01. Next base: position 31,278 of record CAYLYF010000015.1, on the reverse strand, counting down.
TCGCCGCCAAAATCTTCAAACATTGAGGAGAATACAGGGATAACAAATACAAGCATGATGATAATAACCACAAACGCGATGGCCATGATTGTGGTGGGATAGACCATGGCTCCTTTAACCTTGCTCACCAGTTTTGCGTTTTTTTCTATATAAGCGGCCAGCCTTTGCAGGATCGTATCCAGGATACCTCCCATCTCACCGGCAGCAACCAGGTTAACATAGAGGCTGTCAAAGACTTTGGGGTGTTTTTTAAGTGCGTCTGCAAAGGAAGAGCCTCCTTCAACATCCTGTTTGACCTGAGTTAATATTTTTTTGAAGGTTGGATTTTCTTCCTGGTTTGCAAGGATATCCATGCCCTGTATCAGAGGGAGGCCCGAATCTATCATGGTTGAAAACTGCCGGGTAAAAAGGATGATGTCCTTGGTCTTGACTCCGGGCTGCAGAAATTTAATGTTTTCAAGGATATCTTTTGGTTTTTCTTTTATTTTAAGGACCTTTACGTTCTGGCCCTTAAGCCTCTGCCGGAGGACTTGTTCGCTGGGTGCTTCATTCTCACCCTTTTGAAGTGTCCCTTTTGCAGTTTTTCCTTCCCAAAGATATACTGGCATTTTGATCCTCTCCTTAATTTTTATTCTTCATTATTTTATTCATACAGAAAGGGAAACAATAATGCAAATTAATCATCATCCCGTACAGTTGTTTTTAAAACTTCGTCGTAAGTTATTTCACCTTTAAGCAGCTTTTCGATTCCGCTTTGTCTAAGACTCTGCATTCCAAGACTCATGGCTTCTTTCTTGATCTCGATTGAAGATGCTCCCTGCAGTACCAGCTCTTTTAAGGGTTCATACATGGGCATGACTTCATAAAGAGCAATACGGCCTTTGTTTCCGGTATTGTTGCAGGCATCACAGCCCTTGCCCTCATAAAAGGTAACGCCTTCATACTGTTCCGGGCTTACCCCCAGTTTTTCAAGCTTGATCTTTGATATTTCAACCGGTTCTTTACAGGCGGAACATATTTTTCTTGCAAGACGCTGGGCAAGAATAAGATTAATAGAAGACGAGACCAGAAAGGGTTCTATTCCCATATTAAGAAGTCTGTTTATCGTACTGGGCGCATCATTGGTATGCAGCGTACTTAAAACCATATGTCCGGTAAGCGCTGCCTTAATGGCGATTTCTGCTGTCTCAAAGTCCCGGATTTCACCCACAAGAATAACATCCGGGTCCTGTCTTAAGAAAGAGCGAAGGGCAGATGCAAAAGTAAGACCAATACCCTCATGCATCTGTACCTGATTGATACCCTCAAGGTTGTACTCCACCGGATCTTCCGCCGTTGAAATGTTTTCACTTACCTTATTCAGATCGGCAATTGCAGAATAAAGGGTAGTTGTCTTTCCGCTTCCTGTTGGACCGGTAACAAGAACCATTCCGAAGGGTTTATGTATTTCTTCCTGGAAGTCATCGATCTGCTTCTGTCCAAAGCCAAGTTTTGTCATGTCAAGCTGCAGATTGGATTTGTCAAGAAGTCTTAAAACTATCTTTTCTCCGAACAGGGTCGGTAAAACAGATACCCGGTAATCCATCTCTCTGTTTTTACCCAGTTTAAGTTTTATTCTGCCGTCCTGGGGAAGCCTTCTTTCTGCGATATCAAGGTTGGCCATGATCTTTAGCCTTGATGTAATGGCATTTCTCATCCGCATGGGCGGTTTCATCACTTCATACAGACTGCCGTCTATTCTAAATCTGACCCTGAATGTTTTTTCGTATTGTTCAATATGAATATCACTGCAGTTTTTAGTTATTGCATCCGTTAAGATCGCATTAACCAGCTTAACCACCGGCGCTTCTTCGCTTTCTTGTGCAAGGGCAGAAATATCAGCATCTTCTTCTTCTTCTTCAATATATTCAACACCATGGGTGTCAAAACCGGACAAAAGATCCTCCGGGTTTTCATACGAAGCACTTTGGTCTTCGACTTTGTAATAGACCTTAATTGCTTCCTTTACCGCATTTTCCGAAGCAATTAAGGGTTCTACCCGGTACCCGGTTAAAAATTTGAGATCATCAAGGGCAAAAATATTGCCCGGATCCATCATGGCCACCGTAAGGGTGGAATCTTTTGCAGAAATCGGCATGACCTGGTATTTTGAGGCAACCCCGGCAGGAATTATTTCCAGGACATCAGGGGCAACCAGAAATTCAGAAAGCTTAATGGCCGGAACACCATGCTGTTCACTTAGAAATTGCAGAAGCTCACTGTCGCTTAACTCCCCCATCTCAACAAGGACAGCCCCCACCATTTTGCCGGTATTTTTCTGCCAGATTAAGGCTTTGGCAAGCTGTTCCTTTGTTATTGCTTTACTTTTGACTAGAAGTTCGCCCAATTTTTCAGGCATAAGTATACCCGGTATGCGTAACAGACTGAATTATTGTATTTTTTTATTATTGATTAATTATATATAACTTGTAAAGAATTTTTCCAGTTGAAAAAAGTGAAACAAGATACACAGACCCTTATCGGCAGATATTACCATGAAATAATTTAAAAATTAAAAAACTTGATATAATTTTTACTGAAATTTTAAAAAAGCAAGTTAAGAGCCTTAAAATCCGGAAAGGCGACCCGATAAATAAATGATTATTATATAAATATATTGTCATTTGTTATATAAAATATATTTGTTGACAGAAAAAAAAATTATTCTGGGCTGATCCAGATTTATCAAAAGAGAAGAAAAAGGATGAAAATTTAAGAGGATGGGTGCTTTTGAAGGTTTATTGTTTAAAGATTCAGAATTTTCATGCTTTCTTCCATATTTCCGCCGGCCACCAGAAAAAGACCTGCGATAAAGAGCAGGGTTATCGCAAAAAAGGAAAGAACCGTGATGCCGGCCTGTTTTGATTTCAATTTGTGGACCACCTGAAGTCCAATAAAAATCAGATAAAGGCTGAAAATGTTAATTGCTAAGCTGAAGACAACAACAGGGATCCAGGAGACAAGGCACAGTATATTTATATAGGCGATGATTCTGAAAGTCGCTTCAAAAGGGGCTTTTGAACCGAACAGTCTCGAAACAAGCAGGTGATATATAATGCTCTGCAGTAAAGCAGACAGGGTGTTTGCAAAAAAGTAGAGCAGAAAAAGGTTGAAATCACCGCCTTTATAATTTGCAATAAAGAGTGAAAATAAAAAAGAGCACACCAGAAGAAAAATAAAAGGGTTTCTGATCCCCCCGGTTTGCGGCATTTCGTAAAAAAATTTTGCCGGTCTTAAAAGAATTTCTTTTGCCACATAGATAAAACTCTCAAAAAAATTTTTCGGCTCAAACTCGATACCTTTTTTCGGCTCTAAAGTTTCCATAAATTCTGTAGATTGACTTATTGCGGTTTCTTGATTACAGTTAACTATTACTGTTGCTACAGTATTTTAAAAACAAAAATTATATCAACCTTTAATCATTATAACAAGATGAAAGATTCTATTTAAAATGGCCTTAAAAAAAAGGGAGCAAATTCTGGCGCAAAAAGATAAAAAGTATATCTGGCATCCGTTCACGCAGATGAAGGACTATGAAAAAAGTGATCCTCTTATCATTGAAAAAGGGAAAGGTTCTTATCTTTATGACACAGCGGGAAACAAGTATCTGGACGGAATATCCTCGCTCTGGGTAACCGTCCATGGTCACCGCAAGAAAAAGATAGATGATGCGATTATCAGCCAGGTAAAAAAGATCTCCCACTCGACCCTGCTGGGTCTTTCAAATGTGCCGGCGGCAGAGCTTGCCGAAAAGCTGGTAAAGATAACGCCCAAAGGTCTTTCAAAAGTATTTTATTCTGACAATGGTTCAACCTCGGTTGAGATAGCCCTCAAGATCGCATATCAGTACTGGCAGCAAAAATCAAAAAAAACAAGAACCAAAAAAATGTTCGTTTCTTTAACTCATGCTTATCACGGTGATACCATCGGTTCCGTAAGCGTAGGCGGAATAGACCTCTTTCACCAGATCTATAGCCCCCTTCTTTTTAAAACCTTTAAAGCCGACTCTCCTTACTGTTATCGCTGCCCGGCCGACAAGACCTATCCTGAATGCAAACTGGCATGTATCGGGTCTCTTGAAAAGATACTGAAAAAACACGGGAAAGAAATCGCAGCATTTGTGGTGGAGCCGATGGTACAGGGTGCAGCAGGTATGATCACCTTCCCTAAAGGATATCTTAAAAAAGCTCGAGAGCTCTGTACCCGCTATAATGTGCTTTTTATTGCCGATGAAGTTGCGGTTGGATTTGGAAGAACAGGCCGGATGTTTGCCTGCGAGCATGAAAAAGTAAGGCCGGATATACTTGCAATTGCAAAAGGAATAACCGGCGGAACCCTGCCTCTGGCTGCAACGCTTGCAACAGATGAGATATATAATGCTTTTCTGGGTGAGACAGAAGATTTAAGTACTTTTTACCACGGTCACACCTATACCGGAAATCCGGTAGCCTGCGCAGCTGCCATCGCAAATCTTGAGGTGTTTGAAGAAGAAAAGGTTCTTTTGTCCCTTCAGAAAAAAATAAAACTTTTAACCCAACAGCTTAAAGCGTTTAAACAACTTAGCCATGCGGGTGATGTCCGGCAGAAAGGTTTTATGGTGGGTATAGAGCTGGTATCGGATACAAAGACCAAAAAGCCATTTGCGGTTAAGGAAAAGATTGGGCATCGGGTAATACTTGAAGCCAGAAAACGCGGCGTTATTCTTCGGCCTCTGGGTGATGTGATTGTTTTAATGCCGCCGCTTTCCATTTCTGAAAAAGAGCTGAAGACACTATGTGATGTTACCCTTGAATCGATAAAGGCAGTAACTGCAAAAAAATAGTCAGTGGTTCGTAGTCAGTGGATCGTTTCAAAAATTTGTTATAATCGCTATTAGCCATTAAATGAAATGTTCATTCAAGGCCGCCAGACCACACCTTGAATCCGGGAAACCCGTTTGCTCCTTAAATTTACCTGCGATGGATAGTCCCGGGACTTGCCGATTTGAGGCCGTTAAAAATAAACGCATGATTTTTTCAGATTATCGTCTATATTTAAATATGATAATCTATGGCTATAACCAAAACATATTCATAAAATCAACAAAATAGTATGGAGGTCCGATGAAACGTTTAATAACTCTGATCTTTATCTTATTTTTACTGAATGCCTGTGATCGTATCAAGAAGACAGAAACAGAAACTGTTGTTATAGATGATGTTTTTACAATACTTGATGTTGAGGTAACCGCGGGCGGAATCAATATTAATAATCCGGACGGTTCAGACAATAGCACTTCTGTCGGCGTAACTATTGAAAAATTTGCCTATGCCTTAACCGAATCGGAGGCTCTGGAATATATTGATAATATCGTTGTTACTACTGAGTTGTCGGATGGAACCTACAGCATTAAGGTTGAAAACCCTGATGAAGATTTATATCTTGACCCCTATGTTTACGGCGGAGCAAACCTTACTTTCAGTAATATAGATCAGCAGCAGCTTATTCTCAGAACCACATCAGGGGTAATAGATTGTGAAGAGATCACTCAGGGTGATATTGATGTAACAGCGGGGTCTGTTTCTGTAGAGAAGGCGATGGGCCCGCTTTTTGTTGATGTTACTTCCGGAACTATCGAAATAGAAGAATACTGGGGCGATGCGCTTGATCTGGAAACAGCGACCGGGAGTATGGGTGTTGATATCAAAGGCTCGGGACCCATCGATGCTTTGATTTCTGCAGCTACCGGCAATATCTTGCTTGACATTTCAAAGGACAGGTCCTGCGAGGTCGAGCTGGATGTTGCTGTGGGGGGTATCGGTGTAACCGGTGTTGAGGGTTACGAAAGTATTACGCCTTTCCCCGGGATCAGCTCGGTGGGCAGTTTTATCCTGAATGAAGGCACCGGCGAAATCAATGTGAATGCCGCTGTCGGTTCAATAGAGGTGACTGTAGAATGAAATGAGTGCGGATTGCGGAATAATCTTAACAAAGATTAATTGAACGCAGAATTGCATGGAGCATAGGGCAATGAAGCAAAGTCTCGTCCGTTGTCAGTCGTTTGTTGTTCGTTGCAAAGCCCTGACTGCCAATAGCTGTTAACGGCATTTCAGCCTCAAGAACCAAGGGTCACTCCTCTGCCAGGAGTCCTCTATCTTTCAGCTCGGGAATGATTTCAGACAGATTTAATTCTTCTAAAGTTTCTTTTTTCTGCAGACCGGTGGCAACATCCCAGCCCCGAACAGCATAGTATTCATCCATCATTTTTTCAAACTTGTCCCGTTCCACCACAGCGCCTTTCCGGGAGATGAGTTCACCGCCGGGACCCGGCAGCATCATTTCAGGATTGAACACGTCAAAGAAACCCGGGTCTTCCTCAATCGGTTCGGAGAAATTAAATTCGTTGATTTGATCATCTTTTCTGCCGGACCGGCCTTCTCTGCACTGGATGGCCCGCTGCAGATTAAAGACCCGCTCGCCGGTGCGGTAGTAGTCTTTTTCGTCCATATCCATTCCGGTAACTGCAGACAAAAGACGGCTCTCAAGGGTCGGATCACCCACATGGTCTTCTGCACCTTCAGAGGTGGTGATCGGAAACATAAAATCACAGCCCACCAGGTTTTCTTTTGCGTACCCGCGGTCCTGGATGATGCAGGCTACTTCTCCTTTTCCTTCATAGGTGGAGAAATCAACCGCTTTTTCGCTTTTCCAGAATTTGCGTGCGATGTTTTGCAGGACTTCAGTGCTGAACGGAGAATACGCGCCTTCCGTGGCGAACCACATGGTCCATTTCATCATGGGAAAACAGACCTCGTGGAGTTGGTTTAAGGTGCTGGTGGACTCCGTGGCATAAAAAGGTGCGTTGGTAATAAAGAACCGGGGGTTATAGGCGTTTGCGTTAAAGCCGCTTGGGGTGACCCGCTTGTCAAGGAGGGTCTCGGTTTCTTTTCCTGAAGCCCGTGCTGCCCGGATGGTTCCCTCAGCCAGAATGTCTCCAAACCCTTTTCGGTAAGCAATCATATCCAGCAGTTTTTCTGCATATTCCAGCGTTCCCTGTTCTGAAAGTTTAATTCCGATTTTGTCTTCAGGAAGCAGGCCAAGTTTATCGCTTTCATGGAGAAAGTTGAATATATTGTTTATTTCCTGTCCGCACAGTCCATACCGGTCTAATAGTGATGTGACCAGAAACGGGACAGGTGTCGGCTCGTCATTGTTCTGCCGTTTGTCCCAGAGGTAATAGGAGTAGGCTGCTGCACAGTTTTTTCTAACCTCTTCTTTCCCGGAGTCGTGCCGGTAGAGTCCTCGGGGGCAGCCGGAAGGACAGCCCAAGCACGGAGACCGTTTAATAAGTTCGATGCCCTCGATATTCGGATCCATGAGGACTCTGCCTTCAATTAAAGACAGGATCTGTTGGTTAATTTTCTTAAGTTCTTCGGGTCTGGCAACAGATACTTTTTGGTTTCCCTCGATGACAATGGCTTTGAGATTTTTCGAGCCCATGACCGCACCAAAACCACTACCACCGCAGGCACCATTATCACTCATGGCGATGGCCAGTTTGACCCGGTTTTCACCGGCAACTCCGATGCACACCGCCCGTGAATTTTTTCCGTGGGCACCTGTCAGACGCTTAAGGGTTTCCGGGATATCAAGACCCCAGAGACCGGCAGCATCTTTTATTTCACATTTTCCGTTTTGTATATGGATATAGCTTGGTTTTTTGGCTTTACCGTTAATAACAATACCGTCCAGACCGGCAGCCTTAATGGTCACGGCCATGCTGCCGCCTACATTTCCAAGTCCGAACTGTTCAGGATTAAGAAGCGGTGATTTCCCGCCAATGAACCACCTGTTGCAGGAAAGCGCAGAAGATCCGGCCAGCGGTCCAGTCATGATGATAATGGGGCTGTCCGGATGAAAGGCATCTGTCTTTGGACTAACCTCATCCCAGTATATTTTAGAGAGAACCCCTCTCCCGCCGATGAACCGTTCAGCAAGATCTGCTGTTGACTGGTGCTGAGTATCTCCTGAAGTGAGGTTCAGCCTGAGTATGGTTCCCTGCCAGCCATAGGATTTTTCCATGCTGTCTCCTTAAAGAAAAAGGTTCGTATTCGTGTAATAAAAGTATTTTTATTATATACAATATTTCTAGCTTTTTTTCCAACGGCCGTTTTTCAGGTCATCCACGATAGCATACAGACAGGGGATCAGGAGCAGGGTGAGAATGCTGGAGAAGGAGAGACCCCAGACAATTGAGATCGCCATGGGCGTTAGCATTTGTTCTTTACCAAAGATTCCCAGGGCAAGGGGCATCAGGCCTAAAATAGTGGTAATGGATGTCAAAAGGATAGGTCTCAGCCGGGTTTTGGAAGCATCAATAATGGCTGCAATTCTGTCTCCGCCTTCAGCTATCCGCTTGTTAATAAAATCAATCAGCACAATTGAATCGTTTACCACAATTCCCGATAGGGCGATAATGCCCATAAATGACATCATGCCGATGGGTGTTCTCATAATGATCAGTCCCACGAACACGCCCATAACCGCAAGCGGTATGGTAAACATTAACATAAAAGGCTGGATGAAGGACTTAAAGGTGCAGGTGATGATAATATAAATCAGAAAAATTGCCAGCCCGAATGACTGCAGCATGGATGCCATTGATTTTTCCGTGTCTTCATACTCACCGCCCAAATTCATGATATAATCAGGATACTTCTGCAGATGCGGTTCCATTATCTTTTTAATTTCAAGGTTGACTGTGCGTGAAGTATTAACACCGGTTTCAATATTTGCGGTGACCGTAATCACTCTTTTTTCATCATAGCGTCTGATCTTACCATAGCCGCTTATAAGCTCAGTTTTTGCTACATTTTTGAGCGGAATCATTGCGCCGTCCGGGTTTGGTATTTTAATATCCAGAATTCCCTGCAAATTATTTCTGGTTTGTGCGTCAAACTTGACCAGGATGTCAGCTTCATCATTAGGGGTTCTGAATTTGGTGGCAACACTGCCCTTATATGCGGACCTTATGGTATTTGCAATAGATTCAACGTCAAGGTTGTAAAGGGCAGCTTTGTCTTCATCTACGATTACCTGGAGTTCGTCTTTCCCCGGACGAAAGTTATCTTCAATGTCAACCACTCCCTTTATTTTACCCAGTTCTTCCATAACTTTGTTTGACAGCATCTCAAGTACCTGGAAGTCATCGCCAAGGATGCGTACCGCAACAGCTTTTCCAACCGGCGGGCCGGCCATTTCCTTGTCAACCCTGAAGAGATGACCATTTTTCATGGCAGCTATTTTTTCACGGATAGTTGTAAGAATTTCTTCACCACTTCTTTTTCGTGCTTGATGATCGGTCAGTCGGGATTTGATCTGGGCAAAGCTGCTTGCGTATTCATATCCGCCTTCTTTAAGTCCAAGGTTTGCTGTTTTCATACCGATATTGGCTTCAACAGAAAGGTTTTCTTCCGGAGGAAGAGCAAGTAAAAGTTTTTCCGGTATAGAACACACTGTTTCAGTCTGTTCTATCTTGGTGCTTGGATCAAGCTCGGCTTTTACCATAAAGGTCTCAAACTCCTGGTTTGGAAAGAGCACAACGTCAAGGGTTCCAATCGTAATTAGCAGAACTATAATGCCGAAGCCTGCAATAGAAAGAATTGAACGGTATCTGCGGAGCAGCAGTTTTGTTAGAAGAGAGGTGTACAGGGACTGCAAAGCAATAAACCAGGAACTTCCAGCACCCCGCATGGTTTTTTGTCTGACCGGCCGGGAAAACTCTGCCAAATGTGAGGGCAGGAGGAAAAAAGCCTCCCACAGCGAAGCAGCAAGAGCAAAAGTCACCACCTTAGGGATGATACCCATAAACATTCCCAGGGGGCCGGCCATTAATAGCATAGGCATGAAGGCCGCAATGGTGGTTAAAACAGAAGCGGTAACCGGCCACAGAACTTCCGAGGAACCGATTAGGGCCGCCTCTTTTACAGGAAGTCCCTGTTCAATGTAGCGGTAGACATTTTCCGCCACAATAATTGCATCATCAACGATCATACCTAGAACGATTATCATGCCGAACAGGGAAAGAGAATTTACGGTGATATCAAAAAAATTCATCAGGAGTACAGAAGCAAAAAAGGCAACCGGAATTCCAAGAGCTGTAATCACGGCAGCACGTGCGCCGATAAATATAAAAAGGCTGGAAAGAACTAAAATGAGACCGAATATGCCGTTTGAGTAGAGCAGGTTAAGCCTTTTTTGAAGATAAACCGAATTGTCGTTTGCAAACACGATTTCAGCTCCTGGCGGCAGGCGCGGCTCAAAACGTTTGGCAACTTTTTTTACGTCTTCTACAATGTCAACGATATTACCGACTTTGGCTTTTCTGACTGTGATATTAAAACTTCTTTTCCCGTTTAGATGTGAAATAAGGGTGGGTTCTTCAAAAGTGTCTGAGACACGTGCCACATCTCTTAAGTAAACATGTCCGCCGGCTGTACTTTTATGGATGACAATATTTTCAATTTCTTTAACAGCACCGATCTTTCCCACTGTCCGGACAATGATCTCATCATGTTTCAGCTTCATGGTGCCGCCGGGCAAATTGATGTTTTTTCCTTTTAAAGACCGAACCACATCACCCAGCGCAAGGCCGTAACCTTCAAGGCGCAGGGGGTTCACTTCAACCCATATTTCCCGTTCACGGTCCCCTAATACTTCAACTTCACTCACCCCGTAAATCTTTTTAAAAGCATATACCATGTCATCAAGCACTTCTTTCATCTGATGCTCTGTGCCGCTGGCAGTTAGACCCACCGTAATGAGCTGGAACATGTGTTTTGTTTCGGTGATTTCCGGGTCTTCGGCATCCTTAGGCAGGTCTTTTATTTTTTCAATTTCTGACTGGACCTCCTGGAGTTTCCGGTAAATATCATCAGCATCTAAGGTAAATTCAACGGTTACCAGAGAACGGCCTTCGGAGGAAAAAGAGCTAATATTGTCAATATCATCAATATCGGAAATTTCTTCCTCAATGGGTTTTGTGATCAGTTCTTCAATCTCTTCCGGTGAAACACCCGGATAGGCGGTAACGATGGATAATCCGTTAAGGGATATTTCCGGAAATTCCTCTTTGGGGATATTATTAAAGGCCATAAGGCCTGTCACAATGATGAGAAGCATTGAAAGATTGACAAGGATCGGCTGTTCTATGGAAAATTTTGAAATATGCATGGCCTGTTTTTAATTATCCTTTTCTGATTTAGTGGTTGTGTTCCTCTACATAATGTTAAGATGTAAGTTGAATGGCATTACAGTTTTGAACCGGGTTCTTCGCCGCCTGTTTCCGAAATAATCAGCATGTCTCCAGCAGCCAGACCTTTTTTAACAACAAGGTGGTCATTGATTTTGCCGTCGGTCTGTATGGGCCTTTGAGTGACCTTGCTGTCTTTCATGATGTAGACGACCTTCATATTATTTAAAGAGTGCATAGCATGTTGAGGGATAAGTATAAGCCTTTTTGGTTTTTCAGATAAGATAGATACGGTTGCCACCATCCCCGGCAGTAACTTTTCATCCGGGTTGTCCACAATAATTTCAACAGGAAAAGAGCGGGTTGAATCATCGGCTTTTAATCCGATCGTTGCAATGAGGCCCTGAAAGGTCTCTCCTTCAAGACTGTCAAGCACTATTTCTGCGGTGTTATCTGTTGCAAGTCTGGCAATGTCCAGTTCCGAAACCTGCACAACAATTTTTACTTTGTGTATGTCCACTAAAGTAAAAATGTTTTGTCCCGGTGTTACAAGTTTCCCGAGCTCAACATTTTTTAACGCGATTTTTCCGTTGAAGGGAGCTTTGATTTTGGTGTCCCGTAATTCCTTCTCCGATGCTCTGACCTCGGAACGGGCCAGGCTGAGGTCTGCATCGGCAAATTGCTGTTCCAGTATGGTGTTGTCAGACTCTGAATCTGAGATAACGCCTTCTTTTAAGAGCTGCCCGCTTTTCTTTGAGTCTTTTTGAGCTTTTGTTTTAGAAGCCTCAGCTTTTCTTAAGAGGGCTCTTTTTTTCTGAAGGGATATTTCTCTGAACTCATCATCTATTTCCGCAAGAATTTCACCTTTTGAAACTTTGTCCCCGATGTTGCAATGAATTTTATTTATTTTTCCGGATATTTCTGAGCTTATCCCAACTTCCTGATACGCCTGCAGCAGACCTACGGCACGGATGTTATACGGCATCTCACTGAATGATATTTTTATGATGGTTCGTTCCGGTTTTGCAGTTTTTGTTAGGGGCTGTTTCTGTGACGTTCTGCTGTTGTCAGCGTTATTGTCTGAGCAGCCGGTGCTGCCTAAAAAGAAGAGACAGACGAACACGGATATTAATCTGGTGTGTAGCGAAATCATTTTGTAATCTCCTTACAGGTCTTTTTTTATGGGTTTTCAACAAAATCTATGGGTAAAAAACAATTTTCACCACCCGCTTTCCATCCTCCGTAGCAGGTTACTGCGGAGGACGGGCGCTAGAGGCGCAGAGAAAGGCAGGATGTTAAAAGCTAATAAACAAGACGTTGTTCTTTGCGACTTTGCGGTAAAATCCAACTTAATTAAATTGGTATCAAAAAAAACATTACCTTCATAATTACAACTATCTGTTTTAACAGTATATTTTTCAATTAATCTTAATTATAAAGCACTTGTGCTGTTTTCCCGGTCTGACACAACCTTTTTCAGAATTGTTATGTGCTGCTGAAGCGCATCTCTGGTCATGCACAGTTCGGCAAGAAGCTGCTTTTGAATTACGGGAAGTCTTGACCGGCCTTTCCGGGTAACGCTGTAGATGCGTGCAGCTGCCGCGCGGCCGGACACCCATTCTCCGCTAATAAGCCCATCATCTTCGAGCTTTTTAAGCAAAGGATAGACTGAACCCGGGCTCGGTTTCCAGGTCCCGTTGCTCATTTTTTCAATTGCTTTCATGATCTCATTGCCATGATGGGGCTTTCTCATGAGAAGTGAAAGCAGGTACATCGGCAGCATTCCGCGCACAACGCCTCGAAACATTGAAGGTTCGGACATGTTAGCTGCCTTTTTGCTTTCCGGATGGTTTGTATCCTTCATGATATATATCGGCTCCGATAAATTAAGCTGCAAGCATAACACTGCTGGTATTGCTGTCAAATAAAAAAACAGGTTATTCGGAGAAAAAAGTTTAGGGTCAGATTGAAAGCGCCGGTAAAAGCCGGCAAAGAGTAAGGGGTGAAAGTCCCCCGCATAGAAAAGGATAGCGACCAACTATGGTCTCCGAGTCATGCGTCGGCTAAATAAGCATTAAACAGCATACAGACACCCCCTAAACAAGATAAACGTTACTAAACAGCATCAAAATTCACACTAAATAACGATAAAAACATTAATGGTTTTTAATACCTATAGTATTCGTAAATGGTTGAAATGTGTTGTTATGTTTAGGAAAGTGGGGTAATGCTTTTATTGTAATACGCTTATCAAGAGATGGGCTGAATGGATTAAAGAGGCCTTAGAGGCACTTGTAAAAATTAAACACATTGAACAGCTTGATAGTAAGGAGCAATATAGTATTTCCCTTAATAGTTACAGAAAAATAAAAAAACCTATTGAAACATTCATAAAAAAATTAGCAAAATCCGGTTTAGAAAGAAAATCAAAATTTATCCAGCCTGCACTTTTTTCATAATTAACATTTAAGTTAGCTAAAAATAATAAAAAGGGGAGTAATGAAAAATTCATCATATGTTTTTCTCCCATTATTGTTTTCTGCAATTTAAATCATCCGAAAAACTTTATCTCTTAATAAACCAAAGATTAACTATTTTACGCTGAAAACAGTAAAGTCTAAGTCTTGTGATGGGTATAGTGATGGGTATTGAATTATTACGGGAACAAAAAAAGGCCCTGAAACGCTCAGAACCCCTGTTTTTATTATGGCGGGCGATATGCGATTCGAACGCACGACCTTTGGCTTCGGAGGCCAACACTCTATCCAGCTGAGCTAATCGCCCGCGACATAAAGAGAATACTATAATTTTATCCGATTATTCCGTCAAGACCTTTATTCTAAGATCATTTTACACTAGAATATAATTGAAGGGAAAAACACAGTATAGATCCCATGTTAAACAGGAAAAGACCTCTTTTTAAAGGACTTTTTTACGAAAGGCTAAAAAATGAAAAAAGGGCCCCTTCTTATTAGAGCAGTTTTCTATGCTGTTATTTTAGCAATTCTTGTGTTTCTCATAACCTGTCCTGCCTTGCGCGCATCAGAAGAAAATGCTCTGGAGATAAAACAGCAGATTATGATAGAAAAGGACCTGAAAGCCCGGGGGATAAACGACCCGACTGTTATTTCTGCCATGAAAAAAGTGAAACGGCATCTTTTTGTGGACAAAAGCAGACAAAAAAAAGCTTACGGAGACTATCCCCTCCCCATCGGCGAAGACCAGACCATATCACAGCCCTACATCGTCGGACTGATGACCCAGAGCCTGAAGCTTAAAAGCAGTGACCGGGTGCTTGAGATCGGAACAGGTTCAGGATATCAGGCCGCGGTTCTGGCTGAGATCGTAAAAGAAGTTTTCACCATAGAAATAAAAGAGAAGCTTGCACAAAAAGCAGAAACGCTTTTAAGTTCACTGGGATACATAAATGTCAGTGTAAAAGCGGGTGACGGCTATTATGGATGGGGAGCATATGCTCCGTTTGATGCGATCATCTTAAGCTGCTCTGCAGAAAAAATACCCCCGCCTCTTATCAAACAGCTGAAAGACGGCGGTAAAATAATACTGCCCCTGGGACAGCAATTTAAGATACAGAACCTGGTTATTGGAATTAAAAATGGCGGAAAGATAAAAAAGGAAGGTATTCTTCCGGTACGCTTCGTCCCGATGACCGGAAAGGCAGATAGAGACTAGTACAGTTTCTTTTTTGCTTTAGCCTCAAGAACAGTTTGAACGGTTTAAATGGATTAACATGAAAATTCAAAATTCAAATTAAAAATGTCAAATGAAGCTGAAAAGCAACAATGTCAAACGCTTTTATCTTTTTTGTTCTTTTTTTGACATTCATTTGTCATTTGAGCTTTGGCCTTTGAACTTTTAAAATGTACCACACCAGCCTTTTGCTGCACAACGATTACACGTTACGAAAATGCTCTAGTTAATGACCACTGTTTTCGGAAGATACTCCTGCTTAAATAAAGTGGGGAGCGTTCCTTCCTTAAAACATTCAAATATGGTATTGTCCTTCTTTTCCTCAGGATAATAGCCTGTCTCAGGGTCTATCTTTACAAATACGATCCCTTCCGGCACATCAAACAGCTGCACAGGTTCATCTTTTAAGGCCTCTTTCATAAAACTCAGCCATATGGGGCTTGCCGCGCTTGAACCCGTCTCTTTCTTTCCCAGAGGCTTAAGGTCATCAAAGCCTATCCATGACCCGGCAACAAGCTGCGGGGTATATCCCATAAACCATGCATCTCTTCCATCGTTCGTTGTCCCTGTTTTTCCGGCACACGGACGTTTAAGTGCCCGAACTCTGCGTCCGGTACCTTCCTCAACCACACTCTGCAAAAGAGAGGTCATAATATAAGCTGTCTGGGGACTTAAGGCGGATACAAGACGGGGCACATTGTCTTCTACAATATTTCCATCCCGGTCAAGAATTTTTGAAACATATACCGGTTCCGCAGAAACACCCTGGGCACAAAAAGTGGAATACGCCCTGACCATATTAAGAAGCGAAACACCGCAGGTCCCAAGAGCTAAGGTCAGATCATTACTGTAACTGCCGTCAACACCTAATTGACGGGCATATTTAATGACATAATCAATACCTATTTCTTTTAATATTTTTATAGTAACGATGTTGCAGGATTTTGTAAGCGCCTTCCTTAAAGTCGTTGGCCCCTTAAACTGCTTACCATAGTTTTGAGGCTCCCAGAATTTATATTTCGTGCCTTCCAGAATTTCAAAGGTGGCAAGGGGACTGTCAACAATAATGCTGGCGGGGGTATACCCCTTATCAAGAGCCGCAGCATAAATTACCGGTTTAAACGCTGATCCCGGCTGTCGTCTGGACTGTAAAGCCCGGTTAAACTGGGTTTCCCGAAAATTCCTGCCGCCCACCATAGCCTTTACATGACCGGAAATGGGCTCCATCGCGATAAGCGCCGCCTGAACATGGGTGTCATTATCAGGATCATCTTTATGCCTCTTCTCATAAGCTTCAATACCTTTTAAAACAGCATTTTGCGCGGCAGCCTGCATCGAAAGGTCCAGAGTTGTTTCAATTCTCAGACCTTCTTTATAAATATAGTCTGCGCCATATTTTTTCTCCACCAATCTTCTGACATGTTCAACAAAATAAGACTTGTTTGATAAGACATTCTTTTTTGACTCAATAAAATTAAGCGGTTCTTTTGCCGCAGCACGAGTCTCCTCAAGGGAGGTATACCCTTGGCTATACATCCTGGCAAGAACGTATTTTTGTCTCTCTTTTGCTCTTTCCATACTGTTAAAAGGGGAATAATAACTTGGGGCCTTGGGAAGGCCTGAAAGAAGAGATGCCTCTGAAAGATTAAGATCAGATGCAGACTTTCCAAAATAGGCACGGGCTGCAGCTTCGATACCGTAGGCGCCATGCCCGAAATAGATCTGGTTAAGGTAAAGCGTTAAAATATCGTCTTTTGAAAGATACTTTTCTATTCTTGTGGCAAGAATAGCTTCTTTGATCTTTCTTGAAAATTTTCTCTCCGGAGTTAAAAGAAGAGATTTTACGATCTGCTGGGTAATCGTGCTTCCGCCCTGTTTTATTTCAAAAGACCGGATATTTTTAATAGCAGCACGCATGATGCTCCAGTAATTTATTCCGCTGTGTTCAAAAAAGCGGTCATCCTCTGCCGCAATAATCGCCTGTACTAAAACAGTTGAGATATCGTCGATACCCACAAGATATCTTCTCTCCGTAGAGAACTCACCGATCAGGGTACCGTCTCTTGAATAAACCATGCTTACAAGGGGGGGCCTGTAATCGTCTAAAGATGAGATTCGGGGAAGGTCATAGCTGAAATAAAGATAAACCGCAAAAAAGCAGATAACAGGAAAAAGAAAAATAAATCCTAAAAAAATAAGAATGTATCGCGACCAGTTTGTTTTTGCCTTCTTGCTGCTCATAATAGAAAGTATACAATTATCCGTTTAGTAAATTTAAGACTGTTCCCCTGAAAGCTCAAAGGCATTTTCGATCAGATTAACCTCGCAGCCATCAGGCAAAAACTGTACGGCAACCACATCAAACCGGGCAGACCTGTTCTCCATCTTATACCGCTGAATAAATTCTAATGCAACCCTTGAGATCTTTGCCTGTTTTGAAGGGATAACTGCATCCTGGGGCGGCCCGTACTTTGTTGTACTTCTGGTTTTGACTTCGATAAAAGATATGATTTTTTTGTGCTTTGCGATTATATCTATTTCACCCAAAGAACACTTATAGTTCCTGAAAAGGATCTTATATCCTTTTTTTTCAAGAAAGGCGGCTGCTAACGCTTCGCCCTTTTCCCCCAGTTTTTTAGTTTTTTCAGTCATAAGTCCTTGAGAATGGTTTGCGGCTCACCCCTTACTGGAAAGGACCGGTATCCTATGCTCTATCACCCGGTTAAAACTCCTCCTGTGTACCGGACAACATGCATAATCAATAAGCGCCTTCAAATGCTCTGCGGTACCGTAACCTTTATTTTTCTCAAAATTATATTGAGGATAAAGACAGTGGTATTTTTTCATGATTAAATCTCTGGTTACTTTAGCCATGATTGAGGCCGCTGCAATTGAAAGACTTTTTGTGTCGCCTTTTTTTATAGTTGTCTGGGGAGCTTCTGCAGAAAAAGAATGCGTCCCGTCTACAATGATATAGTCCGGCTTAATACAAAGAGCCTCAACCGCTTTTTTCATGGCTGCAAGAGTCGCCCTGAGAATGTTGATACGGTCTATCTCATCATGATCGACCAGGCCCCAGTTCCAGGAAAGTGCATTTTCATTGATCACGGAATACAGCTCTTTCCTTTTACTTTCAGTAAGCGTCTTTGAATCCTTAATGTCAGGATGAAAAAAATCCCGGGGAAGAATTACTGCGGAAGCAACCACCGGGCCGGCCAGCGGCCCTCTACCCACTTCATCTACTCCAGCAACATGAAGATAGCCCCGGTCATATAATATCTGTTCCGGATAGCTTTTGTCCTGGAGCAATGAAGACAGTGGTTCCATAATAGAAGGGATAATTATTGAAATCTTCTAGTCTTAACCCGGGCAGCTTTTCCTTTTAAACCGCGCAGATAATAAAGACGTGACCTTCTGACAATCCCTCTTTCAATAACTTCGATCTTATCAATTGACGGAGAATGCAGAGGGAATACCCTTTCAACACCGATACCATATGAAATTTTTCTGACCGTAAATGAGCAACGGAGACCGCCCTTTTTCTTAACGATTACGATGCCCTGAAATACCTGGACCCTGTCCTTTTCTCCTTCTCTGATCTTAACATGCACCTTTACTGTATCTCCCGGACGAAAAGAAGGGATATCCATGCGCATCTGTTCTCTTTCAAGTCTGTCAATTGTATTCATTTTCTTACTCCAACCTTTCAGATTCTTTTATATTTTCAAGTTGTTTTTTTTCTTTATCAGTAAGATTAGCCTTTTTTATAAGATCAGGCCTTCTCTTTAATGTCCTTTTTAATGATTCTACAGATCTCCACTCCGCTATTTTTTTATGATCTCCGGAAAGAAGGACTTCCGGAACATTCAGCTCTCTGAACTTCTCAGGTCTGGTATACTGAGGATATTTAAGCAAAAAATTAGAAAACGTATCCTCTGAAACTGATGCCGCATCTCCCACAACTCCGGGAACAAGTCTTGCAGCAACATCTACAATTGCCATTGCTGCGATTTCTCCACCGGTGAGTACGAAATCACCAATGGATATTTCCTCATCAACAAAGGAAAGCACCCGCTCATCTATTCCCTCATACCTGCCGCAGATGATAAGCACCTGAGCATAATCACTCAGTCTCTTTGCTGTTTCCTGCTTTAAAATATTTCCCTGCGGTGTTACAAGTACGGTCCGGGTCTTTCCTGTACGAACCCTTAAAGCTTCTACTGCCCTGGCAATAGGATCTATCTTCATTACCATCCCGGCGCCCCCGCCGTAAGGCGTATCATCTGCAGTCCGGTGTCTGTCTTCTGTGTACTCCCGAAGATCATGGGCCCTGATGTCTATCAGCCCTTTTTTTTGTGCTTTGCTGATAATGCCTTCCCTTAAGGGGGATTCAAACATCGCGGGAAACAGGGTGATTATATCAAATTGAACCATAACAAAATGGTCTTTTAATCTAAAGAAAACCGGGCAAACGAGCACCAGCCCCTTTGCCCCTCAAAAAAACTTCTTTTAAGACCTTGAAAAAATTTAAATTTCCAGGCTTACTTAAAAGATCTCTATTAAAAGGGTAATACCAACTCTAAAAATAATTTATTCAACTATTTCCAGTACTGCTCTTTTCTTGTTTTTTGCAGAAGCGGCGGACAATATTGTCCGGATGGACTGTGCGGTCCTGCCGTGTTTACCGATAATTTTTCCCAGATCGTCCTTTGCAACTCTAAGTTCAATCACAGATGTCTGTTCACCCTCTATTTCGCTTACTGATACATCATCTGGACTGTCAACAAGAGCTTGAGCTAGATATTTAACTAAATCTTTCATATTCGCCTCCTATTACCTTAAAGTATCCAATTGATTACTGCTTCTGTCCAAAAAACCAGTTTCCTGCAACGTATAAAAACTATAGGAATTAAACCGCCGATTCCTTAAAAAGTCCCTCTTTTCTTAAGATCTTATCAACTGTTTGAGTCGGTTTTGCACCTTTTTTCAACCAGTCCATAGCTCTCTCTTTTTTAACGTTTACCACCGAAGGGGTGCAGCCAGGATCATAAGTACCTAATATTTCAATAAATCTTCCATCTCTTGGAGATGTGTCCTGTGCCACTACAATCCTGTAAAAAGGACTTTTTTTCTTTCCGAATCTAGCCAGACGAATCTTTACAGCCATAATTTGTATCTCCTCATTTAGTCTCTAGAAAGGCCTTACCTTTCCATATCATCATTAAATCTAAAATAGATTATTTTTATCTAAATTACTAGTTTTGTCAAGCTAAAATATATAAAAAATACCTTGATAACCACAAACGCCTATGCTAACTTTCCAGACGTTTTACAGTTTAACACTAAAAGGATAGCAAAACTAAACATGGCATCAACATATTCAACTTTCAAAAAAAGCACTACCAGCAGCACAGATATCATCGACATAACGGATCAGGTCGAAGATATCGTAAAAAAATCTTCATTTTTAAACGGATCGGTTAATATATTTGTGGCAGGTTCAACCGCGGCCTTAACAACGATTGAATATGAAAGCGGCGTTGTAAATGATCTGACAAAGGCAATAGAAAGGCTCGTTCCCCGGGATATGGCCTATGAACATGACAGCAGATGGGGAGACGGAAATGGATATGCACATGTAAGAGCAGATTTGCTCGGACCTTCTCTAACAATTCCTCTAATAGACGGAAAAGTACTTCTTGGAACATGGCAGCAAATTACGCTGTGCGATTTTGATAATCGCCCGAGAACACGCGAAGTATTTGTCCAGATCAACTCTTCAGACTAAATAATTTTAAATTCATTTATCCTATAGCTTAAAATAATATATTTTGCATATGAATAATAATATTGATAATACAAAAGATAACAGGAATGATTTTTGCGAAAAGCTCAGTTTCGATGACATCGGCATTATTAAAGCGCTTTGCGGCGAACATGATGAAAACATAAAAAAAATAAACAAAGGGCTGGGAGTTAAATTAAATATCCGGGGAAATGAAGTTTCCATAAAGGGAGCAGACCCGGATATCGAAACAGCAAAAAAGCTGTTTCAGGAGCTCTATTTTATTATTGAATCAGGATACACGCTGGGTCCGGTTGATGTTGAGCATGCCATTGGCATGTTTAAAGACGAATCTCCGGTTCAGCTGAGAGACATATTCCTGGATACGGTCCTTGTCACACCCAAAAAAAAGACCATATCACCAAAGAGCATTACCCAGAAAGAGTACATAAATGCCATAAGAAGATTTGATATTGTAATCGGGATCGGACCGGCAGGCACAGGAAAAACATATCTTGCCATGACAATGGCTGTTGCAGCTCTTATGAATAAAGAGGTTGATCGGATCATCCTGGCCCGACCGGCAGTTGAAGCGGGAGAAAAACTGGGTTTTCTTCCCGGAGATCTCTTTGAAAAAATAAATCCCTATTTGAGACCGCTGTATGATGCCCTGCACGACCTGATGGAAATAAATAATGCGACGGATCTCCTTCACAAAGGCATAATAGAGGTTGCACCGCTAGCATTTATGAGGGGAAGAACGTTAAACGACTCTTTTGTTATTCTTGACGAGGCCCAGAATGCGACTTCCGAACAGATGAAAATGTTTCTGACAAGGCTCGGCTTTAACTCTAAAGCGGTAATCACCGGCGACATCACACAAATCGACCTTCCCAAAGGAACAGGCTCGGGCCTTATTGAAACACAAAACATACTCTCAAAGATCAAAGGGATCAGCACAGTTAGGTTTTCGGATAAAGATGTCGTCAGACATCCCCTTGTTAAAGAAATAATAAAGGCCTATGAAAAAGCGGAAAACTCGGGTAAAAAGAATAAATAAACGGTGTTTTAACCGAAAAAATTTTTTTAAATAAAAAAACTGCAAAACAATGAAAGCTAAATTTTTAAAATATATAAAACTGGGAAAGAAAAAGACCTCCAAGATAGAGGACAAAAAAAAACCCAAGAAATCCGATATTATCACAAAACCCTTTCTTGAACCTTCATCGCACAGGGTCATCATCTCCATCCTGCTATCCGCGGTTATTGCGCTTCTGATCTCTCCAAGACTTACGGTTCATGATTACAGCTATGTACCGGGAGATATATCAAAGCATAACATCAAGTCTCCCGATGATTTTTCTGTTGAAGACACAGAGACCACTGAAATAAGGCTCAAAGAAAAGTCTAATTCTGTACTCTCGGTATATGATTTTAATTCAAAGGCTGAAGACGAGCTGGAAAAAAGGGTCAACACGGCCTTTACAATGATCAGAAAAGTCATTCAGGGCTCAAGAAAAAAAGAGCTGACCGCTGATGATGAAAAAAATTACCAGCTTTTTCAAAAACTTTTGGGGACCCGGATCAGCAAAGAGGACTTTAATCTTCTTGCCCAGCGAAAATTCAAAAAAGAGATCGATGATTATATCATGGAAATTACGGTCCCGTTTACCCAGCGGGAAGTTGTTATTTTAAAAGAACATCTGTTTAAAGAAAGGGGCCAAGGAATAATACTCCGGGACGTTCATTCAAACGAAGAAATAATCGTGGATGATTTCTCTTCAATAATAGACATAAAAGAGGCACAGGCACTTTTAAAACGTGAAGCCAGAATAATCCTTAAAAATGTAAGAATTGATGTTAGAAAAACGATCATCGGTCTCGGCCTTGAGATGATAGAACCGACGATAACCTTTAACCGGGTTGAGACAACAAGGCGTAAAACCGAAGCAGCCCAGGAAATAAGCCCTCTTTACTATCATGTAAAAAAAGGGGAGATAATCGTACGGGAAGGCGCACGGATAACAAAAGCAACCCTTGTCAAGCTCAACGCGATGACAAGACTTGAAAACAAACAGGGGATATTGTGGATCATTATAGGTTATTTTCTTTTGTCTTTTATCTCTCTCCACGTACTGTACCGGTTTTCAACGACAAACCTGGGGACACGGCATATCGCTCCTTTCAGCAGAAGAGACCTGATGTTTCTTTGCCTGACCTTTATTTTGAGTTTTCTCATCATAAAACTTTTTGCCGGAAGCGCAAAGACCTTCAGTAAGGCAATAACCATAATCCCGATAGACTCTTATTTTTATGCTATTCCTTACGCCTTTGCTGCCATCGTAATAAGCATTGTTCTCTCCCCGCAGCTTGCTGCACTGAGCGCAATAATCATTTCCATGTTTTCCTGTTTTTTAATTGACAACCGTTTTGTCTTTTTCCTTTATTCTCTTATCGGAGCACTGGTCGCATCACAGGAGGTTGTCCAGAGCAAAGAACGCAAAACCATAATAAGGGCCGGGCTTATTGTCGGTGCGATCAATTCGTTTTTAATCATATCGTTCTATATGATTTCCGGAGATATTTTTAAAGTAGAGGTCCTGATCAGCATTGGATTTGGACTTTTAAGCGGACTGCTTTCTTCCATACTCGCAACAGGTGTTATCCCGATCATCGAAATAATCTTTAACTATACGACCAATATTAAGCTGCTTGAGCTCGCCGACCTTAACCAGCCGGGCTTAAGAAAACTTCTTATTGAGGCTCCGGGGACATATCATCACTCAATCCTGGTTGGGATATTGTCAGAAGCAGCTGCAGAAGCAATTAATGCGAATTCTCTCCTTACCCGGGTCAGCGCATATTACCATGACATCGGAAAGATGAATAAACCTCTTTATTTTGTTGAAAACCAGCGTGGCGTGGAAAACAAGCATGACAAACTCCTTCCAAGTATGAGCAGTCTTATTATTTCCGCACACGTAAAAGACGGCGCAGAGACAGCCAAACAGTACCGCCTCGGAAAAAACATACAGGACATTATCCTTCAGCACCATGGTACAAGCTGCGTGAACTATTTTTACAGGAAAGCAATAGAGTTAAATGCTGAAGGCAACCCGCCGGTAAGCGATAAGGACTTCAGATATCCCGGCCCTAAACCACAGACAAAAGAGGCCGGCATCGTGATGCTGGCCGATTCTGTTGAAGCCTCGTCAAAAACACTTAATGATCCAACCCCGGCAAGAATTCAGGGTATGGTCCAGCAGATCATAAACAATATTTTTGCGGACGGTCAGCTGGACGAATGCGAGCTTACCTTAAAAGACCTGCACCTGATCGCAGAAAACTTCAACAGGATTTTAAACGGGATATTTCATTCCCGGATCGAATATCCTGAGTCAAAGGAAAAGGAATCAAATGGAAAAACAAAAACCTCAGATCTGGATAAAAAACCAGCAAAAACAGATTCCGACCAATCCTCATATGATCAGACGAATAATGAAAGGGATCTTGGCAGAATTGGAATTACTAAATCCAGAAATAAGCATTCTCCTTCTGGATGACCCTCAAATAAGAGAACTTAACAGGGAATACCGTAAAAAAGACAAGTCCACAGATGTTCTCTCTTTTCCCATGCTTGACGACATGGTTAAAAACGTTCAGCCCCAGCTTCTGGGCGATATAGTGATCTCTGTTGAAACCGCAGAAAAGCAGGCGGAGAAAAGAAAATGTTCTCTGTATAATGAACTGAGCAGACTTCTCATACACGGAACGCTTCATCTTTTAGGTTATGATCATGAACTCTCAAAAAAAGATGCGCAGGAGATGCGGAAAAAAGAAAATGCAATATTTGAAAAAATAACCGGGGATCCAAAAATAAAAGCTGTTCTTTAGTTTCATACTTTAGTACTTCCGGTCTGAAAGAACCATCACAGACCCGCGACCCTGTTTCTTAAACTTCCAATTCCTTCTATTTTAACCTCAACAATATCACCTGTTTTCATCGGACCTATTCCACCCGGCGTCCCTGTGGCAATAATATCCCCGGGACAAAGCGTCATGATTTTAGACAAAAACGAGACAAGCCGCTTTACCGGAAAAATAAGGTCGTTCGTTGCCCCGGACTGTCTTTTCTCTCCATTTAGAAATGTTTCAATTTTCACCTTATCAGGATCGATATCCGTTTCAATAAACGGCCCCAGGGGTGCGAAAGTATCAAAGCCCTTTGCTCTTATAAACTGGGTGTCTTTTCTTTGAAGGTCACGTGCGGTCACATCATTAAAACAGGTATACCCCAAAATATATTTTTCCGCGTCCTCCTCAGATACAAACCTGCACTTTGCACCGATAACCACGCCAAGCTCTCCTTCGTAATCAACCTGCTTTGACATCTCCGGATAAATGATGGCTTCATCAGGTCCGATAACTGCAGAGGGAGGCTTCATGAAAACCATGGGTTCTTCCGGGATCGTCATGTTCATCTCTTCAGCATGGGAACGGTAATTAAGCCCTATTGCGATTATTTTTGTCGGAGCACAGGGCGGAAGTATTTTTACCGCATCAAGAGGGATTGTCTTTTCAGTAAGCCAAAATTCTGAGAAAACATCACCCTTGGCTTCCTGTATACGATCATCTTTAACAAGGCCAAACTTTTTCTCTTTATCTTTCTCATAACATACAAATTTCATTCTCTTTTTTCTCCGCTGAGATTTTCATTTCTAAAGATAAGAAACTCTTAAAATTACGCCCTTTCAGAGGCAAATACAGTCCTTAACACTATTTTCAAGTATAGAAAATGGCTCAAGCTGTGTCAATCAGAAACCGGCACCCCCCCCCGGAAATCCGCTGTCTGCATACTGTTGTTCAGATGTTTAAAGGCTTTATGCTTAACAATTCATCCAAAGATTATAATCTTTGGATGAATTGTTTTAAACACTTAAGGCCGCATCTCCCAAACAAAGCTAAAAAGGCCTATTGACAAGCCAAGCATATCGTGTTACGAAAATATAATTCGTGTTACCCATTTAAAAGGAGATAAAATATGTCTTCCACAACCCGCTTCGGCGTTTCCCTGGACAACCGGCTGCTAAGCAAATTTGACAGGCTAAACAAAAAAAAAGGTTATGCAAACAGGTCTGAAGCCATTAGGGACTTGATCCGTAAAGAGCTGGTAACGCTTGAATGGTCGGAAGACAAAGATATCGCAGGCACCGTAACACTCGTATATGACCACCACTTCAGGGGCCTCAGTAATAAACTTATTGAGATACAGCATAATTATACAAATCTGATTATCGCATCACAGCACATTCACATTGACCATGATAACTGTCTGGAAATTATCATCTTAAAAGGTTCTCCAAAAAAAATGGGGGAGATCTGCTCTCATTTAAAAACGACCAAAGGAATCAAACACTGCTCTCTGACAATGGCAACCACCGGCAAAGACCTGGATTAGACTCCCCTTTGGAATATAACTAGCCTGTAAACATAAAGGAACTTATTTATGATCGCTTCAAAAAGCAAACAAATGCTTATCCGGTCGTTTGAAAAAACGGCTTATACTTTCAAAGAAAAACCTATTTACCGCCTTAGCAGAAATTTTGGAATTTACATTCACGTCCCGTTCTGTCTTTCCAAGTGCAGCTTCTGTTCTTTTTACAAGGAAATCTACTCTGAAGAGATGAAACAGCGCTATCTGCAGGGAGTGAAAAGGGAAATACTCGAAAGTCATATGGAGGGAAATTCCAACTGGATCTATATCGGCGGAGGCACACCCAATACGCTTTCGATTAAAGAACTCAGGGATTATATCGTTTCTCCGTTAAGGGAAAAGGTTCAGTTTGATACTCTCGGGATAGAACTGCTCCCGTCCCTCCTGTCCAAGGATTACCTGTCCGAACTGAAATCTGCCGGATTTACAAAAATAAGCATGGGGATTGAGAGCTTTGACAACAAAGTCATAGAACTTACCGGCAGGAAAACGGGTAATGGTAAAACCATAATTGACCTTATCCGTTTTGCAAAATCGATCGGACTTTTTGTCAGTGTCGATATGATGGCGGGACTCCCGGGTCAGACCGACAGCTCATTTCTAAGCGACATCAAAAAGTCAGCATCCCTTTCACCGGACCAGATCATCACCTATCCCTACATGATCCTCAGAGGAACAGAAAACAGGTCCGGCCTCGAAGACCACAAACAGTTTGAGCTGATTGAACAGGCCCACCAGATACTCGGCAGCTCCGGATATAAAAGAGCCTGCGTCTGGACCTCGCAAAAAGGAACAGATTATTACGATTCGTCCCGGGACGAGTTGGTTGAAGATTATATCGGCTTTGGACCTGCCGCATTTTCAACATTCGGAGGCTGGAAGATAGTAAACCCCGAACTTGCGCCCTATCTTAAAAGCATGTCCAATTGCAGACAAATGGCCTTTGTCGCGCAAAAGGACCCGTCAACCGATATGTGGCGAAAATTTGCAAGAATGATATATGACCTCAGGTGTGAGTGTTCTGCAGACCTTCCTTTTTATATAAATCTGCTTATCAGGCTGCTAAAAATATCGGGCTACAGCACAAATGACCTGTTAAACAGCAAGGGCAAACTCTTTGCAAATGAAATCACCAAAACGGTTGTAGAGACCCTTCCGTTCCCGATTCAGAATAAAAGCATCGTAAGCAACTACAGGGAATATTTAGAATATAAAACCAGCAACCCTTCTTTTTCTACCCCACCAGATGAGAACTGAAAAAATACCCGTCATGCATCAGAAATTCTTTTGTCATCGCAAAAGGACCTGTGCCGTTTTTAAAATCTTTATGGGGTAAAACGTTTAAAACAAGGGAAATCTATACGATATTTTTCAAGGAAGAACTTTTTGTTTTTTTTGCACACTGATATCTTTTCTGATCTTTTCTGCAATCCCATTACGATTCAAATAAGTCAGAGGATCAGCATCAGGGATCATTAAGACTTTCTGCAGATATTTCTTCTGGTTTAAAATAGCTTCAAGGTAAAGGTTCCTGTTGACTTTCCAGCGCGCAGCAAAATGGGCCGTCATAAACTGATCGGTACCGTCAAGCTGACTTTCAAAACGCGCTGCCATCAGGTCATAAAAAGCAACTGTTTTTCTAAGAAGATCCACCTCGCTTTCATAACCGCCCACCTCTGCCTCTTTAAATTCCCTGTAAAGGAAAAGAAGTTTTTCAAGATAGATCTGGTCAGACATCTGTGCCAGCAGATCTGCTGCGCCAGCAGATCTGCTGCGCCAAGCATTTTTCCAAGAAGTTCAACGTTCTCTGTTGGAAAATCAGTCTCTGCCGGATCCACAGCAAGATCCGTACATAATATCATGATACGTCCGGCTTTTATTTCTTCTTCAGACAGACCCAGCTCTGTTCCGTAACATCCCAAAAAGTCCATACTTCGCTGAACATGGCTTACCGTATATTTGGCTCCGGTACCGGTCAGGTCCAGTTCCTTCTGAATATAGCCCGCATCATGCAAAAGTGCTGAAATAAGTCCTAAAGCAATTTCTCTTTCTGACAAGGCCCTGCCATTAATAACCGCTCCATGAATCAGCCTCACCATTGCCAGAAAAGTATCAATCGTATGCTGAAGGTCGTGGTATTCCGTATTGCAAGCACGATATCCGGGAAAATCACCCCGGTAAAGATCAACGATCATCTTAAAGGCGGAACCCACAGGCCCATTATTAAAATCACCGGAGATCATTTTAAGAATAATCCGTGCTTCATCAAACACTTCTTCCGGAGAGACAATCCATACAAGATCGGACAATCTATCAATATTTTTCATCTGCTCCCCTGCCATGTTCCGGCTTTTTGTAATCATTACTGAAGCTTAAAAAGATTATTCGGATGTTTTCTTTTATTTATTAACTTAATTTATCAACATTTTTAATTCAAGAAAAAAATAGTTTTTAATACTTACAATTTGACAGATGTTGCTTAAAATATCTCTCTATTTTATTTTTTTAAAAAAAGCGTCTATCAGAACAAAACATTTAAAGCTTCTTAAAAGATATACTTCTTAATGAACCACATGACGTATACAAAACAGACCAAATATAATATTTTTTTCCATTTTTGGCCCGCACAAACCAATTCCTGAAAATATATTTTCTGCAAATTTTTTTTGCATTTAAAATCAGCAGAGCTCAACTCACTGATTTTAAATGTTTTTTAATTTAAACCCTCTTTTTACAAAAAACTTTTTACATGATGGCCCATACTTTGCAATAAAAATTTAACAAAAATGAGTTTCATTCCCGTCTATTATTAATAAAAGAATAAAGGGAATAAAAGTGAAAGAGGAAATAAAAGGATTAATCGCATACATATCAATCCTTGCCATTATTGCTGTGTTACTTTCACAGTTCATCATGATGATGCTGTAAAAAAGGTCCTTTAAGTCCGGACCTTTTAATATCACCCCCCTGACATAGTTCTATTTAATCACCGAAACAGATTCCAAGATAACGGCCGGTCAGCAGCGTATCAGAATCCATCTGTACCGACTTCATCTTTGAAACAGCCTGGTCAAGAGGCACACAATCGACCCTCGGCGGATTAAGCGCAACCATAACACCGGTTTTACCCTCGTTAAGAGTCCTGACCGCAGCAGAACCAAACCGCAGAGAAAGCAGCCTGTCAAAAGTCGTGGGTGAACCGCCCCGTTGCAGATGTCCCAGGACAAGACTGCGGGCTTCTTTTCCTGTCCGTTCTTCTATCTCATGTGCCAGCCGGTCACCGATACCGCCCAGTTTAACTTCCCGGCCCACCTGTTTTTCACCGAGGGTACTCATGGTACCGCCCCTGGGCGTTGCCCCTTCGGCCACCACAACAATGGTAAAATGCCGGCCGATTTCGTCACGCTGCCTCACCTTTTCACAGACTTTTCCTATATCATAGGGTATCTCCGGGATGAGAACAACATCTGCTGAACCGGACACACCGGAGTTAAGCGCTATCCAGCCGGCATAGCGCCCCATTACCTCAAGGACCATGACCCGCTGGTGCGATTCAGCCGTGGTATGAATCTTATCGATCGCGTCTGTGGCATTGGTAACAGCAGTATCAAACCCGAAGGTAACCACTGTTGAAGCAAGGTCATTATCAATTGTTTTCGGCACCCCCACAACCGGCAGCCCTTTTTTTGCCAGCCTGTTTGCAATACCCAGCGACCCGTCACCACCGATCGCAATAAGCGCGTCAAACCCAAGCTTATTAAACTTTTCAAGAAGTTCATCAGATCTGTCTTTTGCAACGACCTTATCTCCCTCCTTAACCGGCCACTCAAAAGGGTTACCTTTGTTCGTTGTCCCCAGAATCGTACCGCCAAGATGGGTTATTCCCCGAACCCTGTTTGAATCAAGACGGATGATCCCTTCCTCCTCAGACATTTCAAGTATCCCGGTATATCCCTGGCGTATACCATAGACCTCCCAGCCAAGCCCTATAGCTGATATGGTCGCACCCCTGATAACGGCATTAAGCCCCGGAGCATCTCCTCCGCCGGTATTAATCGCTACCTTTTTTATATCAACCATGCAAAACCCCCTTTCGTATATGTATTGAAATTTCCAGATATGTAACTATCTAAAAAAGGACTGATAATATCGGTACTCTGATCTTTTTAAACCCGCAAGGCTTATATAAAACCTTATTATCTTATACCTCAAAACTAGTCAACAGTAGACTTCAAGACTGTTTGCTGATATAAACCTAGAAACAGGGCGCCGCAAAAATCAGGAAGAGATAATATGTCTTTTAACATAGTACTTGTATATCCGCAAATACCAAACAATACAGGAAATATCGGCCGCCTCTGCACAGCAACAGATTCCGTTCTCCATCTCATTGAACCCCTGGGCTTTGAACTTACAGAAAAAAAACTGAGGCGCGCAGGTCTTGACTACTGGCAGCACCTTAAATTTCACTGTTATAAAAGCCTGGAAGATTTTTTTGAAAAAAACAGCAGTGGAAATTTTATGTTCTTAAGCTCACGGGGAAAAACGGTTTACTGGGATCACCAGTACAAAGAGAAGGACTTTCTTGTGTTCGGAAGAGAGGAAGACGGACTGCCTGAAGATCTGCTTGAAAAAAACTTTCAAAGCACCCTTTCTATTCCCCTGTACAATAAAAAGGTGCGGAGTTTAAACCTTGCAAATTCTGTATCAATCGTCCTTTATGAAGCCATCCGCCAAACCGGATAAGCAATAATTTTTCAAGCGGCTACAACCGTAAAGGGCAAGCATAATACCCATAATTCAAGCATTGACACATAAAAGCCCCCTTAAATCAGGGGACTTTTATTTTATGAACCTATAGCAGCGCAAGCGAGTACAGCCGTTTTAAGGTTTTTCACTTGAATCCTTGCCCCCTTATTAACAAATAGTTATAAATCCCGATTTGCCAGCACCACCATTTAAAATTAATTAGAGCCTGTCCAAAAATATAAAGTGCTTAAGTGACAGTGGGGAAAAGAT